>NZ_JBEYCF010000036.1:0-74909 GCF_040632605.1 Streptomyces sp. NPDC019224 | reverse complement strand
AAACGCCCGGTTACATTCCGAACCCGGAAGCTAAGCCTTTCAGCGCCGATGGTACTGCAGGGGGGACCCTGTGGGAGAGTAGGACGCCGCCGAACTCCTTTTAGGAAAAGCCCCGTGCCCCTGTGGCACGGGGCTTTTCCGCGTTCCGGAGCCGCTTCCCACCCCCGTGCACCCGCCGACCGGAGCTGAGGGTAGGGTCAGGAGGCATCATTGGCACGTTCTTGACACAGGAGGCCCTCGGGTGGAGGTCCAGGAGACCCGCGTTCAGACGGACCGGGTACTCACCATCCCCAACATCCTCAGCATGGCGCGCCTCGTCGGCGTGCCTGTCTTCCTGTGGCTGATCCTCCGCCCCGAGTTCGGCGGACCCAAGAGTGACAGCTGGGCCTTGCTGGTCCTGATGTTCAGCGGCGTCAGCGACTACCTCGACGGCAAGCTCGCGCGCCGGTGGAATCAGATCAGCAGCCTCGGACGGCTCCTCGACCCGGCTGCCGACCGGCTCTACATTCTTTCCACTCTCGTCGGACTCACCTGGCGCGAGATCCTGCCTCTCTGGCTCACCATCGCCCTGCTCGCCCGCGAGCTGATGCTCCTTGTGATGGTCGGAATCCTGCGCCGGCACGGCTATCCGCCGCCCCAGGTGAACTTCCTGGGCAAGGCGGCCACGTTCAACTTGATGTACGCATTCCCCTTGTTGCTGCTCAGCGACGGGCATGGTTGGCTGGCAGAGGTGGCCACTGTTTTCGGATGGGCGTTCGCAGGATGGGGTACAACGCTCTATTGGTGGGCAGGAATCTTGTACGTGGTTCAAGTCCGCCGTCTCGTCAAGGCGGATGCAGTAGCCGATTGAGCTCGCTGATGGGGTGCCGTGCAACGATGCCGGCCCGCGGCTGATGACACAGAAGCTGCCCTGACGGGCGAAGTCGGCTCAACCGTCGTCTCTCAAGGAGGACGTTTCCGACATGAAGGCCGTCGTGATGGCTGGCGGCGAAGGCACTCGCCTTCGCCCCATGACCTCGAGCATGCCCAAACCGCTCCTGCCCGTGGCCAATCGGCCGATCATGGAGCATGTGCTCCGACTGCTGAAACGGCACGGGCTCAATGAGACGGTCGTGACCGTCCAGTTCCTCGCCTCCCTGGTCAAGAACTATTTCGGGGACGGCGAAGAGCTCGGCATGGAGCTGAGCTATGCCAACGAGGAGAAGCCGCTCGGCACCGCCGGCAGCGTGAAGAATGCCGAAGAGGCATTGAAGGATGACACCTTCCTCGTCATTTCCGGTGACGCGCTCACCGACTTCGACCTCACGGACCTGATCGCTTTCCACAAGGAGAAGGGCGGCCTGGTCACCGTCTGCCTCACCCGCGTTCCCAATCCCCTGGAATTCGGGATCACGATCGTGGACGAGCAGGGCCAGGTCGAACGGTTCCTGGAAAAGCCCACCTGGGGCCAGGTCTTCTCGGACACTGTGAACACGGGCATCTACGTCATGGAGCCCGAGGTCTTCAACTACGTCGAGGCCGATGTCTCCGTGGACTGGTCCGGGGACGTCTTCCCGCAGCTCATGAAGGAAGGCAAGCCCATCTACGGCTACATCGCCGAGGGCTACTGGGAGGATGTCGGCACGCACGAGAGCTATGTGAAGGCCCAGGCCGACGTGCTCGAGCGCAAGGTCGACGTGGAGATCGACGGCTTCGAGATCTCTCCGGGTGTCTGGGTGGCCGAAGGCGCCGACGTGCACCCCGACGCCGTGCTGCGGGGCCCGCTGTACATCGGGGACTACGCCAAGGTCGAGGCCGGCGTGGAGATCCGGGAGCACACCGTCATCGGGTCGAACGTCGTCGTCAAGAGCGGTGCCTTCCTGCACAAGGCCGTGGTCCACGACAACGTGTACATCGGTGACCACAGCAACCTGCGTGGCTGTGTGGTCGGCAAGAACACCGACATCATGCGCGCCGCCCGGATCGAGGACGGCGCCGTCATCGGCGACGAATGCCTCGTCGGTGAGGAATCGATCATTCAGGGGAACGTCCGCGTCTACCCCTTCAAGACCATCGAGGCCGGCGCCTTCGTCAACACCTCGGTGATCTGGGAATCCCGCGGCCAGGCCCATCTCTTCGGGGCGCGTGGCGTCTCCGGAATCCTGAACGTCGAGATCACTCCCGAGCTGGCCGTCAGACTGGCCGGCGCATACGCGACGACGCTCAAGAAGGGTTCCACCGTCACCACCGCCCGGGACCACTCCCGTGGTGCCCGGGCCCTCAAACGCGCGGTGATCTCCGCGCTCCAGGCCAGCGCCATCGACGTACGGGACCTGGAGAACGTACCGCTGCCCGTCGCACGTCAGCAGACCGCGCGTGGAAGTGCCGGCGGGATCATGATCCGGACCTCGCAGGGCGTGCCCGACTCCGTCGACATCATGTTCTTCGACGAACGCGGAGCGGACCTCTCCCAGGCGCGGCAGCGGAAGCTGGACCGGGTCTACGCCAGGCAGGAGTACCGGCGTGCCTTCCCGGGTGAGATCGGGGACATCTACTTCCCCTCCAGCGTCTTCGACTCGTACACCGGGTCGCTCCTGCGCAATGTGGACACGACGGGGATTGCCGACGCCCAGCTCAAGGTCGTCGTCGACGCCTCCAACGGCAGCGCGGGGCTCGTGCTGCCGAGCCTCCTGGGGCGGCTGGGCGTGGACGCGCTCACCATCAACCCCGGGCTCGACGAATCCCGTCCGACCGAGACGGCCGAGGCCCGGCGCAACGGCCTCGTGCGCCTCGGCGAGATCGTCTCCTCGGCGCGAGCAGCCTTCGGTGTCCGCTTCGACCCGGTGGGCGAACGGCTCTCGCTGGTCGACGAGCGGGGGCGGATCGTGGAGGACGACCGGGCTCTGCTGGTCATGCTCGACCTCGTCGCCGCCGAGCGGCGCAGTGGGCGGGTGGCGTTGCCGGTGACCACCACCAGGGTCGCCGAGCAGGTGGCCGCGTACCACGGCACACAGGTCGAGTGGACGACGACGTCGCCCGACGACCTGACCCGGGTGGGGCGTGAGGAAGGCACCATCTTCGGGGGAGACGGCCGCGGCGGCTTCATCGTTCCCGAATTCGCCAGTGTCTTCGACGGGACGGCCGCGTTCGTACGGCTCATCGGGCTTGTCGCCAGGACCCAGCTCACGCTGAGCCAGATCGATGCCCGTATTCCGCGCGCCCATGTCCTGCGCCGTGACCTGGCGACCCCCTGGGCCGTGAAGGGCCTGGTGATGCGCCGGGTGGTGGAGGCGGCCGGAGACCGGGACGTCGACACGACGGACGGCGTGCGGGTCGTGGAGGCGGACGGGCGCTGGGTCATGGTCCTGCCGGACCCGGCGGAAGCCGTCACCCATCTGTGGGCCGAAGGGCCCGACGACGCCTCCGCCGAGGCGCTGCTGGACGAGTGGGCCGCGGTCGTCGACAGCGCGGGCAACTGAGGTCGGGCCGCCGGGACGGGTGAGCGGGCGGCCGTCCCGGCGGCGGACCGGCCGCCCGTTCCCGCAGGCAGCGGGCCATGGGTGGGGCCATTCGGCGTAACCCACCGTGCCATGCGACGATGTGCGGCATGTCGCAGCAGCCTCCCGGTCGGAGCACGGCCCCGCCGCCCAAGCGCCCCGACGCGTCCATGTTGCTGCTGACCAACGTGATGGAGCACAGCCTGGACGACGGCTACGCCGAAGCCGCGGCGCGGCGTGCGGCGGACGGGCGCGCCGGCATGCCCCGTACGCTCAAGGCCAAGCTCGGCTTCGCGGCGTGTCTGGTCCTGGCCGCGCTGGTCGTCACGCTCGGTGCGGCCCAGGCGCGGGTGACCGCGCCGGTACTGGCCAAGGAGCGACAGGAGCTCATCGACCGTATCGACGCGGAGACGGCGGCGGCCGACACCCTGGAATCCCAGGTGGAGGAAGTCCGCGACGACGTGAGTACGCGCCAGCGCAAGGCCCTCCAGCAGCACGGGGGGGACCAGGGCGAGCTGGTGGCGCTGCTCTCCGGGGCGACGCCCGTGCACGGTCCGGGGCTCAAGGTCGTCGTCGACGACGCCGAGGACACCGACCAGGGTGGTGGCGGGCCCCGCGAGACCAGCGGCTTCTCCGACACCGGGCGGGTCAGGGACCGGGACATGCAGCGTGTCGTCAACGGCCTGTGGGAGTCCGGCGCCGAGGCCATCGCCATCAACGGGCAGCGACTGACGTCCCTGTCGGCGATCCGGGCCGCGGGCGACGCCATACTGGTCGACAACAAACCGCTCGTGCCCCCGTACACGGTGCTCGCGGTGGGGGACGGCAAGAAGCTGGGCGCGGCCTTCCGGGCCAGTGCCGACGGCCAGTACCTGCAGGCTCTGAAGGACACCTTCGACATCAGGACCGGCATCTCCGTCCAGGAGAAGCTGAACCTCCCGGCCGCCCCGAGCCTGATCGTACGGACAGCAGAGCCATACAAGGCCGCAGACACAGGGAAGGGCACATCGTGATCGCCGTACTGGGCCTCGTCGTGGGAGTCGTGGTCGGACTGTTGGTCCGGCCCGAAGTGCCGGCGGTGGTCGAGCCCTATCTCCCCATCGCCGTCGTCGCCGCGCTCGACGCGGTCTTCGGTGGCCTGCGGGCCATGCTCGACGGCATCTTCGTCGACAAGGTCTTCGTGGTCTCGTTCCTCTCGAACGTGGTCGTGGCGGCGCTCATCGTCTTCCTGGGCGACAAGCTGGGCGTCGGCGCCCAGCTCTCCACGGGTGTGGTGGTCGTGCTGGGCATCCGGATCTTCTCCAACGCCGCCGCGATCCGCCGGCACGTCTTCCGGGCGTGATGCCGATGAGCAACGACACGTTCAACGACGGCGGCGAGCAGCCGGGCCGCCCGCCCGCCGACGCTGCCGGGGAGCTCACCGGGCGCCAGCGACTGGTCGCAGGCATCTGGCCGCCCCGCATCACCCGCGCCCAACTCGTCGTCGCCCTCCTGCTGTTCGTCCTCGGTCTGGGGCTCGCCATCCAGGTGCGGTCCAACAGCGACAACAGCGCCCTGCGCGGTGCCCGCCAGGAGGACCTGGTGCGCATCCTCGACGAGGTGGACGACCGCACCCAGCGGCTGGAGGACGAGAAGCAGCGCCTCGACGACCAGCGCACGGAGCTGGAGAACAGCTCCGACCAGGCCGAGGAGGCCCGGAAGCAGACGGTCGAGAAGGAGCGGCAACTCGGCGTGCTCGCGGGTACCGTGGCGGCCCACGGGCCGGGGATCACGCTGACGGTCGACGACCCCGGGGGTGCCGTGCGGCCGGACATGCTGCTCGACGCGCTGCAGGAACTCAGGGCGGCCGGCGCGGAGGCCGTGGAGGTCAACGGCGTCCGCGTGGTGGCCAATACGTACTTCTCCGGCGACGGGGGCGCGGTCAAGGTCGACGGCCGCAAGATCTCCGCCCCGTACGTCTTCAAGGTCATCGGCAAGCCGCAGGATCTGGAACCGGCGCTGAACATCCCCGGGGGTGTGGTGCAGACGCTGGAGAAGGAGCAGGCCACGGTGCATGTGGCCCGGGCCGACGACATTGTCGTGGATGCCTTGCGACCGGCGGAGCGGCCTGACTACGCTCGGTCGTCGGGCCAGTGATCCCCGGGCGCCCGGGCGGCGGGGAACACGAGCGGACGGTTGCGGGGGGTCGCCGCATCGTAATCGTGGCGCGTGGTGGAAACTGTCGGGTGGATACGGACGTTGTGAAGATGTCCGGGTCGGCAGGTGTGTTCATTCAGGGTTCGTCCTGCCCCACGGGCGGGTCTGTTTCGGTCAAGGGGAATCGCCCGTGAAGTTGTTTGGGAAGTTGTTCGGCAAGAGCGCTCGCGATGAAGCCGCACGTCATCGCGCGCCGCGCCATGGTCAGACCGATGAGCAGGGCGCGGAGCGCCCGCTCTTCCGCGACCAGGTGGCAGGCCAGGGGGGTGGCTATCCGGGCGGTTCCGGCGCGTCGTCCGTTGACCCTGCCGGTCCCGGCCGCATAGGTTTCGGAGCCCCGAGCCAGGAGGCTTCGTCCATGCCGGTGTGTACGAGGTGCGGCCACCGCAACGCCGAGGCCAGCCGTTTCTGCTCCAACTGCGGGGCGCCGCTGCGGGGCGGAATCCCCGAGCGTGCCTCGGAGACGACGTCGACCATCTCGATCTCGGGCCTGGAGGCGTACGAGGCGGAGGCGACCGGCCAGACGGCCGTGCCGTCGCTGTCTCCCGAGGCGCAGGCCGCCGTCGACGCCCTGCCGCTCGGCTCGGCGCTCCTGGTGGTGCGGCGCGGGCCGAACTCCGGCAGCCGCTTCCTGCTGGACGGCGAGCTGACCACGGCCGGCCGTCACCCGCAGAGCGACATCTTCCTCGACGACGTGACGGTCTCGCGCCGCCACGTGGAGTTCCGTCGCAACGCCGACGGCAGCTTCACGGTCGGGGACGTCGGCAGCCTCAACGGCACCTATGTCAACCGTGAGCGGATCGACTCCGTCGGCCTGTCCAACGGCGACGAAGTGCAGATCGGCAAGTACCGGCTGGTCTTCTACGCAAGCCAGCGGGGCATCTGACCCGCCCCCGGACGCCGTCCGGGGGGACCCCCAGGAAGGTCCATGCTGAGAACACCGAGCGGCGGTGCCGGACACGGCACCGCCGCCGACGACCGGCCGATGAGCATCGGCACGGTGCTCCTGCAACTGCAGGAGGAGTTCCCCGACGTCACCATCTCCAAGATCCGCTTCCTGGAGGCCGAGGGGCTCGTCGAACCGCAGCGGACCCCTTCCGGCTACCGGAAGTTCGTCCCCGCGGACGTCGAGCGGCTCGCCCAGGTGCTCCGGATGCAGCGGGACCACTACCTGCCGCTCAAGGTCATCCGCGAGCACCTGGATGCCCTCGCCCGGGGGGAGCAGGTGGCCCTGCCCTCCCCGGACGGCGAGCGGCAGGAGACGGAGGGCGACTGGGCCGGGGTCCCGGGCCGGGCCACGGCCGCCCGCATCGGCCGCGCCGAGCTCCTCGTCGCCGCCGAGGTCACCGAGAGCGACCTCGACGCCTGGGAGTCGTACGGCCTCGTCGCGCCCTCACCCGACGGCGGCTACGACGCGGAGATGGTGACCGTCGCCAGGCTTGTGGCGGATCTGGGGCGATTCGGTCTGGAACCTCGTCACCTGAGGGCCATGCGGGCCGCCGCCGACCGGGAGGCGGGACTCATCGAGCAGGTGGTCGCGCCGCTGCGCCGGCACCGGAATCCGCAGACCAGAGCGTATGCCGAGGCGACCGCGAAGGAGCTGGCGGAGCTCTCCGTACGGCTGCATTCCGCCCTCGTGCAGACCGCTCTGCAGATCCGGCTGCACTGAAGCCGGACCAGCCCGACTACCCAAACCTGCCGAGCACGTCCTAGGGTTGCTGTGTGAACGAGCTCGACGTTGTGGGTGTCCGGGTGGAAATGCCCTCCAACCAGCCGATCGTGCTCCTGCGTGAAGTGGGAGGCGACCGGTACCTCCCCATTTGGATCGGTCCTGGCGAGGCGACCGCGATCGCCTTCGCGCAGCAGGGCATGGCTCCGGCCAGGCCGCTGACCCATGATCTCTTCAAGGATGTGCTCGAGGCCGTGGGCCAGGAGCTCACCGAGGTCCGCATCACGGACCTGCGTGAAGGGGTTTTCTACGCGGAGCTGGTCTTCGCCGGCGGTGTCGAGGTGAGCGCGCGGCCTTCCGACGCGATAGCGCTCGCCCTGCGCACCGGCACGCCGATCTACGGCAGTGACGGGGTGCTCGACGACGCGGGGATCGCGATCCCCGACGAGCAGGAGGACGAGGTGGAGAAGTTCCGCGAGTTCCTCGACCAGATCTCTCCGGAGGACTTCGGTACGAACAACAGCCAGTGACGTCCTCGGGGCCGCCGTCGGCTCATCCGATGACCCTTTCCCCGTCAACGGTCACGCGAAACCACCCTCAGGGTGATTATCACTCGGCGTGCCGAGTGTGGCGATCGTTGACGCACCCCGGGTGACTGCCTACCTTCGAGTGGGCAGGTCAAGGACGGAGGTCGGCGTGAGAAACAGCGGCGACGGTACGGCAGCGGGTGCGCCGTATCCGCAGCAGGGGAGTACGGCCGACCGAACCATGAGGCAGTCGGCCGTGCCGGCTGCGGTGGCAGGGGGCGGCGTGGCATCGGCCGACGACATCGGCTATCGCGGGCCTACGGCGTGCGCGGCGGCGGGTATCACCTACCGGCAGCTCGACTACTGGGCTCGCACCGGTCTCGTCGAGCCGAGCGTCCGTCCGGCGTACGGGTCGGGCACTCAGCGGCTCTACAGCTTCCGGGACGTCGTCCTGCTGAAGATCGTGAAGCGGTTCCTCGACACCGGTGTCGCGCTCCAGAACATCCGGACCACGGTCCAGCACCTGCGGGCCCGCGGCTTCCAGGATCTGGAACGCATGACGCTGATGAGCGACGGGGCGACGGTCTACGAGTGCTCCTCGCCCGCCGAGGTCGTCGACCTCCTCCAAGGAGGCCAGGGCGTCTTCGGTATCGCCGTCGGCGTGGTGTGGCGGGACGTGGACGCCGCGCTGTCGCAGCTGCACGGGGAGCGAGTGGACACGGGCGAGACCCTCATCGGTCACAACCCCGCCGACGAGCTGGCGCGGCGCCGCAACCGGGCCGTCTGAACCGCTGGGAGCGCCCGCGTGGCGGGAATCGCGGGCGGCCCGGCCGTGGTGGCGGGGCGGTTGTCAGTGCCGTAGGGCAGCATCGGCTGGTGTGAGAGCCGCGCCCACCATTCTGCATCTGGACATGGATGCCTTCTACGCCTCCGCGGAGCAGGCGGCGAAGCCGAGCCTGCGCGGCAAACCGGTCGTGGTGGGCGGACTCGGGCCGCGCGGGGTCGTCGCGACCGCCTCGTACGAGGCGCGGCGCTTCGGGGTGCACTCGGCCATGCCGATGGCGCAGGCCAGACGGCTGGCGCCGAACGCCGCGTATCTGGTGCCGCGCTTCACGCTGTACCGGTCGGTGAGCGACCAGGTCATGGAGCTGCTGGGCCGGCTCTCACCGCTGGTGGAACCGCTCAGCCTCGACGAGGCCTTCGTGGACCTCGAAGCGGGTGGCACGGCCGACGACACCGCCTCGGCCCTGGAGATCGGCCGACAGTTGCGTGAGGCGATCGAGGCGGTCACCGGACTGAGCGGTTCCGTCGGGCTCGCCGGCTCCAAGATGCTTGCCAAGATCGCCTCCGAGGCGGCCAAGCCCGACGGGATACGCCTGATCGAGCCCGGCACCGAGCGGGAACTGCTCGCGCCCATGCCGGTGCGCACGCTGCCCGGCGTCGGCCCGGCCACCGCGGACCATCTGCGGCGCGCCGGCATGACGACGGTCGACGACCTCGCCGAGGCGGGCGAGGCGGAGCTGATACGGCTGCTGGGAAAGGCGCACGGGGCCTCGCTGCACCGGATGGCGTTCGGCTTCGACGACCGGCCCGTGGTCGCGGAGCGCGACGCCAAATCCGTCTCGGTCGAGGACACCTTCGACATGGACCTGCACGACCGCGTCCGGGTGCGCACCGAGGTGGAGCGGCTGGCCGACCGGTGCGTCCAGCGGTTGAGGGCGGCCGGGCGCTCGGGGCGCACGGTGGTTCTGAAGGTGCGCCGCTACGACTTCTCCACGCTGACCCGCTCCGAGACGCTGCGCGGACCCACGGACGACCCCGCGGTGGTCCGGGAGGCAGCCGCCCGGCTGCTGGAGGCCGTGGACACCACCGGGGGAGTGCGGCTGCTGGGCGTGGGCGTCACGGGGCTCGCCGCCTTCACCCAGGAGGACCTGTTCGCCCAGGCCGCCGGTGAGCGGGCGGCCCCGGCGGACGACGCCGGCGTACGGCCCCCGGACGACACCGGCGGCCGCGAGGAGCCCGCGGACGCCGAGCCGGGCCCGGACGAGGCGGCGCAGCTCGCGGCGCGGCGCTGGCCGGCCGGGCACGACGTGCGGCACGAGGTCCACGGACACGGCTGGGTGCAGGGCAGCGGGGTCGGCCGGGTGACCGTGCGGTTCGAGGAACCGGGGTCCGCGCCCGGCCGGGTGCGGACGTTCCGTGTCGACGACCCCGCGCTGCGGGCCGCCGAGCCCCTGCCGCTCGTCCGGGAGGTGCCGGACTACTCCTCCTGGCCCGCCAGCCGGCCGAAGTCGCGGTCCGGGGCCGGCTCGCCGGGGGCGGCGTCCAGGCCGTAGTGCCGGTAGAGCCGGAGCTCCTGTTCCGGCGAGAGGTGGCGGCCCACGCCGAAGTCGGGCGCGGCCTTGATCAGTGCCCGGTCGAAGGGGACGCGCAGCGTGTCCTCGACGAATTCGCTGGGCTCCAGCGGGACGAAGGCGTCACGACTGAAGAGGCCGGTGCGCACGGCCGCCCATTCGGGTACCCCGGTCGCGTCGTCGAGGTACACCTCGTCCACGGTCCCGATCTTGGTGCCCTTGCGGTCGAAGGCCTTGCGGCCGATCAGGCTGCGCGGGTCGATGTCGGTCTGCACGGTCCCTCCCACACTGGTCGCGGCTGGTCCACAGGGACTACAGAAGTGCAGTTCCGCGGTCTTGGCCACTCGGGAATTCTCGCCCTGTACCCCGCTGGTAGGCTGGTCATGGCTGCTGACCCCGTGCGGGAGAGTCGTCCGGAGCTGATCCGGCCGACGCCGAAGGAGCAAATCCTCCCCGGAATCTCTCAGGCCCCCGTACCGCACGGACGAGGTCACTCTGGAAAGCAGGGCGGGTTGCGCGCGGCCGTGGGCCGGGCGGAGCCTCACCCTCACCGACGGTGAAAGCCGGCGCCCGCGTGGAGCCGGTGAAGCTCTCAGGTTGAGATGACAGAGGGGGAGGCCGTTCGGGCACCCGGCGCCGTGGTGCCCCTCGCAGGTCGTGACAGACCAGGAGGCCTCCATCATGACCCCCCGTCGCACCCCGCTCTCGCAGCTGGAACAGGGCATCCCCTTCGAGCAGCGCCACATCGGCCCGGACGCCGAGGCGCAGGCGAAGATGCTCGCCCAGGTCGGTTACGGCTCGCTGGACGAGCTGACCGCGGCCGCCGTGCCCGACGTGATCAAGAGCACCGAGGCGCTGAAGCTGCCCGAGGCCCGGACCGAGGCCGAGGTGCTGGCCGAGCTGCGCCGGCTCGCCGACCGCAACCAGGTCCTCGCCCCGATGATCGGGCTCGGCTACTACGGCACGTTCACCCCGCCGGTGATCCTGCGCAACGTCATGGAGAACCCCGCCTGGTACACGGCCTACACGCCGTACCAGCCCGAGATCTCCCAGGGCCGCCTCGAAGCCCTCCTGAACTTCCAGACGATGGTCGCCGAGCTGACCGGTCTGCCCACCTCCGGCGCCTCGCTGCTCGACGAGGGCACCGCCGCCGCCGAGGCCATGGCACTGGCCCGGCGCGTCGGCAAGGTCAAGAACGGCGTCTTCCTGGTCGACGCCGACGCCCTGCCGCAGACCGTCGCCGTCATCGAGACCCGCGCCGAGCCGACCGGCGTCGAGGTCGTCGTCGCCGACCTCACCGAGGGCATCCCGGCCGAGATCGCCGAGCGCGGCGTCTTCGGCGTGCTGCTCCAGTACCCCGGCGCCTCCGGCGCCGTCCGGGACCTCAAGCCCGTGATCGACCAGGCGCACGGGCTGGGCGCGATCGTCACCGTGGCCGCCGACCTGCTGGCCCTCACCCTGCTCACCTCGCCCGGCGACCTGGGCGCCGACATCGCCGTCGGCACCACGCAGCGCTTCGGCGTGCCGATGGGCTTCGGCGGGCCGCACGCCGGCTACATGGCGGTCCGCGACACGTTCGCGCGCAGCCTGCCCGGCCGCCTCGTCGGCGTCTCCGTGGACGCCGACGGGAACAAGGCGTACCGGCTGGCCCTGCAGACCCGCGAGCAGCACATCCGCCGCGAGAAGGCCACCAGCAACATCTGCACCGCGCAGGTGCTCCTCGCCGTCATGGCGGGCATGTACGCCGTCTACCACGGGCCCGACGGCCTGCGCACGATCGCCCGGCGCACCCACCGCTACGCCGCGATCCTGGCCGAGGGCCTGCGCGCCGCCGGGGTCGACGTGGTGACCGGAACGTACTTCGACACGCTCACCGTCCGCGTCCCCGGCAAGGCCGGCGAGGTCGTCGCCGACGCCCGCGAGCGCGGCGTGAACCTGCGCCTCGTCGACGCCGACACCGTCTCCCTCGCCTGCGACGAGACCACGACCCGCACCCAGATCACCGCCGTCTGGGCGGCCTTCGGTGCCGACGGGGACGTCGAGGCGCTGGACGCCACCACCGAGGACGCGCTGCCCGAGGCGCTGCTGCGCACCGACACGATCCTGACCCACCCGGTCTTCCACCAGCACCGGTCCGAGACCGCGATGCTGCGCTACCTGCGCAAGCTCGCCGACCGCGACTACGCGCTGGACCGCGGCATGATCCCGCTCGGCTCCTGCACCATGAAGCTGAACGCGACCGCCGAGATGGAGTCGATCACCTGGCCGGAGTTCGGCGCGCTGCACCCCTTCGCGCCCGCCGAGCAGGCCCAGGGCTTCCTGACGCTCATCCGCGAGCTGGAGGAGCGGCTGGCCGAGGTCACCGGCTACGACGCGGTCTCCCTCCAGCCGAACGCCGGCTCGCAGGGCGAGTTCGCGGGGCTGCTGGCCGTCCGCGCGTACCACCGGGCCAACGGTGACGAGAACCGGACCGTCTGTCTGATCCCGTCCTCCGCGCACGGCACCAACGCCGCGAGCGCCGTGATGGCCGGCATGAAGGTGGTCGTCGTCAAGACCGCCGACGACGGCGAGGTCGACATCGAGGACCTCCGCGCCAAGATCGCGCAGTACCGCGACGAACTGGCCGTTCTCATGATCACCTACCCGTCGACGCACGGCGTCTTCGAGGAGCACGTCGCCGACATCTGCGCCGAGGTGCACGACGCCGGCGGCCAGGTCTACGTCGACGGCGCGAACCTCAACGCCCTGGTCGGCCTGGCCAAGCCCGGCCGGTTCGGCGGCGACGTCTCGCACCTGAACCTGCACAAGACCTTCTGCATCCCGCACGGCGGCGGCGGCCCCGGCGTCGGCCCCGTCGGTGTGCGCGCGCACCTGGCGCCGTACCTGCCCAACCACCCGCTGCAGCCCGCGGCCGGTCCGGAGACCGGCGTCGGACCGATCTCGGCCGCCCCGTGGGGCTCCGCCGGCATCCTCCCCATCTCCTGGGCGTACGTACGCCTGATGGGCGGCGAGGGTCTGAAGCGCGCGACGCAGGTCGCCGTGCTCGCGGCCAACTACATCGCCAAGCGGCTCGAACCGCACTACCCGATCCTGTACAACGGCCCGGCCGGGCTGGTGGCACACGAGTGCATCGTGGACCTGCGGCCCATCTCCAAGGCGACCGGCGTCAGCATCGACGACGTGGCCAAGCGGCTCATCGACTACGGCTTCCACTCGCCGACCATGTCGTTCCCGGTCGCCGGGACGCTGATGATCGAGCCGACCGAGAGCGAGGACCTCGCGGAGCTCGACCGCTTCTGCGACACGATGATCGCCATCCGCGCCGAGATCGAGAAGGTCGCGTCGGGGGAGTGGAGCGCGGACGACAACCCGCTCGCCAACGCGCCGCACACCGCCGCCGCGCTGGGCGGGGAGTGGGAGCACGGGTACAGCCGCGAGGTGGCGGTCTTCCCGGCCGGGGTCTCGGCCGCGGACAAGTACTGGCCGCCGGTGCGCCGGATCGACGGTGCGTTCGGTGACCGCAACCTCGTCTGCTCGTGCCCGCCCCTGGACGAGTACGACAACTGATCCGGAACGCCTGATCGAAGCGGTGTGACGCGGACATGCGTCGGGGCCGGTGCGGAGATTCCTCCGGGCCGGCCCCTTTTCCGTACCGGGCCGCTCAGGCGGCCTTCATCACCCGGCTCGCCGCCAGGGGCCTGTGCGGGGCGATGACCCGACCGTCCGGAAGCAGCTCGCCGGTGTCCTCGAAGAGCAGGACGCCGTTGCACAGCAGGCTCCAGCCCTGCTCCGGGTGGTGTGCCACCTGACGGGCGGCTTCCCGGTCGGCTGAGTCGGCTGTCGGGCAGGGTGGCTGGTGCTGGCACATGGATGGGTTCTTTCGCTGCGTCGAGTTGAGTGGCCTGCGGTGTGAAGAGGTGTTCATGACCGCCCCCGTATCGATCGGTCGGATCCCAGTGTTGCCCTACGGGCGTCAATCCGCAGGGATTTCGCCGCAGTGCACCCGCTCCTCCCATGGCGCGTCACCCGGGCGGACGGTTCAACTCAACTGCACTGTCCCTTCGGGGGGTTCGGGGTGGCCGGATGGGACTAGTCCGGATGCCCCATGCCGGTCAGCGCGCTGTGCCCCGTCGCCGGACGAGGGCGACGGGGCACAGCGCGCCGAGGAGACGGCCGACCGCTTCAGGCCGGGGCGGGGGAGCCCAGGAGCGGGCCCGGCCCGGGCATGATGCGGGTGGTGATCACGGGCAGCAGGTCGGCGGCCCGGTGCGGACGGTGGGCCGCGAAGCCGGGAGGCGCGGGGGCCAGCGGCACCAGCAGGTCGGCCGGATCGGGGGCGCCGCAGGACGCGTCGGCCTCCGGGTCGCCGTGCAGCCACAGGGCCAGCATGTAGAGGTCGGGGATGGACAGCAGCCTCGGCTGGTAGTGGCCGCTCATCCCCTCCGCCTGGCGCAGGGCCAGCTCCGTCGAGGCGATGTACGGGCCCTCGAAGAAGTGCGAGAAGGCCCAGCCGTCCGCGGTGAGCATGGTGTCCGCCGCCGCCACCGACCGCTCCGTGCTGCGGATCTGGAAGCGCCAGGCGGCGAGCCGGGTGGCGGGGGCGAGTCCGCCCGGGGCGAGGTCCAGCACATGGACGGGCAGCGGGTGTTCGGGGCTCAGCGGTCCCTGTGCGGCCCGCAGGGCGGGCGTACGGGCCTCGCGGACCGCGGTCGGTGAACCGAGCGCCGCGAGGACGCTGCGCAGCGCGGGCGCGGGGGCCGGGGGAACATGCAGCGGCATAATTGGGTGGCCTCTCACTTCGGAGACACGGTGGTGCGCGGGCGGGTGCAGACGGCGCTGTCGGCGTGCGGGGCCAGAGGAGGCCGGTGACTGAGCCGGTGCGTCAACTCTCTGCCTCGTCCGCGGAGTTTATACGACACGTGTTCGCGCGGTGTTTCCACTAGCTGTCACGGCTGTTGCGGACAAGGCGCTATCCGGACTTTATTATGCGGAGATCATGCTGATTCGGAGCGAGCGGCGCAGCCGCCGCCTCGGTTTTTTCCCGCGCCGTGGTCGGCCGAAACCCATCGGGTCTTTCCCGGCCCGCCGTACGGGGAAACCGGCCGCTGCCTCATGCCGGGTGAATGTGCCCGGGGCCCCGGCGCTCAGATTAGCGGGTGTGCGCCCTCCGCGGGGCGTTACGGATCACGTCCTGCGGGCATTATCGATCGTGATGCGAGCGGCCCGGGCCGCGTGCTGGCCACTCGAGGAGGGACACTTCGATGGGGGAGAAGGTCGTCGCGGGCGCCTTTGGCCTGTCCGACCGGCAGAAGTACCGGAGGAAGCTGCAGCAGTGCCTGGAGGCGCTGTCCGGGCTCCTGGCCGAGCGGCGGTTCGACCGGCCGCGCAATCTCATGGGCATGGAGATCGAGCTGAATCTGACGGGCGCCGACGCCCTGCCGAAGATGTTGAATGGGCAGGTTCTGGAGCGCATCGCGAGCCATGATTTCCAGACGGAACTGGGGATGTTCAATCTGGAGGTGAACATAGTTCCCCATCATCTGTCGGGGCGTGTTCTCGATCAACTGGCCGAAGAGCTGAGGGCCGGGCTCGGATATGCCGACCGGAAGGCCGGTGAAGTCGATGCCGGGATCATGATGATCGGAATCCTGCCGACGCTCGGCCGCGACGACATGGTCCGGTCCAACCTCTCCGAAGTCGACCGCTACGCCCTCCTGAACGATCAAATGGTGGCGGCCCGCGGCGAGGATTTCCTGCTCGATATCGAAGGCGTCGAGCGGCTGGTCTGCACCTCGGATTCGATCACCCCGGAGGCCGCCTGCACCTCGCTCCAGCTCCATCTCCAGGTCACTCCGGAACGCTTTTCCGACGTGTGGAACGCGGCGCAGGCCGTGGCCGCCGTCCAGGTGGCGCTGGGCGCCAACTCGCCCTTCCTGTTCGGCCGGGAGCTGTGGCGCGAGTCGCGGCCCCCGCTGTTCGAGCAGGCCACGGACACCCGGCCGCCGGAACTGCGCAACCAGGGCGTACGGCCGAGGACCTGGTTCGGGGAGAAGTGGATCGGCTCGGTCCACGAGCTCTTCGAGGAAAACCTCCGGTACTTCCCCCCGCTCCTGCCCATCTGCGACGAGGAGGAGCCCCTGCGCGTCCTCGCCGACGGCGGGGTGCCCCAGCTGAAGGAGCTGGTCCTGCACAACGGCACGGTCTACCGCTGGAACCGCCCGGTGTACGGGATCGCCGACGGCGTCCCCCACCTGCGGGTGGAGAACCGGGTGCTGCCCGCCGGCCCGACCGTCGCCGACGTCATCGCCAACACCGCGCTCTACTACGGCCTGGTCCGGGCGCTGGCGGAGGAGTCGCGTCCGGTGTGGACCCGGATGCCGTTCTCCGCCGCCGCGGAGAACTTCGAGACCGCGTGCCGCCGGGGCATCGACGCCGAGCTGCTGTGGCCCCGGCCCGGCCGCTCGGGCGGACTCACCCGGGTGGCGGCGGTGAAGCTGGTGCGCGACGAGCTGCTGCCACTGGCCGCCGCCGGGCTCGACGCCTGGAACGTCGAGCCGGTGGACCGGGACCACTACCTCGGGATCATCGAGGAGCGGTGCAAACGGCGGACGAACGGGGCGTCCTGGCAGGCGGACACCTACCACCGGGCGCGCGAGGCGGGCATGGACCGGGGTGCCGCCCTCGCCGCGATGACCCGGCGCTACGGCGAACTGATGCAGGGCGGCGACCCGGTGCACAGCTGGCCGGCCGGCATTCCGGCGCCGTGACCCGGCGGGTGGCGCCGCGCGCGTGAGCCCGCGGTGCGGGTGCGGGGCCGGGGCGTGTCCCCGGCCCCTGGCCGCCGTTGCCGCCCGGCCGCGCGGACGCCCTGCCCCACGGTCGTCGCGGCCGGCGGGATCACCGCCCGGATCCCGGCCGGGTCCTCCACCTGGCAGCCGCCGCCCCGGCGATCTCGTCCAGCTCCTCGCTGTCCACCTCGGGCCCGCCCGCGATGGCCGGCCGGGGGACGGCCCCGCCTCCGGTCGCGGTGTGGTCATCGGGCAAGCTGTGACGTCCCATGCCGGTGGTGCCCCTCCTCGAGGATGTACGAGGAAAAGAGGGACCACACCATCGGCGAGGGGGCTCGTCCCCCGGCCTGTCGCGCATGATCTTCGTACCCGCATTCGAGCCCTGGCGGGGCGGCGGGGGCTTGGGAAGCGAACGCACAACTGAGAGCAGGTGTACAGGTGGAGGCGGGGTACATGGCTGATTCCTTTCCCCGGGAGGCCGTGTCGCGACGGATTCTCCGGTCCGAGACGGTGCTGGTTCTGGCGCTCTCGCTGGGGGCGAGCGGCGTGTCTGCCCTCATCAGTTTTGTCGGGTCGCTGACGAAACCGGGGGGTTTGAAGGATCAGGCGGCGACCCTCAACAGTTCGTACGCCCCGGGCCGCCCATGGCTGGATCTCGCCTGGCAGCTCTTCGGCATCACGACCGCGCTGGTGCCCGTCGCCCTGGTGGCGCATCTGCTGTTCAGGGAAGGGGCGGGGCTGCGGGCCATCGGCTTCGACCGCACCCGGCCGGGGCAGGACACCGCGCACGGTGCGGTGGTCGCGGCGGGCATCGGCAGCGCCGGGCTGGCGTTCTACCTGGTGGCCAGGGCCGCCGGGTTCAACCTCACGGTCGTCCCCGAGTCGCTGCCCGACGTGTGGTGGAAGTTCCCCGTGCTCATCCTGTCGGCCGTCCAGAACTCCGTACTGGAGGAAGTGATCGTCGTCGGATACCTGCTGCGCCGGCTGGGGCAGCTGGGCTGGACGCCGACGGCGGCGCTGGTGGCGAGTTCGGTGCTGCGCGGCTCGTACCACCTCTACCAGGGCATCGGCGGGTTCGTCGGCAACATGGTGATGGGGGTGGTCTTCGTGCTGCTGTACCGCCGCTGGCAGCGGGTGGGTCCGCTGGTCGCGGCGCACGCGCTCCTCGACATCGGTGCGTTCGTCGGTTACGCGCTGCTCGCCGGGAAGGTGGACTGGCTGCCCACCCCCTGAGCGTTCTGAAGGCAGGCCCTACGGGGCGACGAGCAGTTCGCCGTCCAGCACCGTGACCGCGCGGCCCGTCAGCAGGGTGCGTGCGCCGTGCAGCGTGGTGCGTACGAGACCCGAGCGGGCGGAGACCTGGAGCCCGGTCAGCCGGTCGCGGCCGAGGCGGGCCGACCAGAACGGGGCCAGGGCGGTGTGGGCGCTGCCCGTCACCGGGTCCTCGTCGATGCCCACGGCCGGGAAGAAGCCGCGCGAGACGTAGTCGTACGTACGGCCGGGCCCGGCGGCGGCCGTGGCGATGACGCCGCGCCGGGAGAGGCCGGCCAGCGCCGCGAAGTCGGGGGCCAGGCCCCGTACGGCCGCCTCGTCCTTCAGCTCCACGAGCAGGTCCCCGACGTGCGCACCGGTGTCGTGCACCGACACCGGCTCCGCGCCCAGGGCCTCGGCGAGACCGGCGGGCGCGGGCTCGGGGGTGAGCGGTGCGGTCGGGAAGTCCAGCGTGAGCGAACCGTCCGGGTGGGCCGTCGCGGTCAGCGTTCCGCACCGGGCGGCGAAGCGGACGGTGCCGGTCGCCGCTCCCGTGGTGTGCAGGACGTGGGCGGTGGCGAGCGTGGCGTGGCCGCACATGTCCACCTCGGTGACCGGGGTGAACCACCGCAGCGCCCAGTCCGCTGTGCCGCCGGGCGGCAACGGGTGGGCGAACGCCGTCTCGGAGAGGTTCAGTTCGGCGGCGACCCGCTGGAGGAAGCCGTCCCCGGGGAAGCCCTCGGGGCCGAACAGCAGGACGCCGGCGGGGTTGCCGGTGAAGGGGCGGTCGGTGAACGCGTCGACGGTGCGAATCCTCATGCGCTCGACCGTAGAGGTGGCTCCCGGCGGATAACCAAGGCCAATCGCGGCTCGGTGGCCCCGAAACGTATCTCGACTTGACCTTGTCACTGTGGCAAGGGCTTCACTGAGCCGCGAGGAGGTGGTCCGGATGACCATGCCGAACGAGGACACGGCCATGACGCGCGCCCTGCGCGGGCTGGAGCACGGTGACGCGTCGGTCCGGCTGCGCACCGCGCTGGCGGTCGGCTCGGCGCCGGAGGCGCGGCTCGTCGACCGGCTCGTGGAACTGTGCGCGACCGAGCCCGATTTCTCCGTACGCGAGATGCTGACGTGGGCGCTCACCCGCCATCCGCAGGAGCTGACGGTCCCCCGGCTCGTCGAGGAGCTCCGCTCGGAGCGCCCGCAGGCACGCAGCCAGGCCCTGCACACCCTGTCCAAGACCGGGGACCGGCGGGCCTGGCCGGCGATCACCCGGGCCCTGCTGACCGACACCGACGACGAGGTGGCGCGTACGGCCTGGCGGGCGGCGGTCGTCCTCGTCCCCGAGGGCGAGGGCCCCGGACTGGCCGACGTGCTGGCCGGGCAGCTCGGGCGCGGCGGGCGCGAGACGCAGCTGAGCCTCAGCCGGGCGCTGATCGCACTCGGCGAGGCGGCCGGCCCGGCCCTGAGCGCCGCCGCCACGCACCCCGGGCCGCGGGTTCGTCAGCACGCACTCGCCACCGAGGCGCTGCGGCGCGACCCGGGCGCCGGGTTCGAGTTCGCGATCGAGGAGGCGAAGCGGAGGGTCGCGCTCGGGGCGTACGGTCAGGAGGGGTGAGGCACGGTGTTGATCGGTGAGGTGGCACGGCGGTCCGGGGTCAGCGCCCGCATGCTCAGGCACTACGAGTCGCTGGGGCTGGTGCGGCCCACGGGACGCAACGACGTCGGATACCGCGAGTACTCCGGCGAGGACGTCCGGCGGATCTTCCACATCGAGAGCCTGCGGTCCCTCGGCCTTTCGCTGCGCGAGGTGGGACGCGCCCTGGACGACCCCGGCTTCAGCCCGGCGGAGCTCGTCGAGGACCTCGTCCGGCGGACCCGGGAACGGATCGCGAGCGAGACGGAGCTGCTGACCCGGTTGAGCCGGATCGGCGCCGCCGAGCCGGAGCGCTGGGGGGAGGTCCTGCGTACCGTCGCCCTTCTCCAGGCGCTGGGATCCAGCAGTCCCGGCACGCGTCAGCGGGCGGCACTGGCCTCGGGCGGCGAGGCGCCGGTGCCGGGGGAGGCCCTGGCCGAGGCGGTGCTGAGCGAGCGGGACCCGACCGTGGCCGGCGCCCTGCGGTGGGCCCTGGCCCGGGCGGGCGACGGGCTCGCCCGGCTGGCGGAGGGCCTGGACTCGCCCGCGGCGGAGGTCCGCGCCCGCGCGGTGCGGGCTCTCGCCGGGATGCCGGGCGAGGCGGCGAGCGCGCTGCTGCGGGACGCTCTCGGCCACCCCGACGCCGCGGTACGCCGGTACGCGGCTCCGGCGCTGGGTGCGCGCGGGGTGGCCGAGGCGGTCCCGACACTGATCGACATGGTCGCGGAGGCGGTGCGGGACGTGGACGCGGCCGACGCCCTGGGCGTGCTGGCCGCCGAGCCCGGGACGGCCGAGCGGATCGCCGCCGGGCTCCTCGACCGCCTTGCGGACGACGCCCCCGACGCATCCGCCCGCCGCCGCCTCACCCAGGCACTCGCGGACATCCCGGGTCCGACGGCGTCGCGCGCGCTCGCGGAACTGGCGCGGGACGCGGACCGGGGCGTGGCGGTCACGGCCGTGTATCTGCTCGGGCTGCGGGGCGAAGGGTGAGTTCGGGCTGCCGCTGACGGCGCCCGGGCGACGGGCGCCGGTGCGGCGGCGGGGACCGGGATCTGATGTGCCACCGGCGGCGGGCGCGGCGCCGGTGCTCAGCTTCTGGCGCCGGCGAGGGCCGCCGTGTCCATGTAGTCGCGGACGTGGGTGATCAGCCCGTCGCGGACCCGGAGCACGAGCAGGCCGGGGACGGTGAAGGCGGCGCCACCGGCGGGCAGCGTCCCCGCGACGACGTGCTCGGCGATGATCACCTCCGGGTCGGCCGTCTCGTACGAGGACACCGTCCTGACCTCGTCGATGCGTACCGGGCTCGCTCCCCAGGCCGCCCGGTAGCCCGCACGTACGGCCTCGCGCCCCTCGTAGCGCGGCGGAAAGCCGGGAGCGGTGAACGGGAACTCGTGCAACGCGTCGGCCGCGTACAGATCCGCGAGCTCGTCCGCGGACTTGCCGAGCATGGCCCGGTAGTAGGAGGCCAGGACGCCGCGGGGGGTGCGGACACCGGCGGTTTCCAGATGCGGCATGGGAGGACTCCAGTCACTCAACGTTTGTTGAGCGATGACCGTAGGCCGGAGGGGAGCGTTCGGTCAACGGCTGTAGAGTCACGGCGTGACCACGCCTCGACCCTCCCGCGCCGACCGCCGTCGAGCCACCGAGGCGCGCATCCTCGCCCACGCCCGGGAGCAGTTCGCCGCCCAGGGGTTCGACCGGACCACCATCCGCGCGGTGGCGGGCGCGGCCGGTGTGGACCCGGCCCTGGTCATGCAGTACTTCGGCTCGAAACGTGAACTGTTCGGCCGGGCCGTGGAGACGTTCACCGCGCCACCGGTGGAGGCCGCGGACGCGGACGCGTGGGTCGATCGGATGCTGGCCACACTGGGCCTGAAGCTCGGCGGGCTGCCCGAGGGCACGCTCGCGGTGATGCGGTCCATGCTCACGGATCCGGCGGCCGCCGCTCACGTACGCACCGCGCTCGGGCGGCAGATCGCCGATGTGGGTACCGCCCTGCCCGCGCCCGACGACCGCGAGCTCCGCGCCGCCCTGGCCGTCACCACCCTGCTCGGCGTCACCCTCGGGCACCAGCTCCTGGGCCTTCCGGTCTTGTGTGAGGCGTCGCCCGACCGCATCGCCGCGTTGCTCCGGCCCGCGCTCAACGCGCTGGCCGAACCCGCACCGGGCCCCGAACCGGCCTGAGGCCGCGGGCGCCGTGCTCCGGCGGCGGAGATCACGGGCGGGGGAGCGGACCGTTGCGTGGCGGGGCGGCCGGCCGGTCCGGCCTCACTCCGCCGCCAGAATGCGGTCCAGTGTCCGGCGGCCCATCGCGCTCATCACCGGGTTGCTCTCGGCGTAGTACCAGACGAGGCCCATCGCCTGTTCGAACGCCCAGGCCTTGCCGCGTTCCCATTCCAGGTCGGCGCAGGACAGGGCGTGCCGGAGCACCTCCCGGGGGCCCGGGCGCAGGAGGTGCCAGGCGCTGACCAGGTCCAGGGCGGGGTCGGCCGGGGCGAAGCCGCCGGTGTCGAGTACGCCGCCCAGGCGGTCGCCCGTGACCAGGACGTTGCCGGGGATCAGGTCGCCGTGACTCATCACGTCGGCGCTCGTGCGCGGCAGTTCGCGGAAGCGGTGCCACAGCCGGCGCAAGCGGTCCACGTCGAGCAGGGCCTCGCTCTCCCGGAAGCACGTCGCCATCCAGTCGTCGTGGTCGGCGAGCACGCCACCGCGGTTGCCGCCGTCGAAGCGGCGCCCCCGCGTGTCGGCGCCCCGGAGGCCGGCGATGAAGGCCGCCAGGTCCTGGGCGAAGGCGTTCGAAGCGCTCGGGTCGGCGTCGAAGGCGTTCGTGCCCGGCAGCCAGGTCTGGACCGACCAGGGCATGGGGTAACCCGCGCCGGGCCGCCCCAGCGCCACGGGCTGCGGAACGGGGAACCGCGACACCCGCGCCAGCTCCGCGCTCGCCCGGGCTTCCCGTTCCAGGACCGCCAGGGCCCCGCCGACGTCGGACGGACGCAGCGGGAAGCGCGCCGAGAGGCCCTCCCCTATGCGGAAGACGGCGTTGACCGTCCCGGTCGAGGCCAGCGGGCGGATCGCCTTGCCGCTCCACCGGGGGAACTGGTCCCGGATCAGGGCCGCGACGGTTTCGGCGCTCACGTCCAGTTGGTCGCTGTGCATGGTCAGCCAGTATCCGGACGGCGGGCCGGGAGAGCGACCGGGTTTCGCGGATTTCTGTGTCCCGTCTCGATCGATCCGGTCCGGTGCCGGGGCTGTGACCTGCGAGGGCCGGATCATCTGGGACGCGGGGCGGCGATTGTCCCGGACGATCTGGCCCGGCACCGCTGCCGCGGCATTCCAAGTGCCGGACCTGACCCTCTTTGATCCTGAGTGGGCGGACAAGAAGATCCGCCCGGACGAGTTCGAGGCAGCATGGCTCCGAGCACGGCACATGGACAGCGAGTAATAAGGGGTCGACGCCGCCCAGGTCGGACCAGATCAACGGAGACCGGGACCGGATCGCCGAAGGCGGAACACCAAGGCAATGCCTCCTCGGGTTGTCATGCGATGGGTCCCGATATATCGTTGAAGCATCGCGATAGTGCAGCGATACGTGAAAGATCGACGCAGGAAAAGGAGAACGGTCATGCGTTCACATGGATTCGAGCATGGACATGGTCACGGCCCGTGCGGCCCCGAGGGGCGACGTGGGGGATTCGAGGGGCAGCGGGCGGCGTTCGGGCCGTTCGGGCCGCCGTTCGGCGGGGGGCCCTTCGGTGGCGGGCGCGGCCGGGGCGGCGGTCGGGGGCGGGCGCGGCGCGGTGACGTACGCGCTTCGATCCTGGCGCTGCTCAAGGACCGGCCGATGCACGGCTACGAGATGATCCAGGAGATCGGCGAGCGCAGCGGCGGGGCCTGGCGGCCCAGCCCCGGCTCGGTGTACCCGACCCTTCAGCTACTGGAGGACGAGGGGCTGATCACCAGCGCGAGCGAGGGCGGCAAGAAGCTGTTCACGCTCACCGGCGCCGGTCGCACGGAGGCGGAGACGGGGGCCGAGGCGCCCTGGGAAGAGGTCGGGCGCGGCATCGACTGGGAGAGCATGAACGAGATCCGGCAGGCCGGGTTCGGTCTGATGGAGGCGGTCGGTCAGGTCTGGAAGAGCGGCTCGGCCGACCAGCGCGAGAAAGCCGTCGCGGTCATCAACGAGGCCCGCAAGAAGCTGTACCTCATTCTCGCCGACGAGCACTGAGCCCCGGCCGTGGGCCGTGCGGCGGTCGGAGAGGAAGACCCGGGGGAGCCCGGCGGCCCGGGCCGCCGGACTCCCCGCTGTTGGCCCGTCAGTTCCGGTGGACCTGGTCGGGACCCGTCCGCCAGATCAGGGCCGCGTCGAAACGGTCGGAGGCGCGGGGGTGCGGTCCGTCGTCGTGGCAGTGGAACGCGGACCAGAACAGATCCGCCGGCAGCGCGTCGAGCGGTGCGTGGACCCGGTAGACGTAATCGCGCCCGTCGAGCGCCGGCAGGGACACCAGCCAGCTCACCCAGGTTTCCTCCCGCCGCGTCGCGAACAACCGCTCACGTCTGTGGGACGTGTACGGGTGGGCCGTCGGTTGCCCGGTGTTTCCGGGTACGTACGTGTCAGGGGCGTCGATGGCGTCGGAGTGTTACCCGGGTCAGGTGTCACCGGGGTGACGCTCCTGACCTCAGCTGTCATGATGTGCCGATGCACGCGTCTCAGGGGAGAAGCGCCGGCCTGGGACTCGCCCTCGCCTCGGCCTTCGCATTCGGCGGTTCCGGAGTGGCGGCCAAGCCGCTGATCGAGGCGGGGCTCGACCCGCTCCACGTGGTCTGGCTGCGGGTGGCGGGCGCCGCGCTCGTCATGCTGCCCGTGGCCTGGCGCCACCGGGCGCTGGTGCGCGGCCGGCCCGTGCTGCTGCTCGGCTTCGGGCTGCTCGCCGTCGCGGGCGTGCAGGCCTGCTACTTCGCCGCCCTCTCCCGTATCCCGGTGGGCGTCGCGCTGCTGGTGGAATACCTGGCGCCGGCCCTCGTCCTCGGCTGGGTGCGTTTCGTCCAGCGACGGCCGGTGACCCCGGCGGCGGCCCTCGGGGTCGTCCTCGCGGTCGGCGGCCTGGCCTGCGTGGTCGAGGTGTGGGCCGGGCTGAGCTTCGACGCGGTCGGACTGCTGCTCGCGCTCGGCGCCGCCTGCTGCCAGGTCGGCTACTTCGTCCTCTCCGACCAGGGCGGCGGGGAGGCGTCCCCGGGCGGCGGAGAACCCCCGCATCCGGTCGGCGTCATCGCCTACGGGCTGCTGGTCGGTGCCCTCGTGCTCACCGTGATCGCCCGGCCGTGGGGCATGGACTGGTCGGTGCTCGGCGGCGACACGGCCATGGACGGCACCGAGGTTCCGGCCTGGCTGCTGCTGGTCTGGATCGTGCTGCTGGCCACCGTCATCGCGTACGTCACCGGGGTGATCTCCGTACGGCTGCTGTCCCCGGCGGTCGCGGGCGTCGTGGCCTGCCTGGAGGCGGTCATCGCGACCATGCTCGCCTGGGTGCTGCTTGGCGAGCACCTGGCCGCCCCGCAGCTCATCGGCGGCGCGCTCGTCCTGACCGGCGCCCTCATCGCGCAGTCGGCAACGCCCCGGCCCCCGTCCGGACCCGTCGCCTCGGGGGCGGGTGCGGAGGACGCGACCGGGGAGCGGGCCGCGGCCCGTCGCTAGTGCATGTCCGAGTCCCGACGGTCCGGGCGGCACTGGCGCAACGGGGCCGCGCTCCGGGTCGCCACGCCTGGGGACGGTGAGCCCGGACGATCCCGCACTCGCTGATGCCGGCCTCCACCTCGGCCTGATCCCGCTCATCCGCAAGGGTTTCCGTTTGCGGCACCTCTTCCGGAGACGGCCGCGACGTCATCCCGGTGAACCACACGCGCGCGGGGACCCTCTTACGGGCGGATGCCCTCGACACGCGACAGTGGGACGCGGCGACCACGGCCGTGCTTCCCCGGGCAACGACGGAAAAGGATGTTCATGAAGCTGACGCTCAAAACCGCGGTGGTCGCGGCTGCCATCGCCTCCACCGCCGTACTGACGGCTCCGGGAGCCGCGTCGGCCGACCCCAGGGACGCCTATATGGGAGGCAAGATCTACCTCTTCGACGGCCACAACAACACCGGGGACATGCTGCAGATCGATCCCGTGGACACCCCCTACATCACGTGGGCGTGGAACGACCGGGTAAGCTCGGTGTGGAACCTCAGCGACGATCAGGTCTGCATCTGGACCGATGCCGACTACAACGGCCGCTACTTCAGCATCCCGGCGGGCGCGAAGCAGGAACTTCTGTTCCTCTACGACAACGCGGTGTCCTCCCTCTCGGTCAGCGGCTGCGGAGGCTGAGCCGGCTGGTTGACCGAAACAGCCGTCCCCCCGCGCTTCGAGGGGGACGGCGGGGCGTGGCCGGACGGCGTCCCGTGGGGGAGAGAGCCAGTGCCTTCCGGTCGCGCTGCCGGGCCCTCCCAGGGGCCCGGCAGCGAAGACCTCGTCTCAGCCGAGGCCCTCGTCCCAGTCGACGGCCGCCGGGTCCACCACCTCGTCGGCGTCCGGGACATGCACGTCGAGCGGCTCGTCGAAGGCGCTGAACGAGGTGGTGGTGGAGACCTCCTCGCCCTCGTAGACGACCTTGAGGAGGTACGGCTTGCCCTCGGTGGCCACGTAGAAGGCGAAGGAGCCGCCCTTGTCCGTCCCGTCGGCCACCTTCAGCACCATCGCCGGAGCGCCGTCGACCTCGGCCGGTCCGCCCTCGGAGACCTCACCGAACGAGGCGAACTCCTGTGTGCACCCCGCGAGTCCGTCTCCCGGCTGCGCCGTGTCGGCCGGCGTCTTCGCCCACAGGTCCTGCTGCCCCGTGCCCGCCACGTCGTAGCCCGACTCCTCGAGATAGGCCCGGTTCGGGCGCACGTAGTCCGTCCCGTCGGTCCGGATCTGTTCCAGCCCGGCTCCCGTGGAAGAGGTCATCGTGAACGCGCACGTGGCCTTGAGATCCGTCGACAGCCGGGTGGACGTGACATCGCCCCCGTTCTTCTTGGTGACCGTCTTGATGGTCACCGACGTCAGACCGCGCATCACGGCGTTCGCATCGTCGAGCATCTGCTCGGCGGACGATCCCTTCATCGCGCTGCCGTCGTCGGTGCAGCCGGTCACGGTGACGCCCACGAACAGGCACGCCGAGGCCGCCTTCGCCATGGTCGGTATCGCTCTCACTGGACCCCCCCTGTCTGAATCTGATCATGCTAGTGCCGCGGCAGCAGGTCCCGCTCGGTCGCCGGCCACTTGGCCCGGGCCGGGTTGACCGTCGAACACCCGGTGCCGGGCTTCGAGGGGCGTTGGACGTCGCGGGGAACAGGTGAAGCTGCCGGCCGGGCGCATCCTGGAGGTTCTCGGCCTGCCGGCCGGGCCGCTCTGCACGCGGTTTTGGCTGTCGGCCGACGCGGACGTGGTGTGCGAGGTCAGGTACGTGGCGACGGACACCCAGGCCCTCACCTTCGTACTCGTCGGTCCGGGCGGTGAAAACACCCGGCAGCGGCGGCGTCATCCGCTCCCGCGCCGCATCCGTCAGCTCTCCGCGACCCACCACCGGATCAATGCCGGACCGCTCCTGGTCAGGGCGCGTTCAGGTAGGCCGGGACCTCGATCGACGGGTCCAGGTCGTCCGCCGGGACCGGCGTGCCGAAGGCGGGGGCGACCGGGACGACGCCGGCCCAGTGCGGCAGAGCGACGTCCCGGGGATCGTCGTTCGGTCCGCCCGTGCGGATCTTGGCGGAGACCTCCCGCAGGTCCAGCCGGATGACGGCCGTGGCGGCCAGCTCCCTGGCATCGGCCGGGCGCGCGTCCTTCGAACGTCCCGGCACCACCTGGTCCACGATCGCGTCCAGGGCGATGCGCCGCTCCTCGGGGTCGGTCACCGGGTGTGCGGTGCCGTGGACGACCACGGAACGGTAGTTGAGCGAGTGGTGGAAGGCGGAGCGGGCCAGCACCAGGCCGTCGACGTGCGTCACCGTCAGGCACACGGGCAGCCCCTCGTCGCTGCCGCCGGCCGCCCGCAACGGCCGCGAGCCGGTCGAGCCGTGGACGTAGAGCCGCTCGCCGACCCGGCCGAAGAGCGTCGGCAGCACGACCGGTGCGCCGTCGCGCACGAAGCCGAGGTGGCAGAGGTAGGCGTCGTCGAGTATCGAGTGGACCGTCTCCCGGTCGTACGCGGCCCGCTCGCGCGACCGGGTGGGGGTCGTGCGGTCCGTCGGCTCGTAGCCGGACGAGGCATCCGGGGACGTGGTCTGCTGGGGTGCGGTCTCCGGCATTGCGGCCTCCATTGCACTAGTGCATACTGTTGTTTGTGCTAGGAGAGTATCGGATCAGTGGGCGGCGCGCACAGGAAATCGCCGCCAGTGTCGAGCGCGGGGTCGGTTCCGGGGAGCTGGCGCCCGGCCAGGTCCTGCCTCCGATGCGGGAGTTGGCGGCTCGGTTGGAGGTGAACCCCAACACCGTTGCGGCGGCCTACCGCATCCTGCGCGAGCGCGGGGTGATCGAGACCGCCGGCCGCCGGGGCAGCCGGATCAGGCCGCGCCCCGCGAGCACCGCGCGCGGTTCGATGCGGGTCGAGGCGCCGGAGGGTGTACGGGACCTGGGCGACGGCAGCCCCGATCCGGCACTGCTGCCGCGCCTCGGCGAGGCGTTCGCGGCGGTCGCCGAGCGGTACGCGCGCGAGCCGGGCCTGTACGGGGAGGCGCCCGTCGACCCGGAGTTCGCCGCGCTCGCGCGCGCCGCCATGGACGCCGACGGGGTCCCGGCCGGGCCGGTGGCCGCCGCTTCCGGCTCGCTCGACGCGATCGAGCGGGTCCTCGTCGCCCATCTCAGGCCCGGTGACCTGGTCGCCGTCGAGGACCCCGGGTGGGGCGGACTGCTGGACCTGGTGCCCGCGCTGGGCATGCGTCCCGTGTCCGTGGCGCTCGACGACGAGGGGCCGCTGCCGGACGCGCTCGAGGCGGCGCTGCGGGCGGGCGCGCGGGCCGTCGTCGTCACGGACCGGGCGCAGAACCCGACGGGGGCGGCGGTCTCCGAGGTACGTGCGGCGGAACTGCGGGCCGTCCTCGCCGGCCATCCGGAGGTCCTGCTCATCGAGGACGACCACGGGCACGCCATCGTCGACCTGCCGCTGCACCCGCTGGCCGGTGTGACGGACCACTGGGCGTTCGTCCGCTCGGTCGCCAAGGCGTACGGGCCGGACCTGCGGGTCGCGGTGCTGACCGGGGACACCGTCACGGTCGACCGGGTGTCCGGGCGCCAGCGGCTGGGCCCCGGCTGGGTCAGCCGGCTGCTGCAGCGGACCGTGGTGCACCTGTGGAGCACCGGCTCCGTGGACCCCCGCCAGGTGGCCCGGTCCTACGCCCGCCGCCGGGACGCCCTCGTGCGGGCGCTGGCGGAGCGGGGAGTCGAGGCGCACGGCCGCAGCGGGATGAACGTGTGGGTGCCGGTGAGCGACGAGACGGGAGCGGTGGCCCGGCTCCTGCAGGCGGGCTGGGCGGTGGCGCCCGGGGCCCGGTTCCGCATCTCGGCGCCCCAGGCGGTCCGGCTCACCGTGTCCCCGCTCACCGACGCCGACATCGGGCCGCTGGCCGACGCGGTGGCGCAGGCGGCGGGACCGGCGAGGCCGCTGAGCTACGGGTGAGCGCGGAGGCCGGTCGGCAGGGGCCTCACGGGCGCGGCGCGGCCCTTCGGCCGCGCCGCCTGCTCTGGGTGAGGGCGGCACCGGCCAGGACGACGAGCGCGCCGACGGGGGTGTTCCAGCTCAACTCCTCGCCGAGCACGGCCACTCCGGCAGCCGTGGCGATGACCGGGATGAAGTAGGTGACCATCTGCGCGGTCGTCGGTCCGACCTCCGTGACCAGGCCGTACTGGAGCAGCACCGCCAGCCCGGTGCCCAGCGCCCCGAGCGCGACCACGGCCAGCGTGGGCAGCAGCGGGAAGCTGCCGGGGAAGGCGGTGAACAGCGGTGTGACCAGCGCGAGTTGCAGGGTGCCCAGGAAGAGCTGGCTGCCGGTGAGAGCGAGGGTCGACGCATCGCTGCCCGCCAGCGTCCGGCGTACGTGGATCCAGCCGACCGGGTAGCTCAGCGACGCCAGGAGAGCCATGGCCGTCCCGCTGAAGTCCAGCCCGGAGAAGCCCTGCCAGGCACCCAGCACCGTCAGGACCCCGAGGAAGCCGAGCCCGAGGCCGGCGACGCGGCGCCTGGTCGGCCGGTCCTCCGAGAGGGCGACGAGTGACAGTGCCATGCCCCACAGCGGCGAAGTCGCGTTGCAGATGCCCGCCAGCGTCGACGGGATGCTCAGCTCGGCGTAGGCGAACAGGGAGAACGGCAGGGCGTTGAGGAAGAACGCCGCCACGGCCAGATGGCCCCAGGTGCGGGCGGAGCGCGGCAGCCGCTCCCGCTTCGCCGCCATCACCACCGCCAGGACGGCGGTGCCCGACAGGAGCCGCCCGAAGGTCACCTGGAACGGGGCGTACGCGTCGGTGCCGACCTTGATCAGGAGGAAGCTGAAGCCCCAGATGAGCGAGAGCGCCGCGAAGCGCAGCCGCCAGTCCAGGGCGGGGCGGTGGGCGGGAGTCGTGGCGGAAGCGGCGGTGGTGGCCGTTGCCTCGGGCGGTGCGGCCGGGGAGGCGGACGACTCGGTGGCGGGTCGCGGTGCGGTCGGGGCGCTCATGAGGACCACGATGGCCGCGTTCACCTCGTAGTACAAGTGAGATTTTGTGTGCCGCTTCGCGTAGCATCGCTTACATGTTGAACCTGGAGCGCCTGCGTACCCTGGACGCCCTGGCCAGGCTCGGTTCGGTCAGCGGTGCCGCCGAGGGGCTGCACGTCACGACGTCGGCCGTCTCGCAGCAGATGGCGAAGCTGGAGCGCGAGGTGGGCCAGCAGCTCCTCGCCAGGAACGGTCGCGGGGTGCGGCTCACCGACGCGGGGCGGCTGCTCGCCGACCACGCGGCGCGCATCCTCTCGCAGGTGGAGCTCGCCCAGGCCGACATCGAGGCCCAGCGCGGCGAGGTGGTGGGCGAGATCCGGCTCGGCGCGTTCCCGACGGCGGCGCGCGGCCTCTTCCCCACGACGCTGCTCGCCCTGCGCGCCGGCCACCCCGAACTGCGGGTGCGCACCCTGGAGATGGAGCCCGAGGACGGCATCCGGGCGGTGCTCAGGGGCGACATCGATCTGGCGGTGGTCCTGGACTGGAGCAACAAGCGGCTCCCGGTGCCCGGCGGACTGACCCGGGCGGAACTGCTCGACGACGCCCCCGACATCGCGATGCCGGCGGACCACCCGCTCGCGGGACGGTCCGAAGTGGACCTGGAGGACTTCGCCGACGACGACTGGGTGTCCTGGCCCGAGGGCGAATTCTGTTACGAGTGGCTGGTGTTCACGCTCCGCTCGAAAGGCATCGAGCCGCGCATCGCGCACCTCGCGGGCGAGCACCACACCCAGCTCGCGCTGATCGCCGCCGGGATGGGGGTGTGCGTGGCGCCCCGGCTGGGGCGGGGGCCGGTGCCGGACGGGGTGCGGCTGGTACCGGTGCGCCAGAAGATGCGGCGGCACGTCCACGCCGTGTGGCGGACGGACGCGGACCGGCGGCCGTCACTCCGGGCGGCGGTCGCGGCCCTGCGCGCGGCGGGCCGGGAGCTGGACGACCCCCTGGAGAAGCGGCAGGAGCGCTGACCGCCCCCGGCGCCGTACGGTGGTCAGAGCCCCAGGGAGCTGCGCAGGAAGTCCCGCTCCAGCAGCAGTCCGCTCGCCGTGCGGTCCAGGCCCACCAGGTGTCCGGCCCCCGACAGCGGCAGCACGGTGTGCGGGCGGCGAGCGGGGCCGCCGACAGGCGCGGCGTGTGCGCCACGGCCGCGTTGTCGTCGCCGAGCCCGTGCACCAGCATCAGCGGCCGGGTCAGGGACGCGGCCTCCTCCAGCAGCGAATTGCGCGCGTAGTTCTCCGGCAGCACGTCCGGGTGGCCGAGGAACCGCTCCTCCCCGTGGGTGTCGTAGAGCCGCCGGTCCGCCGGAGCGGCGCCCGCCACCGCGGCGTGGAAGACCTCGGGGTGCCGGAGCACGGCGGCCGCCGCGAGGTAGCCGCTGAACGACCAGCCCCGCCTCGCCATCCGGGTCGTGTCCAGTTCCGGGCGGGCCGCGGCCGCCGCGTGCAGGGCGTCGATCCGGCCCGTACCGTACGCGGCGCGCCGCCGGTGACGTACGCGATCAGCGAGCCGTCGGGGGAGGGGAGACGGTGAACTGCCGGGCCACCCCCCAGCGAGAAGCGCCGGGTACGGGCGAACCGTCCGGCGTCGACGGCACGCGTAGAGGAGGGGGCCGTGCCGGAGGGGGTGTCATCTCGGCACCATGACAGGTGACGTGGCCCCCACGCAGTCCGGGGCCCGCCCGCCCCCGGCGTGGGGGAGGACGGGCCCCGGAGCGGGGATCAGTGCGTGGGAGTCGCGGCGGCCTGTGCCGCCGCCGTCTCCTCCGCGAGGCGCTCCATGCCGCTCTGGGTGCGCAGCGGCTTCTCCTTGATGAACAGCACCGCGATCAGCGCCAGGAACGCGAACGGGGCACCGATCAGGAAGACATCGGCGGTGGCGACGCCGTACGCGTTCTCGACGATCTCCCGCGCCGGCGCGGGCAGCTTGCTGAGGTCGGGGACACCGCCGCCGGTGCCGCCGCCGGCCGCCCCGCCGAAGCCCTTCTCCAGCTCCTCGGCCACCCGGTGGCCGAGGACGGCGCCCAGCGCGCTCGTACCGATGGCGCCGCCGAGACTGCGGAAGAACGACAGGACCGAGGTGGCCGCGCCGAGTTCGGAGGCGGGCACGTCGTTCTGGGCGGCCAGCACGAGGTTCTGCATCAGCATGCCGACGCCGACACCGAGGACCACCATGTAGACGCTGAGCAGGCCGAACGACGAGTCGGCGCCGATCGTGGACAGCAGGCCCATGCCCGCGGTCATGATGATGCCGCCCGCGATGAGGAAGCCCTTCCACTTGCCCCGGGCGGAGATGATCTGGCCGGCCACGGTCGTCGAGATCATCAGACCGAGGATCATCGGCAGGCTCATCAGGCCCGCGGTCGTCGGGGACTTGCCCAGCGAGATCTGGAAGTACTGGGAGAGGAACACCGTGCCGCCGAACATGGCCACGCCGACCAGCAGGCTCGCCACCGTCGTCAGCGCCACCGTGCGGTTGCGGAAGATGTCCAGCGGGATGATCGGTTCCTGGACCCGCGACTCGACCCACACCGCGGCGGCCAGCAGCACCACGCCGGCGGTGACGAGCGCGGCGGTCTGCCAGGACGCCCAGTCGAAGTTGTTGCCGGCGAGGGTCACCCACAGCAGCAGCGAGCTGACGCCGCTCATGATGAGGACGGCGCCGACGTAGTCGATCTTCACTTCCCGGCGGATCGTCGGCAGCTTCAGGGTCAGCTGGAGCAGCACGATCGCGAGCAGTGCGAACGGCACGCCGATGAAGAAGCACCAGCGCCAGCCCAGCCAGGAGGTGTCCACGAGCACCCCGCCGATGAGCGGGCCGGCGACCGTGCCGACGGCGAAGACGGCGCCGAAGATGCCGGAGTAGCGGCCGAGTTCGCGCGGCGGGATGACCGCCGCCATCACGACCTGCGCGAGCGCGGTGAGACCGCCCGCCCCGATGCCCTGCACGACGCGGCTGACGATGAGCAGTCCGACGCTGTGCGAGAAGCCGGCGACGAGCGAGCCGACGATGAACATCGACAGGGAGAGCTGGATGAGGAGCTTCTTGTCGTACAGGTCGGAGAGCTTGCCCCAGATCGGCACGGTCGCCGTCATGGCGAGGAGTTCGGCCGTGACGACCCAGGTGTACGAGGACTGGGTGCCGTGCAGGTCGGCGATGATCCTGGGCAGGGCGTTGGAGACGACCGTGGAGGCCAGGATGGCCACGAACATGCCGGCCATCAGGCCCGACATGGCCTGGAGTATCTGGCGGCGCGTCATGCCTGACGCGGCCCCCTCGGTCGCACCGGCGGCGCCGGTTTCGGGTGTGACGGCAGCGGTCATCGGCTGACGTTCCTCATTCTCTGGTGACTGGCTCCGCGGTCAGTGGTTCCGTGCGGAGCGGTGGTGCGGGGATGGTGAGCGGACCGGCGGGGTACGCCGGGCGCGCTCAGGCCTTCAGGCCGGCGGCCAGGGAGGCGAACGCCTCGCGGTACAGGCTCTGGAAGGTACGTGTACGGCCCGTGGCCACCCAGACCTCGACCGCGGCGCGCACGGCGGCCAGGGCCACGTGCGCGAGGAGCCGGGGGTAGAGGTCGGTCTCGGGGTCCTGGCCGAGGCGTTCGGCGACGACGGCGACCATGGCCGTCTCGTCGGCGCCCCGGGCGGCCAGGAAGTGGGGGAGCAGGGCCGGGCTCTTCCTCAGGACCGCCGTCTGGAGTTCCCAGCGCTCGTGGTCCTCCTCGATGGAGGCGAGTTCCTGGGCGATGGCCTCGCTGAGGGCTTCGAGCGCGGTCAGGTGCTCCGGGGCGTTGAGCACGGCCCGGCGGGTCCGTTCGGCGTTCTCCTGGCCGGAACGCGTGATGGCGTCCTCCAGGCACGGGAAGTAGTTGAAGAACGTGCGCACGGAGACCCCGACGGCGTCGGTGACCGCTTCCACGGTCACATGCTCGAAGCCGCGGTCGGCGGCCATGCGCAGGGCCTCGCCCGCCAGGGCGTCACGCGTGGCGCGCTTCTTGCGTTCACGCAGCCCCAGGGGCGGGTCGTCGCTCATGAAGGTGCATGCTATGCAATTTTGCAGGCTGGGCAAAATTTTGAACGGGGGCGCGTGAACCGGTGTCCGGCGGATGGATCCTGGTGACAGGCGGTCCGGGTGACCCCACCTCATGACTTCGCCGGTCTGCTGCGGCTCATCGACGAGTGGTCCGCGGCCTTCCGCGCCGCGACGGCCTCCGCGCCCGACTTCGACGCGCCCGCGCCCATCGCCGACGGCGCCCACCCCGCCCGCATCCCCGCGCCCATCGCCGAGGGCGCCGGAACTGCCGGGGCGGCCGCCCGGGGCCCGGCCGGCGACCTGGTCCTCCCTCTGTACCACCGCATCCCGGCGGAGGCCCTGCGGATCGACGGGGACGGGAAGCTGTCCGGCCTGCTCCGCGACTGGGAGCCGGAGGAGTGGCAGCCGGACCCCTCCCCGTACGGCGCACAGCTCGGCCGGGTGAGTTCACCGCGGCCCGACGCGGAGCGGACCGGGATCACCGGCATGGCCGTGCCCGCCGGCAGACGCACCGGCGGGCACGGCCATGCCGGCGGAGGGCGGTCAGGCGCCCGCCCTCCGCTTGTTCCACACGTCGAAGCCGACCGCCGCCAGCAGTACCAGGCCCTTGATGACCTGCTGCCAGTCGGTGCCCACCCCGACCAGGTTCATGCCGTTGTTGAGCACACCGAGGACCAGACCGCCGATGATGGCTCCCAGCACGGTGCCCACGCCCCCGCTCATCGACGCCCCGCCGATGAACGCGGCGGCGATGGCCTCCAGTTCGAAGTTCACCCCCGCCTTCGGCGAAGCCGCGTTGAAGCGCGCCGCGAAGACCAGTCCGGCCAGCGCCGCGAGCATCCCCATGTTGAGGAAGACCGCGAAGGTCACCTTCCGGTCCTTGACCCCGGACAGTTTCGCGGCGGGCAGGTTTCCCCCGATCGCGTACACATGGCGCCCGATCACCGCGTTGCGCATGACGTAGCCGAATCCGACCAGCAGCACCGCCAGGATCAGCAGGACCACGGGCGCGCCCTTGTAGCTGGCCAGCAGCAGGGTCGTGACCAGAACGGCGGCGACCAGTGCCGTCACCTTCAGCGCGAACAGGCCCGTGGGGAGGGTCTCCAGCGTGAACTCGCGTTGGCGCCGGCGGTCCCGCAGCTCCTGGAACACCACGTACGCGGCCAGCCCCAGGCCCAGGAGCAGGGTGATGTTGTGGTAGTTCGTCTCCGGCCCCACCTCCGGCAGGAAGCCGTTGGCGACCCTCTGCATGCCCTCCGGGAACGGGCCGAGCGTCTGGCCCTTGAGGAAGATCTCCGTCAGCCCGCGGAACAGCAGCATGCCCGCCAGGGTCACGATGAACGAGGGAATGCCGACGTACGCGATGAAGAAGCCCTGGAGCGCCCCCGCGACGGCCCCCAGCAGCAGGGTGAGGATCACCGCTACGGGCCAGGCGAGGTGGTGCTCGACCATGAGCACCGCCCCGACGCCTCCGACCAGGGCCATCAGGGAGCCCACCGACAGGTCGATGTGCCCGGAGATGATGACGATCATCATGCCGATGGCCAGGATGAGGATGTAGCTGTTCTGCAGCACCAGGTTGGAGACGTTGCGCGGCAGCAGGAGGTCGCCTCCCGTCCAGATCTGGAACAGGAGCACGATCAGACCGAGCGCGAAGAGCATTCCGTACTGGCGCATGTTCCGCCGTACGCCGTCCAGGAGCACCCGGACGACCGGGGCTCCCGTCGGCGGGGCCCCGCCCCGGCCCGAGGGTGGGGTGGCCTTCGTGGGGGTGCTGACGTCGGAGCTCATGCCTGCTGTCCTTCGGTGGGGGTGGTGCCCGCGGTGGCCGCCGGGGGTACGGGGGTGTCCTGGGTCATGTGCCGCATCAGCACTTCCTGGGTGGCGGCCTCGCGGGTGACCTCGCCGGTCAGCCGCCCGGCGGCCATGGTGTAGACGCGGTCGCACATGCCGAGCAGTTCGGGCAGCTCGGAGGAGATGAAGAGGATCGCCTTGCCCTCGGCGGCGAGCCGGTCGATCACGGTGTAGATCTCGAACTTGGCTCCCACGTCGACGCCGCGCGTGGGCTCGTCCAGGATGAGGACGTCCGGTCCGGTGAGGATCCACTTGCTGAGGACGACCTTCTGCTGGTTGCCGCCGGAGAGGCGGCCCACCGGTTCGAGGACGTTCGGAGTCCTGATGTCCATGGTCCGCCGGTACCGTTCGGCCACCTTGCGTTCCTCGTGGCCGTCGACGACACCGCGCCGGGCGAGGGCGCCGAGGGAGGCGAGCGAGATGTTCCGGCTCACGGAGTCCCCGAGGTCGAGACCGTAGTGCTTGCGGTCCTCGGTCACGTACGCGATGCCGTGGGCGACCGCCTCGGGAACCGTGCGGGTGCGTACCTCGCGACCGTCCTTGAGGACGGAACCCCGCTCGTAGTGGCCGTAGGAGCGCCCGAAGACGCTCATCGCGAGTTCGGTCCGGCCGGCGCCCATGAGTCCGGCGATGCCCACGATCTCCCCACGGCGGACCTGGAGCGAGACCCCGTCGACGGCCTTGCGGCTGCGGTCGAGCGGGTGGCGCACCGTCCAGTCCCTGATCTCCAGAGCGGGGCGGGCGTCGGCCTCACCCGTGTAGGGAGTGCGGTCGGGGAAGCGGCTGTCGAGGTCCCGCCCCACCATGCCGCGGATGACGCGTTCCTCGGTGGTGGCCGGGTCGTTGACGTTCAGGGTCTCGATGGACCGCCCGTCCCGCAGGATGGTGACGGAGTCGGCGATCCGGGCGATCTCGTTCAGCTTGTGCGAGATGATGATCGAGGTGATGCCCTGGTCCTTCAACTCCCGCATCAGCTGCAGCAGCTTCGCGCTGTCCTCGTCGTTGAGCGCGGCGGTGGGCTCGTCGAGGATCAGCAGCCGGACGTTCTTCGCCAGCGCCTTCGCGATCTCCACGAGCTGCTGCTTGCCGACACCGATGTCGGCGACCCTGGTCTCGGGATGGTCGTCGAGACCGACCCGCCTGAGCAGGGCGGAGGCGCGGCGCAGCGACTCGCGCCAGTCGATGATCCCGCGCCGGGCCGGCTCGTTGCCCAGGAAGACGTTCTCGGCGATCGACAGATGGGGGACGAGGGCGAGTTCCTGGTGGATGATGACGATGCCGCGCTGCTCGCTGGCCCTGATGTCCTTGAAGCGGCACGGTTCGCCGTCGAAAAGGATCTCGCCCTCGTAGGAGCCGTACGGGTGGACGCCGGAGAGGACCTTCATGAGCGTCGACTTGCCGGCACCGTTCTCCCCGCACAGGGCGTGCACCTCGCCGCTCCGCACGGACAGGGTCACCTCGGAGAGCGCCCTGACGCCGGGGAACGTCTTGACGATGGAGCGCATTTCGAGGACCGGGCCGGACGGGGCGGGAACGCCGGGGGAGCGGGGCGCGCCGGGAGTCACCCGAGCTCCTTGGCGTTGATGTAGCCGGAGTCGACCAGGATCTTCCGGTAGTTCGACTTGTCGACGCTGACCGGGTCGAGCAGGAAGGCGGGAACGACCTTCTTGCCGTTGTCGTAGGTGGAGTCGTCGTTGATCTCGGGCTTCTCGCCGTCGAGGACCGCGGCCACCATGTCCGCCGCGACCTGGGCCAGAGCGCGGGTGTCCTTGTAGACGGTCTGGGTCTGCTGGCCCGCGATGATCGACTTCACGGAGGCGACCTCCGCGTCCTGGCCGGTGACGACCGGGAGCGGCTTCGCGGCGCTTCCGTAGTCGTCGGACTTCAGGGCGGACAGGATGCCGATGGAGATGCCGTCGTAGGGGGAGAGCACGGCGTCGACCCGCGCGGTGGAGTACGAGGAGGTCAGCAGGTCGTCCATGCGCTTCTGCGCGGTGCCGCCGTCCCAGCGCAGCGTGGTGACCTGGTTGAGCCGGGTCTGCCGGGAACGTACGACCAGCTGCTTCTTGTCGAAGTAGGGCTTCAGCACCTTCATGGCGCCGTTGAAGAAGTACTTGGTGTTGTTGTCGTCGTTGGACCCGGCGAACAGCTCGATGTTGAAGGGGCCCTTCTTCGAGCCGTCCTTCAGTCCCAGCTTGTCGACGATGTACGTGGCCTGCAGCTCGCCGACCTTCTCGTTGTCGAAGGAGGCGTAGTAGTCGACGTGCGGGGAGCCCAGGATGAGCCGGTCGTAGGAGATCACCGGGATGTCCGCGTCCGCCGCCTGCTGCAGGACGTTGGACAGGGCCTCGCCGTTGATGGCGGCCACGACCAGCGCGTCGACGCCTTGCGTGATCATGTTCTCGATCTGGGCGACCTGCTGGTCGGGGTCGTCCTCCCCGTACTGCAGGGTGGTGGCGAACCCGGCCTTCTTCAGGCTCGCGGTCATGTTCCTGCCGTCGGCGATCCACCTCTCGGAGGACTTGGTGGGCATGGCGATGCCGATGGTGAGGTCCTTCTTGTCCTTCTCCTCCTGGCTTCCCCCCTCGCTGTTCTGCCCGCAGGCGGTGAGGAGCAGGGCGCAACCGGTGGTCACCGCCACGAGGGCGGACGCGGCTCGGAAGTTCTTCATGGGCGTTACCTGGCAATCCCGTCGTCGCGAGTGGGGCTCTGTCCGGAACGGCGGGCGGGGCGGCACATGTCCGGGCGCCACCGGAAGGCGTCGTTCCGAGGTTGGGGCGGCCGGGTTCGGCGGCCGGGGTCGAGCTAGATTGTTAGCGCTCGCATCCATGGGGACAAGAGGTCATCGGGCTTTTTCTTGCGCCGGCGCGGCCGTAAGCGGAGAAAAGGGAGACAACCATGGCGCATCCAGGGGGCCGGTCGGTGCGCGGTCCGGTTGTTCACAAGTTCTCTTGCGCCGAGTCCGTTTTGCCACAGGCTTGTTCGTCCGCGCTTCCGAGGACGCGGGCGTCCTTGTGCGGTGGCGGGAGCTCCCGTGGCGGGTGGGGGGCGGCACCGTTGCCGGGCCGACGGGGAACGACAAAAGTGCACGCCGCCCTTGCCCAAACTAATTGTGAGCGCTAACAATCAAGAGGGGTGTATTGCCGCCCCCCTGCCCATGACGAGAGAGACCTCATCGTGACCCCACACGCCCATTCCGACTCCGTCGATCGTCACCGTCCCGAGGCCTGCACGGTCGGAGTGGACTTCGGCACCCTTTCCGGGCGGGCCGTGGTGGTCAGGGTCCGGGACGGCGCCGAACTCGGCTCGGCGGTCCACGACTACCGCCACGCCGTCATCGAGGACCGCCTCCCGCTCACCGGCGTACCGCTGTGCCCCGACTGGGCGTTGCAGCACCCCGAGGACTGGCGCGACGTGCTCCGTACCGCGGTCCCGGCGGCGGTCGCGGCCGCCGGGGTCGACCCGGCCCAGGTCATCGGCATCGCCACCGACTTCACCGCGTGCACGGTCCTGCCGGCCACCGCGGAGGGCATCCCGCTCGCCCTGCTGCCCGAATGGTCCGGCCACCCGCACGCCTGGCCGAAACTGTGGAAGCACCACGCCGCCCAGGAGCAGGCCGACCGCATCAACGCCCTCGCGCACGCCCGGGGCGAGAAGTGGATCGCCCGCTACGGGGGAAAGATCTCCTCCGAGTGGCAGTTCGCCAAGGCCCTCCAGGTGCTGGAGGAGGATCCCGAGGTCTACGCGGCCTGCGCCCGCTGGATCGAGGCGGCCGACTGGATCGTCTGGCAGCTGACCGGTGCCGAGTCGCGCAACGCCTGCACCGCCGGCTACAAGGGCATCCACCAGGACGGGGCCTACCCCTCGCCCGGCTTCCTCGGTCATCTCCACCCGGACTTCGCGGACTTCCCCGCCACCCGCCTGGAGCACCCGCTGTCGGCCCTGGGCTCCCGCGTCGGCGGGCTGAGCAGCCGTGCCGCGGGGTGGACCGGCCTGCCCGAGGGCATCGCCGTGGCCGCGGGCAACGTCGACGCGCACGTGGCCGCCCCCGCCGCCGGAGCCGTCGAGAACGGCCGGCTGCTCGCCATCATGGGCACCTCCACCTGCCACGTCCTCAACGGCGCCACCCTCGCCGACGTCCCCGGCATCTGCGGGGTCGTCGAGGGCGGCATCGTGGCCGGTGCCTACGGCTACGAAGCCGGGCAGAGCGCGGTGGGCGACATCTTCGCCTGGTGGCTCCGCCAGGGCGTACCGGACGACTACCGCACCGAGGCCGCGAACGCCGGTGAGGACCTGCACCAGCTCCTCACCCGCAAGGCGACCGGCCGGCCGGTCGGCGCCCACGGCCTGATCGCCCTGGACTGGATGAACGGCAACCGCTCCACCCTGGTCGACCACCACCTCTCCGGAGTCGTCGCCGGGCTCACCCTCGACACCCGCCCCGAGGACGTCTACCTGGCCCTGCTCGAATCCACCGCCTACGGCACCCGGGTGATCGTCGAGGCGTTCGAGGCCGGCGGGGTCCCCGTCGAGGAGTTCATCGTCACCGGCGGACTGAAGAAGAACGCCCTGCTCATGCAGATCTACGCCGACGTCCTCCGCCGCCCCGTCTCCCTCGGCACCTCCGAGCAGGGGCCCGCGCTCGGCTCGGCCATCCACGCCGCCGTGGCCGCGGGCGCCCACCCGGACGTCCGGTCCGCCGCCGCCGCGATGGGGAGCGTCCAGCGGCACGCGTACACCCCCGACCCCGCCCGGGCGGACGCCTACGACGCGCTGTTCGCCGAATACCGCGCCCTGCACGACTACTTCGGCACCGGCGCCGACCTCCTCCTGCACCGGCTGAGACGGATCCGCAACGCCGCGCGCGGCACGGCCGCGCCCTGACCGAACGCCGTGCCGCACCCGGCACGACCGCGCACCGACCGAGCGCCGTGCCGCGCCCGGCACGACCGCGCACCGACCGAACGCCGTGCCGCGCCCGGCACGACCGCGCACCGACCGAGCGCCGTGCCGCGCCCGGCCCGGAACCGCTTGACCCGGAACCCCTTAGGACACGAGGCGGCCCCTCCGGCAGGAGATCCGGCCTTCCCCCTCCGACGCCTTCCCGCACCTTCCCGCACCTCCGAGGAGCACACCCGACATGACGCTCGCCCAGCCCGACCGCGAGATCTGGTTTCTCACCGGCAGCCAGTCCCTCTACGGGGACGAGACCCTGGCCCAGGTCGCCGACCAGTCACGGGTCATCCGCGACACCCTCGCGGGGCAGCCGCAGATGACGGTGCGCCTCGTATGGAAGCCGGTCCTCACCGACGCGGCCGCCATCCGCAGGGTCTGCCTGGAGGCGAACGCCGACGACCGCTGCATCGGCCTCATCGCCTGGATGCACACCTTCTCACCGGCCAAGATGTGGATCGCCGGCCTGGACGCGCTCAGCAAGCCGCTGCTGCACCTGCACACCCAGGCAAACCGCCGACTGCCCTGGTCCACCATCGACATGGACTTCATGAACCTGAACCAGGCCGCCCACGGCGACCGCGAGTTCGGCTTCGTGCAGACCCGTCTCGGCGTCCCCCGCAAGACCGTGGCCGGCCATGTCACCACCCCCGAGGTCGTCGACCGCATCGCCGGCTGGGCGCGCGCCGCCCTGGGCCGCGCCGAACTGTCCGGCCTCAAGCTCGCCCGCTTCGGCGACAACATGCGCGACGTCGCCGTCACCGAGGGCGACAAGGTCGAGGCCCAACTGCGGTTCGGGGTCTCGGTCAACACCTACGGCGTCAACGACCTCGTCGCCGCGGTCGACGCCGCCGACGAGGACACCGTCACGGCGCTCGTCAAGGAATACCAGGACCTCTACGCGCTGGCCCCCGAACTGCGGCCCGGCGGCGAACGCCACGCCTCCCTCCGCTACGCCGCCCGCATCGAGGCCGGTCTGCGGGCCTTCCTCACCCAGGGCGGCTTCCACGCCTTCACCACGAACTTCGAGGACCTCGGCGGACTGCGCCAGCTGCCCGGTCTCGCCGTGCAGCGCCTGATGGCGGACGGCTACGGTTTCGGCGGCGAGGGCGACTGGAAGACCTCGGTCCTGCTGCGCACCCTCAAGGCCATGGCGCACGGGCAGCCGGGCGGCACCTCCTTCATGGAGGACTACACCTACGACCTGACACCCGGTCAGGAACTCATTCTCGGCGCCCACATGCTGGAGGTCTGCCCCTCGCTCACCACGGCGACCCCCAGCTGCGAGATCCACCCGCTCTCCATCGGCGGCCGGGAGGACCCGGTCCGGCTCGTCTTCGACGCGGCCCCCGGCCCGGCCGTCGTCGTCGGTCTCGCCGACATGGGCGACCGGTTCCGCCTCGTCGCCAACCACATCGACGTCGTCACCCCGCCCGAGCCGCTGCCCGCGCTGCCCGTGGCCCGCGCCGTCTGGCGGCCCAGGCCCGACCTGCGTACCTCCACCGAGGCGTGGCTGACGGCCGGAGCGCCGCACCACACCGTGCTCACCACCGCACTCGGCGGCGAGGAGCTGGAGGACCTCGCCGAGATGCTGCGCACCGAACTCGTCGTCATCGACGAGGAGACCACCATCCGGCGCTTCACCCGCGAACTGCGCTGGAACCAGGCCTACCACCGTCTGGCCCAGAGCCTGTGACCGCCGCCGACACCTCCACCAGGACGGAGCCCACCGTGGCCGGGACCGTATCGAAAGAGCTGCGCCGAGAAGTACTCGAAGCCAACCTCCGCATCCCCGGGGCCGGGCTCGCCACCCTCACCTGGGGCAACGTGAGCGGGGTCGACCGCGCGGCCGGCGTCTTCGTCATCAAGCCGTCGGGGGTCTCCTACGACGCGCTGGGCCCCGAGGACCTCGTCGTCGTCTCGCTGGCCGACGGCAGCGTCGTGGAGGGCCGGCTGCGCCCCTCCACCGACACCGAGACCCATCGCAGCCTCTACCTGGCCTTCCCCTCGATCGGCGGGGTGACCCACACCCACTCCACCCACGCCGTCGCCTTCGCCCAGGCCCGGCGCGCGATACCGGTGCTCGGCACGACCCACGCCGACACCTTCAACGGGCCCGTCCCCGTGACCGCCCCCCTCACGCCCGAGCAGTGCGCCACGGACTACGAGTACAACACCGGGCAGGTCATCGTGGACCTCCTGGAGCGCGACGACACCCGGGCCAGGGAGGTGCCCGGCGCCCTGGTCGCCCACCACGGCCCCTTCACGTGGGGCGCCGACGCCACCAAGTCCCTGGAGCACGCCATCGTCTGCGAGGCGGTGGCCGAGATGGCCCTGCACACCATCGCCCTGGGCACGGTCGAACCCCCGCAGCACGTACTGGACCGCCACTTCACCCGTAAGCACGGCCCGGACGCCTACTACGGCAACTCTTCCTGGTCCTAGGGCCGCTGGAACACGGGGGCGGGCTCACTCCCCCCGGGCCCGTACCGCGTGCGGGCCCGGGCACCGGCCGTCGCACGTGCGAGCCCCGGGCCCTGGAGCCCGTCGGTAGGGGGGATGTGCGCGCTCACATCGATACGTGCGGCACGGATCGTCGGCCACGCCGGGTGTCCGGGTCAGTGGCCGAGGGGCGCCCGCACGCTCTCGCGCCGGACGAGCTCGGGGGTGATGACGGGCTGGGCGCTCTTCGCGCCGGTGCCGTTCATCAGGCCGAGCAGGAGGTCGAGCGTCGTGGTGGCCACCGCGCCGAAGTCCTGGCGCACGGTCGTCAGCGGAGGCGAGTAGTACGCCGCCTCGGGCACGTCGTCGAACCCCACGATGCTGACCTGGTCCGGGACCGAACGCCCCCGCTCGGTCATGGCCCGCAGGGCGCCGAGGGCCTGGTGGTCGTTGGCGGCGAACACCGCGGTGACGTCGGGCATGCGCGCCAGCATCTGCCCCGCGCGGTACCCGGAAGCGGCGGACCAGTCGCCCGTGCTGACCGGGGGGACCTCCGCGCCCGCCTCCTGCAGTGCCCTGCGCCACCCGTTGATGCGGCCGGCCGCGTCGAACCAGTCCGGCGGGCCGGAGATGTGCCACACCGTCTCGTGGCCCGCCTCCAGCAGGTGCTTCGTGGCCTGGTAGGCGCCGTGCTCCTGGTCGACGGACACCATCGGCGCACCGCGTTCGGGGTCGCCGTCGATCGTGACGAGGGGGACCTCGGCGGGCACCCCGGCCAGCGCCGCGTCCGCCGAGGCCGTGGGGGCGATGACCACGATCCCGGCCACACGCTCGTCGCGGTGGCGCTCGACGGCGGCGGTGATCGAGGACGGGCCCAGTTCGGGCACCCGGTGCACGCTCACCGCGAACCCCTGGCGGGCGGCGGCGATCTCGAACGCGGCCAGGAGCGAGGACGGGCCGTAGAGCGTGGAGTTCTGGGCGATCACGCCGATCAGCTGGGACCGACCGGTCACCAGGGCGCGCGCCGCGCGGTTGGGCCGGTAGCCCAGCTCCTTGACGGCCGCGAGCACCCTCAGCCGGGTCTGCTCGCGCACGTTGGGGTGGCTGTTGAGCACCCGGGACACCGTCTGATGGGACACGCCCGCGAGCCGTGCGACGTCGGTCATCGCCGGCTCCCGCACCACTGGACTCGTCGCCGTGGCGTCCTCCACACCCATCTCCTTCTGACAGTGGCCGCCCCGCTCCGGCTGCCGCCGGAGACACGGGTGATCCGCATGGAACGTTCAATCTACGCCCCGGCCGGGATACGGCCCCCGTGGTGCGGGCGGACCACGCCCCGCCCCGGCCGGTCCCAGCCGGACCACGGGTCCATAGTGAGCGCTAACACTCTCGTCCACAACAAGTCTGCGCCAATGCTGAATTGGGTTTCTCCCAGGGGTTGACGCGATAAATGTTAACGCTCACTGTGGACGCCCGTGGCCCCGATCACATGAGGTCGGCGGCAGGGACGCACGGTTCACGATGGAGGACGACGCTGTGTTCAAGAAGATTGCCCTGGTCGGCTGCGCCCTTGCGCTGGCCACGCTGACGGCCTGCGGGAGCGGAGACGGCGGCGGATCCAAGGCCTCCGGCGACGGCAAGCTGGTGATGGGCTTCGCCCAGGTGGGCGCGGAGAGCGGCTGGCGTACCGCCAACACCAAGTCGGTCCGGGAGTCCGCCAAGAGCGCCGGCGTCGAGCTGAAGTTCTCCGACGCGCAGCAGAAGCAGGAGAACCAGATCAAGGCCATCCGCTCCTACATCCAGCAGAAGGTCGACGTGATCGCCTTCAGCCCGGTCGTGGAGACGGGCTGGGACGCCGTCCTGCTGGAGGCCAAGCGCGCGAAGATCCCGGTGATCCTGACGGACCGGGCCGTCGACTCCTCGGACACCTCCCTGTACAAGACGTTCCTCGGCTCCGACTTCGTCGAGGAGGGCCGCAAGGCCGGCAAGTGGCTGACCGAGAACGCGAACGGCCCCGCCGAGGTCGCGGAGATCCAGGGCACCACCGGCGCCGCCCCGGCCATCGACCGGCAGAAGGGCTTCAAGGAGGCCATCGCCGGCAAGTCCGACATCAAGATCGTCGCCTCGCAGAGCGGCGACTTCACCCGGGCGGGCGGCAAGCAGGTCATGGAGGCGCTGCTGAAGTCGCACCCCGGCATCAACGTGGTGTACGCCCACAACGACGACATGGGCCTCGGCGCCATCGAGGCGATCAAGGCGGCGGGCAAGAAGCCCGGCACCGACATCAAGATCATCACGGTGGACGCGGTCAAGGCCGGCATGCAGGCCCTGGCGGACGGCGAGATCAACTACATCGTCGAGTGCAACCCCCTGCTCGGTGACCAGCTGATGGATCTGGCGAAGAAGGTCGTCAAGGGCGAGGACGTCCCGGAGCGCGTGGTCACCGAGGAGAGCGCCTTCACCTCGGAGCAGGCGGCCGAGGTCCTCAAGGACCGGAAGTACTGACAGGTGCCGCGGGCCCGCCACCGGGGGGTGGCGGGGCCGCTCCCCCCTTGACGAAAGCACGGGTCATGACCGATTCCTCAGCGGCCGGCGCCAGCCCGGTCGTCGACATGCGCGGTATCACCGTCGAGTTCGCCGGTATCAAGGCGCTCGCCGGCGTCGACTTCCGCCTGTTCCCCGGTGAAGTGCACGCACTCATGGGTGAGAACGGCGCGGGCAAGTCCACTCTGATCAAGGCCCTCACCGGGGTCTACCGGCCGACGGCCGGAACCATCCGGCTGAAGGGCGAGCCGGTGGAGTTCACCACCCCGGGCCAGGCGCAGGACGCCGGGATCAGCACCGTCTACCAGGAGGTCAACCTCTGCCCGAACCTGTCGGTGGCCGAGAACATCCTGCTCGGCCACGAACCGCGCAGGCTGGGCGCCATCGACGGCCGGGCCATGCGGGCCCGCGCCGGGGAACTCCTGGCCCGGATCGGTCTGACCATCGACCCGGCCTCCGTACTGAGCAGCCATTCCATCGCCGTACAGCAACTGGTGGCGATCGCCCGGGCGCTGGTGGTGGACGCCCGGGTGCTGGTCCTGGACGAACCGACCTCCAGTCTCGACAGCGACGAGGTCGAGGAACTGTTCCGGATCGTGCGGGTCCTGCGGGACGAAGGCGTGGCGATCCTGTTCGTCTCGCACTTCCTCGACCAGGTATACGAACTGTCGGACCGGATGACGGTGCTGCGCAACGGCACGCTCGTGGGGGAGTACCTGCCCCGGGACCTCGACCGCATGGCGCTGGTGTCGGCGATGCTGGGCCGCGAGCTCGGCGTGCTGTCCGAGGTCGAGCGCCGCTCGGAGGAGCGGGCACCGGGCAGCACCCCCGTCCTGGTCGCCCGCGGCCTCGGCCGGGCCGGTGCGGTCGAGCCGTTCGACCTGGAGATCCACGAGGGCGAAGTCGTCGGTCTCGCCGGCCTGCTGGGGTCCGGCCGGACCGAACTCGCCCGGCTGCTGTGCGGCGCCGACCGTGCCGACAAGGGCACGCTCTCCGTGGGCGGCGAGACGGTCCGGCCCCGAGGGCCGCGCTCGCTCATCGCCAAGGGCGTCGCCTTCTGCTCGGAGGACCGCAAGGCCGAGGGAGTCGTCGCGGACCTGAGTGTCCGCGACAACCTGATCCTCGCCACCCAGGCGTCCCGGGGCTGGGCGCGGCCGGTGCCCCGCCGTACCGCCGAGGCGATGGTGGCCGAGTACATCGAGCGGCTGGACATCCGGCCGGCCGATCCCGACGCCGTGATGGGCAACCTGTCGGGAGGCAACCAGCAGAAGGTCCTGCTGGCCCGGTGGCTGGTGACCCGGCCCCGGCTCCTCATCCTCGACGAGCCCACCCGCGGCATCGACGTCGGCGCCAAGGCGCAGATTCAGAAAGTGGTCGCCGAACTGGCGGCCGAGGGCATGGCGGTGCTGTTCATCTCCGCCGAACTGGAGGAGGTGGTACGGGTGTCCGACCGGGTCGTGGTCCTGCGTGACCGGCACAAGGTGGCCGAACTGTCCGGCGACGACGTGGCCGTGGACTCCGTCATGTCGGCCATCGCGGCCGACGCCCACAGCGGTGCGGCGGTGGCCTCGTGATCCGCGGACGTCTGCTGTGGCCGCTGATCGCGCTCGCCGGCCTCCTCGTGCTCAACGTCGTCTTCACGCACTCCTTCCTGGAACTGCGCATCCAGGACGGCCACTTGTACGGAAGCCTCGTCGACATCCTGCGCAACGGCGCCCCGACCATGCTCATCGCGGTGGGCATGACCCTGGTGATCGCCACCCGCGGCATCGACCTGTCCGTGGGTGCCGTCGCCGCGATCGCCGGCGCCATCGGCTGCACCTGGATCGCCGACGGCGGAGACGTGCCGAGCGCCGTTCTCCTCGCCCTGGGCGTGTGCGTGCTGCTCGGGCTGTGGAACGGCTTCCTGGTCTCCGTCCTCGGCATCCAGCCGATCATCGCGACCCTCGTCCTGATGACGGCCGGACGCGGCGGGGCGATGCTGCTCACGGAAGGCCAGATCGTCACCATCGACGACTCGGCGTACCGGCAGATCGGCGCGGGCTTCCTCGTCCTGCCGATCGCGATCCTGATCAGCCTCGCGGTCCTCGGCGGGGTCGCCCTGCTGACCCGCCGCACCGCCCTCGGCATGCTGATCGAAGCGGTGGGCGCCAACCCCGAGGCCAGCAAGCTGGCCGGAGTGCGCTCCCGCACGATCACCTGGACCGTGTACGTGTTCGCCGCGTTCTGCGCGGGCGTGGCCGGCCTGATGATCAGCTCCAACGTCAGCGCCGCGGACGCCAACAACGCGGGCCTGTGGATCGAGATGGACGCCATCCTGGCGGTCGTGATCGGCGGCACCTCGCTCGCCGGCGGCCGCTACTCCCTGGCCGGCACCCTCGTCGGCGCGCTCGTGATCCAGACCCTGACCACCACCGTCTACACCATCGGCGTACCGACCAACGTCACCCTGCTGTTCAAGGCGGTCGTGGTGATCACCGTATGCCTGCTGCAGTCACCGCGCACGGCGCGGATCATCGGCGGCCGGCGCAAGTCCCCCGTCACCGCCCCCCGATCCCAGAAGGTGGCCGCCGGATGAGCACATCGGCCCTCGCGTCCGTACGACTGCGCCTTCCCCAGCGTTTCCTGCCCGTCGTCGCGACCCTCGTGGTGTTCGTGGTGACCTTCGGGATCGGATCGGTGCGCTACCAGGACTTCGCCTCCGGACAGGTGGTGGCGAACCTCTTCATCGACAACGCCTTCCTCATCGTGCTCGCCGTCGGCATGACCTTCGTCATCCTCACCGGCGGCATCGACCTCTCGGTGGGCGCCGTCGCCGCGCTGTCCACCATGATCGCCGCGTCCACCCTCCGAGCGGGCTGGCCGCCCCTGCTGTCCGTACTCGCCGTCCTCGTCGCCGGAACCGTCCTCGGCCTGCTGATGGGCCTGGTCATCCACTACTTCGACGTGCAGCCGTTCATCGTCACCCTGGCGGGGATGTTCCTGGCGCGGGGCCTGTGCTTCCTCATCAGCGTCGAATCGGTGTCCATCACCGACACGTCCTTCCGCGACTTCGCCACGGGCACCTTCGTCCTGCCCGGCGACGTCACGGTGACCTACAGCGTGCTCGTCGCCCTGGCCGTGGTGGCCGCGGCGGTGTACGTCCTCCACCTCACCCGCTTCGGCCGCACCGTCTACGCGGTCGGCGGCAGCGAGTCCTCGGCGCGGCTGATGGGGCTGCCCACCACCCGGGCCAAGGTGGGCGTCTACGCGGTGAGCGGCTTCTGCTCGGCCCTGGGCGGCCTGCTGTTCGCGCTGTACATGCTCTCCGGCTACGGCCTGCACGCGGTCGGCATGGAACTGGACGTCATCGCCGCCGTCGTGATCGGCGGAACCCTGCTGGCCGGCGGGGTGGGCTATGTGGCCGGCTCGACGGCGGGCGTGCTGGTCCTCGGCACCGTACAGGCCCTGATCTCCTTCGAGGGAACCCTCAGCTCCTGGTGGACCAAGATCGTCATCGGCGCCCTCCTGCTGGCCTTCATCGTCCTCCAGCGCCTCATCGTGCGGCAGCGGCGGTAACCGGACCGCGGCCGCCTCGCCGAAGGGCACGCACGCCCGTGAAGACCGGGGAACAGCGCGGACCACCGGCACCGGACGAGGGGACCGGGAGTACCCGCACGGGGGGCTCGGCCCTCTCCGGGCGGACACCGCCGCTAGTGCCGCGGCTGCCGCGCCCGCCGGGGTGGGACCGGCCCGCTCGCACGGGGCAGCCGGCCCGCCCGTTCGGTGCGGCCCGGCACAGGGGCGCACGAGGCCCCGGCGCCGCAGTGCGCTGTCGGGCCAACTCCTTGGCACGGGGAGGAAAGTCGGCCGGCCGGACCGCCCGTAGTTTTCGGGTGTACCCAGCCGCGGGACGTGGACCGCACGGTACCGACTCCCCGAAAGGACCCCCTCATGTTCGACATCGCCAAGGTGCAGGCCGCCCCGAGCGCGGACCTCCTTACGCCCGACAACGCCGTCATGCTCTTCGTGGACCACCAGCCGCAGATGTTCTTCGGCACCGGCAGCGGCGACCGCGCCGCGATCATCAACAGCACCGTGGGTCTCGCCAAGGCGGCTCGGGCGTTCGACGTGCCCGCCGTCCTGACCACGGTCGCCGCCGAGTCGTTCTCCGGCCCCCTGCTGCCGCAACTCGCCGAGGTGTTCCCCAAGAACGAGATCATCGACCGCACGACGATGAACGCCTGGGAGGACGAGGCGCTCGTGGCGGCGGTCAGGGCGACCGGGCGCAAGAAGATCATCCTGGCCGGCCTGTGGACCGAGGTCTGCCTGGTGCTGCCCGCTCTCTCCGCGCTGGAGCAGGGATACGAGGTGTACGTGGTCTCCGACGCCTCCGGCGGCGTCAGCCCGGCCGCCCACGAGCACGCGATCCAGCGGATGATCGCCGCCGGCGCCGTCCCGGTGACCTGGGTCCAGGTCCTCCTGGAGCTGCAGCGCGACTGGGCGCGCCAGGAGACGTACGGCGCGGTCATGGAGATCGTCAAGGACCACGCGGGCGCTTACGGGCTGGGCGTCGTGTACGCGCAGAGCGTCATCGGCGCGCACGCGGCCGGCTGACCTCCTTGGACACCGGCCTTCTGATCCTGCGCCTGCTGGTGGGACTGCTCGTCGCCGGCCACGGTGTGCAGAAGATCAGCTCGCACCTGGGCGGCAAGGGGCTCGAGGGCGGCGCGGAGGAGTTCCGCGCCGACGGCTTCCGCGGCGGAGCCCTCACCGCGCTGGCGGCGGGCGGTGGCCAGATCGGATCGGGTCTGCTGCTCGCCGCCGGCCTCCTGACCCCGCTCGCCGCCACCGGGACCATCGGGGTCATGACCGTCGCTCTCACCGTGAAACGGCCCCACGGCCTCTGGGTGCAGAACGACGGTTACGAGTACCCGCTCGTCCTCATCGGCACCGCCGCCGCACTCGCCGCCACCGGCCCCGGAGCCTGGTCCCTCGACGCGGCCCTCGGCCTCACGCCGTACCCGCTGTGGTGGGCGGCCCTCGCGCTCGCGGCGGGCGGCGGCAGCGGGCTGCTCACCCGGCTCGTACTGCACCGGGCGCTCCCGGCGGCGCCGCGGAGCGCCGTCCGCGGCGGACGCTGACCGCGAGCCGCGCAGACCGGCCCGGCCGCTCCGCCTCCCCGCCCGGACGGCCGGGTCCTCCCGCCTTCCAGAAGAAATCGATGGAATCCACGATCACCGCACCCCCGCACGGCGGCGGCCGGCCGCTGCTGCACCAGAAGGGCGCCGAGACCCAGACGTTCGGCACGCTCGAACAGTTGCCGATCGGTTTCGGCCACGACACTCGCAGGTACGCCTGCCAGCGGCTGAACCGCGTCCTCGCCGACACGCAGATCCGGTACTCCCTCTACAAGAAGCACCACTGGCTCATGCGCGGGGCGGCCTTCTGCTCGCTCCACCTGATGCTGGACAAGCACGCAAAGGCCCAACCGGCCCTCGTGGACGCGCCGGCCGAGCGGATCCGGAGCCTCGGCGCCGTCTCGGTCGGAGACCCGCGCCACGGCGCGGAGCTGACCTCCGTCCCCCGGACGCCGGACGGCGTGGAGCCGGTCCCCGCCATGCCGTCGCGGCTCCTCGACGCGCACGAGCGGATCCTGACCGACGCGCGGGACGCCGCCGCCCGGATCTCGGCGGAGGGCGACGAGGGCAGCACCGACCTGCCCGTCTCCGACGTCATCCGCACCGGCGAGGCGCAGGTGCGGTTCCTGGCGGAGCACCTCGTCGCCACCCCCCTGGCACGCGGCTGACGGAGGACACGTACGACCTCGTCCTGGCCGGCCGCTCCTTTGCAGGCGCCGTCACCAGCGGTGCCGCAGGGGGCGACAGCCGCGTGAAGGCCCTCGTCCGCATCGCCGCGGCCACCCCGGACAAGGGCGAGAGCGCCGCCCGGCCGGCCGCGAAGTCCCCGGTCCCGTCCTCGGGGAGACGGCGAACCCGCAGTCGTACCCGCTGCCCGGCGGTGGGCGGCGCGGCGCGCCTGCTCCCGCACCACCGGGGCGGACGCCTCGCACGCCGTGGCCGTCTCCCGGCCCGGGATGGTCACCGACGTGCTCCTCGACGCCGCGCGTGCCACCCGCTGAACACCCGCCCCTACCCCCCCGTCCGTCCCACGAAGGGAAACCCCTCATGGCGATCACGCCGATCCTCGAACCCGCCGCCCAAGCCTTCGCCGACGCCACCGCCCAGCCGCCGTACCTCTACGAAATCCCCCCGGCGGACGGCCGCAAGGCCGTGGACGGCGTCCAGAGCGGTGAAGGCGTGCCCCTGCCCGCCGTGGACGAGGAATGGATCACCGTCCACGGCGGGCCCACCGGCGACGTCCGCGCCCGCCTCGTCCGCCCGCACGGCGCCACCGGCCCGCTCCCCGTCATCCTCTACATCCACGGAGCGGGCTGGGTCTTCGGCAACGCCCACACCCATGACCGGCTCGTCCGCGAACTCGCCGTCGGCACCCGTGCGGCCGTCGTCTTCCCCGAGTACGACCTCTCGCCCGAGGCCCGCTACCCCGTCGCCATCGAGCAGAACTACACCGTCGCCCAGTGGATCGCCCGCGAGGGACACCGCAAGGACCTCGACGGCACCCGGATCGCCGTCGCGGGCGATTCGGTCGGCGGCAACATGACCGCAGCCCTCACCCTCATGGCCAAGCAGCGCGGCGACGTCCGCCTCACCCACCAGGTCCTCTTCTACCCGGTCACCGACGCGAGCTTCGACACCGACTCCTACCACGCCTTCGCCGAGGGCTACTTCCTGCGCCGCGACGCCATGAAGTGGTTCTGGGACCAGTACACGACCGAAGAGGCCGAGCGCGCCCGGATCACCGCCTCGCCGCTGCGCGCCACCACCGAGCAGCTCACGGGCCTGCCGCCGGCTTTGGTCGTCACCGCGGAGGCCGACGTCCTGCGCGACGAGGGCGAGGCGTACGCGGCGAAGCTCCGGGCCGCCGGAGTCCCCGTCACCGCCCTTCGCGTGCAGGGGGTCATCCACGACTTCGTCATGCTGAACGCGCTGCGTGAGACGCAGGGCGCGGAACTCGCCATCGGTCTCGCCGTCGACACCCTCCGCAAGGCCCTGGCATGAGCGGGCCGTCTCCGAGCATGCCCGTCGCGGGCCTCGTGCCCGCCCCCCGTCAGGAACCCGCGCAGGCCGACCTCCTCGTCCGCAACGCGAAGGTGTTCACCGGCGACCCCGGCCGTCCCGAGGCCCGCGCCGTCGCGATCCGCGACGGGCGGGTCGCGGCCCTCGGCGACGACCACGACCTGGGCCACCTCGTCGGGCCGGGCACGAAGGTCGTCGACGCCCTCGGCCGCCGGGTGATCCCCGGCCTGAACGACTCGCACCTGCACGTCATCAGGGGCGGCCTGAACTACGTCCTGGAGCTGCGCTGGGACGGGGTGCGCAGCCTCCGCCACGCCCTCACCATGCTGCGGGAGCAGGCCGGCCGCACGCCCAAGGGGCAGTGGATCCGGGTCGTCGGCGGATGGACCGCCGAACAGTTCGCCGAACGCAGGATGCCGACCGTCGCCGAGCTGAACGCCGCAGCCCCCGACACCCCGGTGTTCGTCCTGCACCTCTACCAGTCCGCCCTGATGAACCGGGCGGCGGTACGGGCGGCGGGATTCACCCGCGACACACCCGACCCGCGCGGCGGCCACCTCGTACGGGGAAGGGACGGCGAACCCAACGGCGTGCTCCTCGCGGCGCCCAGCGCCCTCATCCTCTACTCGACGCTCGCCAAGGCGCCGGCCCTCGACGAGGCCGACAAGCGCACGTCGACGCGCCACTTCCTGCGGGAGCTGAACCGTTTCGGGCTGACCTCCGCGGTCGACGCCGCCGGCGGGTTCCAGAACTTCCCCGACAACTACGCCACGGTCGCCGACCTCGCCCGGTCGGGGGAGTTGTCCCTGCGGATCGCCTACCACCTGTTCCCGCAGACGGCCGGCCAGGAGCTCGCCGACCTGAAGCGGTGGACCGAGATGGTCGAGCCCGGCGAGGGGGACGAGTGGCTCCGCCTGAACGGAGCGGGCGAGAACCTCACCTGGGCGGCCGCCGACTTCGAGAACTTCTCCGAACCCCGTCCCGAACTCGCCGAGGGGTACGAGGCCGAGTTCGAGAAGGCGGTCCGGCTCCTGCTCGAGAACGGCTGGGGCTTCCGGCTCCACGCCACCTACGACGAGACGATCCGCCGCGACCTGGCCGTCTTCGAGAAGCTCGCGGCGGAAGGGCTCTTCCCCGGCGCCAACCGCTGGCTCTTCGACCACGCCGAGACCGTCTCGGCCGACAGTCTGGACCGGATCGCGGCCCTCGGCGGCGCTCTGTCCGTCCAGAACCGGATGTCCTTCCAGGGCACCGCCTTCCGCGACCGTTACGGCGCCGAGGCGGCCGCCCACGCCCCACCGGTCCGGGCCATGCTCGACCGGGGCCTGACCGTCGCCGCGGGAACCGACGCCACCCGCGTCTCCTCGTACAACCCGTGGGTCGCACTCCACTGGCTGGTGACCGGGCGCACCGTCGGCGGCACGGCGCTCCACCCGGCCGGCGGCCGGATCGACCGCGAGACCGCGCTCGGCCTCTACACGCGTGGCGGAGCACGGCTCACCGGCGAACAGGACGTCAAGGGAAGCCTGCGGGACGGCTGGTACGGCGACCTCGCGATCCTGTCCGACGACTTCCTGACCGTGCCCGAGGACGCCATCCCCGGGATCGAGTCCGTGCTGACCGTCGTCGGCGGCCGCATCGTCTACGCGACCGCGGAGTACGAGGGGCTCGACGAGGCCGTCCCGCCGGTCAGCCCGGAGTGGAGCCCGGTGGCCCACTTCGGCGGCTACCAGAGCGGGGCCCGCCAGGCGGCGCTCGTGACCGAGGCGGTCGCCGAGTCCGAGCAGCACCGCCTCTGGCGCGTCGCCCGAGGCGGTGCTCCCGACACGCCTCCGCCGTTCCTCGACCCCTGCTTCGAGCACTGAACGAGAGATCCCACGATGAGTACTGACTCCGCCTCCGCCGACGACGGGCCGGACAGCCGGCCGGACGCCGGGCCCGTCACCGTCCCGGCGCGCGGCTTCGAACCGGACCTCCGGTCGATGACCCGGATCAACCTGCGCCCCATCGCCTCACCCATGCCGCTGGGCTTCTTCACGGTGGCCATCGCCTCCGTGATGACGGGATGCATGCAGCTCGGGCTCTTCGAGGACGAGGCCCGCGCCGCCGTCGCCCTCTGCGTACTGCCCGCCTTCGCCCTGCAGTTCCTCGTGGGCATCCTCGCCTTCGGCGCCCGTGACGTGATCGCGGCGACGCTCATGGCCGTCTTCGCCGGCAGCTGGCTGGCCTACGCACTGGTCATGTTCAGCGGTGCGGCCGACGGCCTGCGCGTGCTCGGCGTCTTCAACCTGGCGCTCCTGTGCTTCGGGGCGCTGATGACCGCCGTGACCCGGCCCAAGCGCGCGCTCTGGCTCGTCCTGGCGGTCTCCCTGCCCCGCTGGGCCGCCACCGGGGTGGCGGGCCTCACCGGCGCCGAATGGCTCACCCGCGCCTCCGGCGCCCTCGGCCTTCTGGTGGCGCTCGTCGCGATGTACGCGGCGTTCGCCCTGATGCTGGAGGACATGCGCAGCGAGGAGGTCCTGCCCATCGGCCGCAGCGGCCCCGCCCACGCCGCCGTGGAGGGCGACCTCACGGTCCAGCTCCGCAACCTGGAACGCCAGGCAGGCGTGCGCCGCACGCTCTGAAACACCCCCCGAGACCCGGTACACCGCAAGCGCACAGGAGCATCCATGGAACCGCAGGTGGCGGACCGCCCCGAGAAGTCCCGGTACGAGGTACTCGCCGGTGACGACGGCACGGAGACCGCGGGCTTCGCCGAGTACTTCCTCCCGGAGGACGAGCCGGAGACCGAGATCGCGTTCATCCACACCGAGATCGATCCCCGGTTCGCCGGCCGGGGCCTGGGCTCGCTGCTCGCCCGGGGAGCCCTCGACGACGCCCGGACACGCGGGCTGCACGTCCTGCCGTACTGCCCCTTCATCCGGGGGTGGATCCGCGAACACCCCGAGTACACCGACCTGGTGCCCGAGACGCGCCGCGCCCGGTTCGGCCTCTGAAGCGCGCACGTCCGACCCCGCCTTCCACCCCACCGCCCACGCACCGAGGAGTTCACCCACGTCCCGGCACGCCCGTCCCACCGCCGTCCTGGTCCACGGTGTCTTCGCCGAGGCGGCGCCGGGCGCGGCGTGGAGGAGCAAGCCCTCGTGGGGCCTGGTCGCCACCTCCTGCCGGGCCATCAACCCCGAGGGGGAGCGCTACGGCTACCAGCGCGCCGGCATGACCACCGTCGAGGTCGACTCCTCGCACCTGGTCACGCTCGCTCAGCCGAAGGCCGTGGCCGAACCGATCCAGGACGTGGTCCGGGCCACGGCCCACTGACGCCCAGCCTGTGCCGGGCCCACCCCGCGGGATGGGCCCGGCCTCGCGCTCAGTACTGCCGGCCTGCGGATTTCCCGATCTGGCCGCCGTATTCTTTCCTCGGGCGGGAGGAAAGAGGAGTTTTGTTCGAGGAAAAGCCGTTCGGTCCGGTTCTGCGTGGTCTGCGACAGCGAGGCCGTCTGACGATGGAGGAGCTGGCCGAGGCGTCGGGCGTCAGTGTCCGGGCCATCGGCGACATGGAGCGCGGGCGCAGCCGGGTTCCGCAGCGCCGCACGGTGGCGGCCCTTGCGGAGGGGCTCGGGCTGGCGGACGCGGAGCGGGCGGCGCTGCTGGCCGTGGGACGGTCGGCGCGTCCGACGCGCGTGGTCGCGGTGGCGGGGACGGCTGTGCCGCCGCGGTCGGTGGGGAACTTCACCGGGCGTGAACCGGAGCTGGCACTCCTGCGGGAGTCGGCGGACCGGGCCCGGGCCGGCGGGAAGGTGCCGGTATGGGTCGTCTCGGGTCCTCCGGGGTGCGGGAAGACGACGCTTGCGCTGAAGGCGGCGGCGGACCTGGCGGAGGACTTCCCCGACGGGTGTTTCGTGGTGGACCTGCACGGGGTGGAAGGCCCCGTGGACACGGGTGAGGCGCTGCTGAAGCTGCTGAAGGCCCTTGGTGTGTCGGACCGCCGGCTGGCGAAGGAGGATCCGCAGGGCCACGCGGGGCTGCTGCGGGCGCTGCTGCGCGAGCGCCGGTGCCTGGTGGTCCTGGACAACGCCCGTGACGAGGGGCAGGTCCGGCCGCTGCTTCCCGCGGGCGGACGAAGCCTGGTCCTGGTCACCAGCCGCCGCCCCTTGAGCGGCCTCGAGGATGTCGAGCGCATGGCACTGTCCGAGATGGACCGGGCCGACGCGGTCGAGCTGCTGCGCCGGATCCTGGGTGCTGAGCGGGCCGACGCGGAGGCCGATGCCGTGGCGCGGGTCGCGGAGCTGTGCGGACATCTGCCGTTGGCCTTGCGGGTGGCGGGAAACTGGCTGACGGTCCGCTCGGCGTGGAGCGTCGGCCACCTGGTCCGTCGCCTGACCGACGAGGAACGCCGACTGGGCGCTCTGGCCGCGGGCGATGTGCGGGTGGAGGCGGCGTTCGAGCTGTCCTACCGTCAGCTGACCGCCCAGGCCGCCCGTATGCTGCGGCTGCTGAGCCTGGTCCCCGGGCCGGACATGACCGCCGCCTACGGTGCCGCCCTGACCGCCACCGACGTCTTCGAGGCCGAGGACGTGATGGAGGAGCTGGTCGAGGGCGGCCTGCTCCGGGCGACCTTCACCGGCCGCTACCAACTGCACGACCTGATACGCCTGTTCGCCCGCGCCCGGCTGTCCCTGGAGGAGGAACCCGGCGAGCGGGAAGCGGCCGACGGCCGGCTGCGCACCTGGCTGCTGGAGACGGCTGTGGTCGCGGCTCGCTGGTTCAAGCCCGCGTACGGGGCACCGCCCTCCTCCTGGCAGGGCCTGGTTCCGTTGCAGAGCGCCTCGGAGGCCCGGGCATGGCTGGACAGCGAGGCCTCCGCCTGGTTCGCCGCGCTGCGCGGAGCGGCCCGTCGGGGCGAGCACTCCAGGGTCGTCGAGACCGCCGATGCCATGGAGTGGTACTGCGCCCTCTCGCTCTTCCAGAACCCCTGGGTCGAGATCTTCCGTCTGTCCAGCGAAGCCGCTGCCGCCCTCGGCGACCCTTATCTGCAGGCTGTCCACCTCAACCACTACGCCGTTGTCCTGACCCCCTGCGAGCACAGGTACAGCGAAAGCGTGGAACGGGCGGACGAAGCGCTGGAACACGCCCGCCGGGCCCAGAACCCCTCTCAGCAGGCCTGGGCACTGGTCAACGCGGTACTTCCGCACCGGCGGCTCGGAGAGGCCCGCAAGGGCCTCGAAAAGGCTCGCACCGCCGCCGGCCTGTTCGAGGCCATCGGCGAGTACGAGGGCTGGATCGAAGCCATGGGCCCCTACGGTGCCACGCTGCGCGAACTCGGCCGTGCCGAGGAGGCCCTGACCCAGCACCAGCGCATCATCGCTTTCCTCGACGGACCCGACTGCCCGGTGAGCGGGCACGCGGCCGGCACCTACCGCGCCTTCGCCGGTGGTGCCCTCGGCGACGACTACGCCGCCCTGGGGCGGTGGCGCGAGGCCGCCGACCACTACCGCCTGGCCCAGGACCATTTCCGCCGCATCGGCATGCCGCACAGCGAGGGCGAGACCCTCCTGCACCTGGGGGAGGCCCTGATCGAACTGGGCGAGACCGAGGAAGCCCGCTCCCGCCTCCGGCAGGCCCTCGCCCTCGGTGACACGGCCGGCAGCAAGGAGCTGGCGGCCGCGCAGAGGCTCCTGGACACGCTCCCCGCCGAGTGAGCGAGGTCTTTTGCCGCGCGACGCGCCCGCGCACGTGCGCCACCCGCCCCGTGGCGGAGGGCTCAGCCCCGGTGCCGGTGCAGGGCCACGTGCACGGTGTCGAGGGCCTGGACGAGGGCGGCGCGCGCGGCGTCCGTCTCGCGCAGCGGATCGAGCACCATGAAGCCGTGGACCGTGCCGTGGTAGCGCATGGAGACCACCGGCACGCCGGCCTCCCGGAGCTTCGCCGCGTACGCCTCACCCTCGTCGCGCACCACGTCGGCCTCGCTGGTGACCACCAGTGCCGGGGGCAGTCCGGCGAGCTGTTCCAGCGAAGCCCGCAGCGGTGATGCGGTGGCCCGGCTCCGCTGCCGTACGTCGGGCAGGTACTGGTCCCAGAACCAGCGCATGGTCTCGCGGCCGAGGAAGTAGCCGTCGGCGAACTCCTGGTACGAGGGGGTGTCGAAGCCGGCGTCGGTGACCGGGCAGAGCAGCACCTGCAGGAGCAGCCGCACCCCGCCGCGCTCCTTGGCGAGCAGGGTCAGGGCCGCCACCAGGTTGCCGCCCGCAGAGTCGCCCACGGCGGCCATCCGGCTTCCGTCGAGGCCGATTTCGCCGCCTCGCTCGCAGAGCCACTTCGCGACCGCGTAGCACTGCTCGACGGCGATCGGATACCGCGCCTCGGGGGCGCGCTCGTACTCGACGAAGACCACGGCCGCGTCCGTGCCGAGGGCGAACGCGCGCACCAGACGTTCATGGGTGCCGGCGTCGCCCAGGACCCAGCCGAGACCGTGCAGGAACAGCACGACGGGGATCTCGCCGGTACTGTCGGCGGGCCTGACCACCTGCACCCGTACGTGACCCGTCGGCCCGCCCGGCAGAGCGAACCACTCCGTGGAGGTGGCCTCCTCGTCGAGAGGGTCGGGGGCGGTCCTTCCCTGGAGCCGGGCGAGGTCCAGACGGGCCTGTTCCGGGTCCGGGTCGTTCAGCGATGGCGGGCAGGTGTGCCGGGCCACGAATGCCCGGGTGAGGCGGTCCAGGAGCGGGGGCCTGGCGGGCGAAGAGACGTAGTCGGTCACACAGGGTCTCCTGCCGGGAGGGTCTGAAGCGAAAGGGTGGTTCGGAGCACCGGGTCCCTGGTCGAGCGGCGGAACGGGGAGCGGCGGCTGCCGGCCCGGGCCGTTGCCGCCGCAGGAACGGGGCGTGCACCGAGTGGCCCGCGCGGCTCCGGTCGGGGACCCTACCCGCTGGGCAGCGGGAGGACAGCCCCCTGCCGGGGCGGCGCCGCGGACATCGGCGGCGTCCTCGGGGCGGTCCCGGGCACCGAAGCGACTCCCGGGGGCCGGCCCAGGTCTTCCTGGGCGGTACGCAGGTTGCGCCATTCACGGGGGGAGACGCCGTAGGCGGCGCGGAAGGCCCGGCTGAAGTGGGCGGGATTGACGAAGCCCCACCTCTGGGCCACGGCGGACACGGTGGGGGCGGTCCTGCCGCGGCGGGCCAGTTCGCGGCCGCACTCCTCCAGTCGCCGTTGCCGGATGAACCGGCCGACGGTGGTCCCCTCCCCTTCGAACAGCCGGTGCAGATACCGGACGGAGATCCGGTGCGTCCGGGCGATGAGCTCGGGCGACAGGTCCGGGTCGCCCAGGTTCCGGTTGATGTGGTCACGGACGCGCAGCATCAGATGGCTGCTTGCGTCCGTGTCCGTGCCGTCCGGGTGGGTCCGGTCGGTGATCAGAGTGGCGAACAGGTCGACGACGTTGCCGGCCAGCCGGTTCGCGACGGCCGGGGGGTAGCAGCCGGACGAGGAGGAGGCCACGGCGGCCAGGAACGGGAGCAGCATCGCGCCGAAGCCGTCCCCGGTGCCGATGGCGTGGCCCGTGACCTGCCGGATGTCGCTGTCCGACACGCCCAGCACGCGGCGCGGAAGCTGGAAGACGTGTGTGGCGAACCGCTGCGGATAGTCGAAGGAGTACGGCCGGCTCGTGTCGTACACCACCAGGTCACCCTCGCCCACCGCGGCCCGCCGGCCGTCCTGGACGAAGGTGGCCGTGCCGGACACCTGGACACCGACCGCCACCAGCGCCTCGGGCGACCTGGCGATCAGCGCCGGTGTGCGGCTGACCCGCTCCGCGTCGGCCTCCAGGGTGGAGACCTGCAGATAGCCGAGGCGGTCGGTGGCGATCCGGCCGTCGAACGGGCCGTCACCCCGAGGGGCGACCGTCATCGGCACCAGCGTCCTGCTCACCGCGTCGTTCCAGTACGCGACCTTGTCCCGGTCCGGTACGGAGGCGGTCGACAACACCAAGCTCACATTGCTCTCCGGTCAGGGGGAAGTGGTTCCGGGGCTGCGGCGGGGAATCAGGACGCCGCGCCTCCCCGGAAGGCGGTGGCCGGTGTCCGGCGGGGCCGGACGGCTCGTCGTAGGACGGCGACCGCTCCAGCGCGACCGGACCACTTCGGCGGGGCCCGGGTTCCCGCCCGCACCGACCAGCCAAGCAGCGCGTCGGTGCTGTCTCCAGGCAGAACCACAGGCAGGAATCGCGGGAACCGGCGGAAACGTCCGGTGACGTGCGGTCCGCCCGGTCTGCTTCCGGACCGGGCGGACCGCTGCACTCATGGACAAGACGCAGTGCGTGGCGCGACAACAGGCTGCGCCTCCCCGACCGTAGCGTGACGGCGTTCCGTACCGCACCAGGCGCGGACCAGCCACTTCGCATCGATTCGCATCGAGGAGACCCCCATGCCGTACATCACCGTGGGCCAGGAGAACACCACCGCCGTCGACCTCTACTACGAGGACCACGGCACCGGCCGGCCGGTCGTGCTCATCCACGGCTTCCCCCTCGACGGCCACTCCTGGGAGCGCCAGAGCGCCGCGCTCCTCGAAGCCGGCCACCGCGTGATCACGTACGACCGCCGCGGCTTCGGGCAGTCCTCCCAGCCGACGACCGGCTACGACTACGACACCTTCGCGGCCGACCTGAACACCGTGATGGAGACCCTCGACCTGAACGACGCCGTCCTCGTCGGCTTCTCCATGGGCACCGGCGAGGTCGCCCGCTACGTGTCCACGTACGGCTCCGCCCGCGTCGCCAAGGTCGCGTTCCTCGCCTCGCTGGAGCCCTGCCTGCTCCGGAGCGACGACAACCCGGACGGCGCCGCCCCGAAGGAGTTCTTCGACGGAGTCGTCGCCGCGGTCAAGGCCGACCGCTACGCCTACTACACCGCCTTCTTCGACGACTTCTACAACCTCGACGAGAACCTCGGCACCCGGATCAGCGAGGAAGCCGTCCGCCACAGCTGGAACACCGCCGCACGCGGCGGCTCCTTCGCCGCCTCCGCCGCACCGGCGACCTGGTACACCGACTTCCGCGCCGACCTCCCGGCCATCGACGTGCCCGCCCTGATCGTGCACGGCACGGCCGACCGCATCCTGCCCGCCGAGAACACCGCGCGCCCCTTCCACCAGGCGCTCGCCTCCGCCGACTACGTCGAGATCGAGGGCGCCCCGCACGGCCTGCTGTGGACCCACGCCGAGGAGGTCAACGCCGCCCTCCTCGCCTTCCTGGCGAAGTGACGCCCCACCCGCCGGTTCACCCAGGGGGATCGCACCGCCGCGCGGCAGCCGGGGGAACCCGGCCGCCTGCCGCGGCGGGTGCCGCCGGAATTCCGGCGTCACCCCGCCTTCCACAGCAACGCCCACCGCCGCAGGACCCGGACAGGACCAGGAGAACAGAGACCCCATGCAGTTCGGCATATTCACCGTCGGGGACGTGACCCCCGACCCCACCGACGGCCGCACGCCGTCGGAACACGAGCGCATCAAGGCGATGGTCGCCATCGCCCTCAAGGCCGAGGAGGTCGGCCTGGACGTCTTCGCGACGGGCGAGCACCACAATCCGCCGTTCGTCCCGTCGTCGCCGACGACCATGCTCGGCTACATCGCCGCCCGCACCGAGAAGCTGATCCTGTCCACCGCCACGACGCTGATCACCACCAACGACCCGGTGAAGATCGCGGAGGACTACGCGACGCTCCAGCACCTGGCCGACGGCCGGGTCGACCTCATGCTGGGACGCGGCAACACCGGCCCGGTGTACCCGTGGTTCGGACAGGACATCCGTCAGGGCCTCAACCTCGCCAAGGAGAACTACGCGCTGCTGCGCAGGCTGTGGCGCGAGGACGTCGTGGACTGGGAGGGCACGTTCCGTACGCCGCTCCAGGCCTTCACCTCGACCCCCCGGCCCCTGGACGGCGTCCCGCCCTTCGTCTGGCACGGCTCCATCAGGTCCCCCGAGATCGCGGAACAGGCCGCCTTCTACGGCGACGGCTTCTTCCACAACAACATCTTCTGGCCGGCCGACCACACCCGGCGCATGGTGCAGCTCTACCGGCGCCGGTTCGCGCACCACGGCCACGGCCGGCCGGAGGACGCCGTCGTGGGCCTCGGCGGACAGGTCTTCATGCGGAAGAACTCCCAGGACGCCGTACGGGAGTTCCGTCCCTACTTCGACAACGCTCCCGTCTACGGCCACGGCCCGTCGCTCGAGGACTTCACCGAGCAGACCCCGCTGACGGTGGGCTCTCCCCAGCAGGTCATCGAGCGGACCCTGGCCTTCCGGGAGAGCGTCGGCGACTACCAGCGCCAGCTCTTCCTGATGGACCACGCCGGCCTGCCCCTGAAGACCGTCCTGGAGCAGCTCGACATCCTCGGCGAGGAGGTCGTGCCCGCGCTGCGCAAGGAGTTCGCGAACGGGCGTCCCGCCGACGTTCCGGACGCACCGACGCACGCGGCACGGGTCACCGCCGCCGCGACGCGGCGGGGGGAGGCCGCCGCATGAAGCTGACCGTCGTCTCCGCGGGGCTGAGCACGCCCTCCTCCACCCGCCTGCTCGCCGACCGGCTGGCCGAGGCGGCCCGCGACGAACTCGTCGGCCGGGGCCACACCGTGTCGATCGAGGTCGTCGAGCTGCGCGCACTCGCCGGCGACATCGCCAACCATCTCGTGACCGGTTTCGCACCGCCGCGTCTGGCCGCCGCGATCGACGCGGTGACCGGTGCCGACGGCCTGATCGCCGTGACTCCGGTGTTCACGGCCTCCTACAGCGGACAGTTCAAGTCCTTCTTCGACGTGATCGCCCCGGACGCGCTCACCGGGCAGCCCGTCCTGGTCGCGGCGACGGGCGGAACCGCCCGCCACTCCCTGGTCCTGGACCACGCCCTGCGCCCGCTCTTCTCCTATCTGCGCGCCGCCGTCGTTCCCACCGCGGTGTACGCGGCGTCCGAGGACTGGGGATCAGGGGGAGACGAGTACACCGACGGCCTTCCCGCGCGCATCCGGCGGGCGGGCGGCGAACTGGCCGCCCTCATGGCGGCCCGCCCGCCCCGGGCCGAACCCGCGGACGACGTCACCGCCCTCGAACGGCAACTCGCCGACCTGCGCTTCGACTGAGGCCGGGGGCCCGCCCCCGAGCGGCCGGCCGGCCCGCGCGTGCTCCCCGGAGGACGAAGGGGCGTTCCCGGCGAGGGGGCGGGGCCGGCCGAGTGGCTGTGCTCCGCGGCTCGGACGGGCCGATAACCTGGGAAAATGCTTACCGAAGTGACAGCGACCCGCTATGTCACGCCCTTGCGTGAAGGCGGCTCGCTCCCCGGGATCGTCGAGGCCGACGATCTCGGCACGTACGTCATGAAGTTCACCGGAGCCGGTCAGGGCCGCAAGACCCTGGTCGCGGAGGTGATCTGCGGGCAGCTCGGCCGACGGCTCGGGCTGCGCGTGCCCGAGCTGGCGCAGATCCAGCTGGACCCGGTCATCGGACTCGCCGAGCCCGACCAGGAGGTGCAAGAGCTGCTCAAGGCCAGCGGGGGCCTCAACCTCGGGATGGACTTCCTGCCCGGCTCGCTCGGCTTCGACGCCCTCGCCTACGAGGTCGACCCGCGCGAGGCCGGGCGGGTCGTCTGGTTCGACGCGCTGATCAACAACGTCGACCGGTCCTGGCGCAACCCGAACATGCTGGTCTGGCACGGCGACCTCTGGCTCATCGACCACGGCGCCACCATGATCTGGCACCACAACTGGCCCGGCGCCCAGGCGTCCGTCGCCAAGCCGTACAACGCCTCCGACCACGCGCTCGCCCCGTTCGGACCCGACATCGCGGCGGCCGCCGCCGAGCTCGCCCCGCTGGTGACGCCCGAGCTGCTCGCCGAGGTCGCGGCCGACGTCCCCGACGAGTGGCTGGTGGACGAGCCGGGCTTCGACTCCACGGACCGGCTGCGCCAGGCGTACGCGGACGCACTGCTCGCCCGGGCGGCCACCATTCACGAGCGGATCGTCATGGACGCGCCCACCCCCGACAAACCCTCCCAGGCCCCGGGCTGGATCACCGAGCGCCTCGCCCCGCGCCACCACACCCAGGACAGCGACAAGGGCGGCCGGGCATGAGCGAACGCGATGTCTTCGAGTACGCGCTGCTGCGCGTCGTCCCCCGCGTCCAGCGCGGGGAGTGCTTCAACGCCGGGGTGGTGGTCTACTGCCGCGCCAAGGGCTTCGTGGCAGCCCGCACCGAGCTCGACGAGACGAAACTGAAGGCGCTGGACCCGGGCGCCGACGTGACCGGAGTCCGGGCCGCGCTGCACGCCGTCGAGGGGGTCTGCCGCGGCGGCACCGCCGCGGGCCAGGCCGCCGGAGACGACGCGGGGCGGCGCTTCCGCTGGCTGATCGCGCCGCGCTCCACCGTCGTGCAGCCGGGGCCCGTGCACAGCGGCCTCACCGCCGATCCCGAGGCGGAGGTGGAACGGCTTCTCGACCTGCTGGTGCGCTGACGCGCGACCCGGGCCGGCGTCCGCGCACCGTGTGACGGCGGCCCGGCGGAGTGTGACATGCGCCGCTGCCCCCGTGGGCCGTTGACACCGGGTGCCAGGGCTTCTAGCGTCTCGTCTGCTGAAGGTACTAAGCGGTTGCTCAGCCATCGGGCCGGTTCTCGCAGGGAGCGCCCCGACGTCCGCTGAGCCGCTATCCAAGGGCGAGGAGAGCCAAGCATGTCCACCAGCGAGCAGCGCGTAGCCATCGTGACGGGAGCGGCCCGGGGCATCGGTGCCGCCACCGCGGTACGTCTGGCGGCCGAGGGCCGCGCCGTCGCCGTACTCGACCTCGACGAGGCGGCCTGCAAGGACACCGTCGAGAAGATCACCGCCGCCGGGGGCAGGGCACTCGCCGTCGGCTGCGACGTGTCGGACGGCGCCCAGGTGGAAGCCGCCGTCGCGCGGGTCGCCGCCGAACTCGGCGCCCCCACCATCCTCGTCAACAACGCGGGTGTGCTCCGCGACAACCTGCTCTTCAAGATGAGCGAGTCCGACTGGGACACCGTGATGAACGTGCACCTCAAGGGCGCGTTCCTGATGGCCAAGGCCGTCCAGAAGCACATGGTGGACGCCAAGTTCGGCCGGATCGTGTCGCTGTCCTCCTCCTCGGCGCTCGGCAACCGCGGCCAGGCCAACTACTCGGCGGTCAAGGCGGGTCTCCAGGGCTTCACCAAGACCCTCGCCAAGGAACTCGGCAAGTTCGGCATCACCGCCAACGCCGTCGCGCCCGGCTTCATCGTCACCGAGATGACCGCGCAGACCGCCGCCCGCGTGGGCATGGGCTTCGAGGAGTTCCAGGCGGCCGCCGCCACCCAGATCCCGGTCCAGCGCGTCGGCGTCCCCGACGACATCGCCAACGCCATCGCCTTCTTCACGGGCGACGCCGCCGGCTTCGTCTCCGGCCAGGTCATGTACGTCGCCGGCGGACCACTCAACTGAACCGAAGGGCTGCGGACATCATGACTGTGCAGGACAGCGGCAAGGTCGCGCTGATCACCGGCGCGAGCCGGGGCATCGGCTACGGCATCGCGCAGGCGTTCGTCGAGCGCGGCGACCGGGTGTGCATCACCGGGCGCAACGAGGACGCCCTGAAGGAGGCCGTCGAGGCGCTCGGTTCGGACCGGGCCATCGGCGTCGCCGGCAAGGCGCACGACGAGGCGCACCAGGCGGTGGCCGTCGCCCGCGCCATGGAGGCCTTCGGCCGGGTCGACTTCCTGGTCAACAACGCCGGCACCAACCCCGTCTTCGGGCCGATCGCGGAGCTCGACCTGAACGTCGCCCGCAAGGTCTTCGAGACCAACGTGGTCTCGGCGCTCGGCTTCGCCCAGCAGACCTGGAAGGCGTGGCAGAAGGAGAACGGCGGGGCGATCGTCAACATCGCCTCGGTCGCCGGTGTCTCCGCCTCGCCCTTCATCGGCGCGTACGGCATGAGCAAGGCGGCCATGGTCAACCTGACCCTCCAGCTGGCGCACGAGTTCGCGCCGGTGGTCCGGGTCAACTCGATCGCGCCGGCGGTCGTCAAGACCCGGTTCGCCCAGGCGCTGTACGAGGGCCGCGAGGAGGAGGCCGCGGCCGCCTACCCGCTCGGCCGGCTCGGTGTGCCGGAGGACATCGGCGGTGCCGCCGCCTTCCTCACCTCCAGCCAGTCCGCCTGGATCACGGGCCAGACCCTGGTGGTCGACGGCGGCATCTTCCTGAATGCCGGCGTGGGCTGAGATTCGGCCTGGGCCGGTATGGCCGCGAATGCCTCAAGTGCCCTGCCGGACCTGCGGATTGGTCCGGCGGGGCGCTGCGGTATGGTCTGCCGACCCATGGCTGATCGAGGAGCGTGCACGTGTTCTACCGGGCCAGTCTGCAAGCCGCTGCAGCCCTTGCTTCCCTGTCCCTGCTGGCCGGTTGCGGGCTCCTGCCCGGTGACGGCTCGGAGGTTGACCAGAAGCTCGCCGTCGGCACGACCAGTGAGCCCACGACGCTGGACCCGGCGGCGGCGTGGGACGGTTCCTGGGAGCTGATGCGCAACGTGTTCCAGACCCTGGTGAGCTTCCCCACCGGCAGTACGGAGCCCGAGCCGGACGCGGCGGAGGAGTGCAGGTTCACCGACCGCACCAGCACCGCCTACCGCTGCAGGCTCCGCAAGGGGCTGAAGTTCTCCAACGGCGACAAGCTCGACGCCGGGGCCGTCAAGTACTCCATCGACCGGATCTCCCGGATCGGGGTCAAGGGCGGACCCGCCGGCATGCTCGCCTCGCTCGACCGGGTCGAGACCAAGGGCGACGACGTCGTCATCTTCAACCTGAAGAAGCCCGACGCCACCTTCCCGTTCGTGCTGGCCACCCCGGCCATGTCCCTGGTCGCGCCGAGCGCGTACTCGAAGAACAAGATCCGCGGCGACGGCAAGGTCACCGGCTCCGGCCCCTACCTGCTGGACTCCTACGCGCAGGGCGACCGCTCCGAACTGGTGAAGAACCCCGACTACAAGGGGTTCGCCGACCGCAAGAACGACGCCGTGACCATCCGGTACTTCAAGGAGTCCGGGGCCATGGTGGCCGCGCTCAGGAAGAACGAGATCGACGCCACCTACCGCGGCCTGTCCGCCGAGGACGTCGTCAGCATCGAGGACACCAGCGACAGCGACGAGGACAACGCCCTCCAGATCGTCGAGTCGGTCGGCGCCGACATCCGCTTCCTGGTCTTCAACCCGGACGACCCGGCCGCCGGGAAACCCGCCGTCCGGCGGGCGATAGCCCAGCTGATCGACCGGGACGCGCTCGTCTCCAAGGTCTACCGGGGGACGGCCGAGCCGCTGTACTCGATGGTCCCGAAGGGCATCGCCGGGCACGCCACCAGCTTCTTCGACACCTTCGGCAACCCCAGCGAGGACAAGGCCCGCCGGATCCTGGCGGACGCGGACATCACCACGCCCGTCGCCATGACCTTCTGGTACACCACCGACCGGTACGGCTCCTCGACGGCGCCCGAGTTCGACGAGCTCAAGCGTCAACTGGAGGCGTCCGGGCTCTTCCGCGTCACCCTGAAGAGCCGGCCGTGGAAGACCTTCCAGGAAGGCTTCACCAAGGGGGAGTACCCCGTCTTCGGCCGCGGCTGGTTCCCGGACTTCCCGGACCCGGACAACTTCATCGCCCCGTTCGTGGGCAGGAACAGCGTGACGGGCATGCCGTACGTGAAGGACGAGATCACCAAGCAGCTGCTGCCCCGGTCCCGCAAGCAGAGCAACCGGGGCGCCGTCGGCAAGGAGTTCGAGCGGGCCCAGGAGATCCTGGTCGACGACGTGCGGCTGCTGCCGCTGTGGCAGGGCAAGCTGTACGTGGCCGCGGGCGAGGACATCGGCGGCGGCGAGCGCGCCCTGGACCCGCAGACCGTCATGCAGATGTGGGAGCTGTACCGCAAGGCCAGCTGGTAGCACCGTGCGGGCGGGCCCCGGCCGCCCGCACGCGCACCTCGTTGTCAGTGGCGCCCGGTAGGTTCTGGGATCAAGAACGGATTGCTTACCGGAGGTTGTTCACGTGACCGACACCGACCTGCTGCCCGAGTCCTGGCGCGGCGTCCTCGGCGAAGAGCTGCAGAAGCCGTACTTCAAGGAGCTCACCGAGTTCGTCGAGGAGGAGCGGTCCGCCGGACCGGTCTACCCGCCCCGGGAGCAGGTGTTCGCGGCCCTGGAAGCGACCCCGTACGACAAGGTGAAGGTCCTGGTCCTCGGCCAGGACCCCTACCACGGCGAGGGCCAGGGCCACGGGCTGTGCTTCTCCGTGCGGCCCGGTGTGAAGACCCCGCCCTCGCTGCGCAACATCTACAAGGAGATGAAGGAGGATCTGGGTCTGCCCATCCCGGACAACGGCTACCTCATGCCGTGGGCCGAGCAGGGCGTCCTCCTGCTCAACGCCGTGCTGACCGTTCGCGCCGGCGAGGCCAACTCGCACAAGGGCAAGGGCTGGGAGAAGTTCACCGACGCCGTGATCCGGGCCGTCGCGGCCCGTCCCGACCCGGCGGTCTTCGTGCTCTGGGGCAACTACGCGCAGAAGAAGCTCCCGCTGATCGACACCGACCGCCATGCGGTGGTGACGGGGGCGCACCCCTCACCGCTGTCCGCGAAGAAGTTCTTCGGCTCCCGCCCCTTCACCCGGATGAACGAGGCCATCGCCCAGCAGGGCCACCAGCCCATCGACTGGCGCATCCCCGACCTGGGCTGATCCGCCCCCGAGCCTCCACGCGTCCGCCCGCCCCGGCGGTTAGCGTCGGAAGCCGGACCGGCCGGGTGCGGGCGGACGGGCGCGAGGGAGACTGTGGTGACGGAGCGGCGGGAGATGCCGGAGGACGTCTTCATGACCAGGATCGGCCAGGCGGTCATGCTGCTGCACGGAGGCGACCGGGAAGAGGCCCGCAACCGCTTTGCCGCGCTCTGGTCGGAGATCGGTGACGGCGGCGACGCCCTGCACCGGTGCACGCTGGCGCACTACATGGCTGATACGCAGGACGACCCCGCCGACGAACTGGCCTGGGACCTGCGGGCGCTGACCGCAGCCCGGACGCTGGCCGACGAGTGCGCGGCCGGCCACCGGGACGCGCAGGCGGTGCGGGCCTTCTACCCCTCGCTGCACCTGAACCTCGCCGCGGACTACGTGAAGCTCCAGCGACCGGCGGCCGCCCGGGACCATCTGGAGCGGGCCCGGGCGGCCTCGGCGGTGCTCGCCGACGACGGCGCGGACGACGGATACGGGGGAGGCGTCCGGGCGGCGATCGGTCGGCTGGAGCGGCGGCTGCGCGAGTGGTGACACGTGCCCCGGGTCCGCTCTCCCGGCGCCGCCGCCCCCGGCCACCGTCACCGCATCCGCGTCACCTGCCGTAGGCGCGGTCGCAGATACGGGACTGCGGGCTGCCCGCCGGCCAGTGGCCGTAGCCCCTCCCCAGGGCGCACACCCCGGTGCCGCCGACGGGCGCGGGCAGGGCGGGAGCGGGGGCGGCCGGGGCGATCCGGCGCGGCAGTGGAGGGGCCGGTGCGCGCTCGGGCCGCTGTCGTGGCAGGCGAGCCTCGCCGGGCCGCGCGGCCGGGGGCGCCGGCGGCGGCTTGGGCGCGGCGGACGGCGAGGCCGAGGAGGAGCGCTTCGCCTTCGGCGCGGCCTCCAGGGTGTCGTGGACCGGCGGCCCGGCGGTCTGCGGGGTGAGGTCGTGCGCCGGCCGGCTGACCCCGGGGAGCGGCGGGGCGGCCGGCCGCGGCTGGACGGACACACACCCCGACAGGGCCGCGACCGCGAGGCAGGCCAGGAGTTTCACGGCGGTTCTCGTTCGTTGCACGTGATCAACTCTGCGGCGCCGGTGATCAACCGGTGAGCCCGTACGCGGCAATTGGCCCGCACGAGTGACGCCGGGCGCGTCAGTGCGCGACTTTCCGTCGCCCCCGTCTCCCGGCTCGTGCCCCGCCTCGGCCCTCGACGGCATCACCGGCAGGCGGCTCCCGGGACCCACGTATGCTGCCCGGGACGACGACGGAAGCGCCCGCAGCGCTGTGGCCGGGCCCTCCGGACGCTCGCGGCACACGGCGCCGGCCAGTGAGAGGAACACCTGTGAAGGTCGGCTGCATCGGGCTCGGGGACATCGCGCAGAAGGCGTACCTGCCGGTGCTCGGCGCCCTGCCGGACATCGAACTGCACCTGCAGACCCGCACCCGGGCCACCCTGGCCTCGGTCGCCGCCGCCCACCGCGTGCCGGCGGACCGGTGCCACCAGGACCTGGACTCGCTGCTCGCCCAGGGGCTCGACGCCGCGTTCGTGCACGCATCGACCGCCGCCCACCCCGAGATCGCCGGCCGGCTGCTCGAAGCGGGCGTCCCCACGTACGTCGACAAGCCGCTCGCCTACACGCTGGAGGAGTCCACCCGCCTGGTCGAGCTCGCCGAGGCGCGCGGGACCGGCCTCGCCGTCGGCTTCAACCGCCGACTGGCACCGGGTTACGCCCAGTGCGCCGAGCACCCGCGCGAGCTGATCCTCATGCAGAAGAACCGGATCGGGCTGCCCGAGGAGCCCCGGACCATGGTCCTCGACGACTTCATCCACGTCGTGGACACGCTGCGCTTCCTGGTGCCCGGTCCGGTCGAGCGCACCGTGGTGAGCGGCAGGATCGTCGACGGTCTGCTGCACCACGTCGTGCTCCAGCTGTCCGGCGACGGTTTCACCGCCATCGGCGCGATGAACCGGCTCAGCGGCTCGACCGAGGAGCGGCTGGAGGTCTCCGGCCAGGATTCCAAGCGCGAGGTGCTCAACCTCGCGGAGGTCATCGACCACAAGGGCCAGCCGAGCGTGCGCAGGCGCGGCGACTGGGTTCCGGTGGCCCGTCAGCGCGGCATCGAACAGGCCGTGCTGGCGTTCCTGGACGCCGTGCGCGCGGGCCGTCAGCCGAGCGCCCGGGACGCCCTGGAGACCCACGAACTCTGCGAGCGCGTCCTGCGCGACCTGGACGCCGCGCAGGGCTTCCCGCCACAGGCGGTCTAGGAAGCGGCAGCCGCCTCCACCGGCCTCGTACGCCTCCGGGCGCGCGCGGCCCGTACCCCCTCCGACGTACAGAAGACGGCCAGCAGCACCAGCGCCCCGTACAGCGGCCAGTCGCCCAGCCGTACGTACAGCGTCGTGCCCCGGGCCAGCGGCACCCCGAACACGGCGGTGCCGCTGGTGTCCGTGCCGAGCCGGGGCCCGATCGCCTCGCCGTGCGGGCCGTACACCGCGCTCACGCCTGTGAGGGTGGCGTGCACCATCGGGCGGCCGCTCTCCGCCGCCCGCAGCGCGCCGAGCGACGCGTGCTGGGCGGGCGCCCAGCCGTGCTGGAAGGACGAGGTGGAGGACTGGGCGATCAGCAGCCCGGCCCCGTCCCGGACCAGCCGCCGGCTCATGTCCGGGAACGCGGACTCGAAGCAGACCAGCGGCCCGATGCGCAGGCCGTCCGCGCCGGGCACCCCCATCGTGACCGGGCCGGTACCGCGCAGCCGGTCCTCGCCCGCGGCGCGGCCCAGCGAGGTCGCCCAGCCGAGGGCCGAACGGGCCGGGATGTACTCGCCGAACGGCACGAGCCGCATCTTGTCGTACCGGTCCCCGGTGAGCCCTTGCGGCCCCACCAGCACGGCGCTCTTGAAGATCCCGGTCCGCCCCGCCCCGTCGGTCTGCCGCGCGTCCACGTTGACCAGGACGTCCGCGCCCACCGACCGCGACAGCGCCGCCAGCCGGGCCGTGATGTCGGGCCGCCGGACCGGATCGACGCCGACGCTGCTCTCACCCCACACCACCAGATCGACGTCCCGTCCCGCCAGTGACCGGGTCAGCTCCTCGCTGACGGCGAACCTCCGCTGCACGCTGCCCGGACCCGCCACGATCCCGGGCTGCACGACGGCCACCCTGGCCGTGCCCGCCCGTTCGGGCTGCGGTGCCCACACCCAGGCCGCACCGACCACGAGGGCGCCCACCAGGAGCGACACGGCGGCCGCGACCCGGGCGGCGGAGTGCACCAGCAGCACGGTGAGCGCGGTGTTCACCGCCACCACCAGCAGGCTCACCAGCCACACCCCGCCCACCGAAGCCAGCCGCAGCGCCGGCGCCACCTGCCACTGGCTCGCCCCCAGCAGCCCCCACGGTCCGCCCAGCGCCTCCCAGGACCGGACCAGCTCGATCATCAGCCAGCCGCACGGCACCAGGACCATCGCCGCCACCGCCGACCGCCCGGTCACAGGGCCCCGCAGCAGCCGGCCCACCAGCACCCCCCACGGCGCCCACAGCAGACCGAGCAGAGCCGCGAGGACCACGATGAACACATGCAGGCTCGGCATCAGCCAGTGGTGCACGGCGATCATGTAGCCGGTCCCGCCCAGCCACGCGTCCCGCGCCGCCCCGCGCCCCGTACCGGCGGACCGGATCAGCAACAGCAGCGGGACCAGACAGACATAGGCGAACCACCACAACGAGGGCGCGGGAAAGGCCAGGGCCGGCAGCGCACCGGCCACCAGTGCGGCCGCCGCCCGCCCCGGGGCCCGGTCCAGCATCCGTGCGCCCCGCTCGCGCCACCCGGCCCACGACCCCATGCCGCACCTCCTCGCCCCACCCGTCGGCAGGTCCGTCCGCATCCGATCCCGCTCTTCTTCCCCAGTGTGGTCCGGCGGACGCGGCCCGGGCGCCGGTGCCGAGACGGGAGCGGCCGTCCGGCCCCCGCACGGCGTACCGTCGCGCGTCTCGGTCCCTGTGGGCCGGGCCGCCTGCGCCTATGCTCGCGGAATGGAGCAGAGCGAAGTGGTGAAGCGTGTGGTCGGCATCCTCACCGAGGCGGGGGAGATGCGCCGGCTGCTGGAGGAGAATCCCGACCGGGACGACGCCGACACCGATTCGACCGTGGTGACCGCCCTTCTCAACGAGACGATGCCGCGGATCGCGATCCCGGAGGACGCCACCGTCGAGGACGTGGTGGTCCTCGTCGGGCGTGAGGTCGGCGGTGCGGTGGAACAGCTCGTCGGGGCGTTCACCCTGGCGTTCGCCATGCTGGCCCAGGTGCACGACTCCGGGCAGACGGACGTCACCTCGGCGGACGTGCTGCAGGACCTCGCCCTGCGCGCCGAGCAGTTCGGCGCCGAGGGCCCCGGCGACGCGGAGATCTGACGCCGTGCGCCGCCCCCGGCCGGCCGGGGGGGGGGCACGGCGGACGTGAGCCCCCGGACACGCCCCCGTGCGGGCGCAGCGCGGCGGCGCCGACCAGAAAGAAGATCAT
>NZ_JBEYCF010000035.1:0-75361 GCF_040632605.1 Streptomyces sp. NPDC019224 | reverse complement strand
CCCCGGGTTTCGCTCACCCCCCCCCAACCACCCACTCTACCCCCCCCCGCGGGGGCCCCCCCCCCCCCCCGGGGCCCCGGGGCGCCCCGGCCGGTCCGCACGGGGCCACGGGTATCCCGGCGCTTCCCGGGGGTCGCGTAAAGAGCCGGTAAACGCGGGCGTACGCTGCGGACATGAGCGAGCGACGCGCCTTGCGACGGCGTATACGCGTGTGGTTGGTCGTCTTCATCGTCTGTCTGGTTCTGAGCGGGCTGACCGCCTTCCCGCTCGTCCACGAACTGCGGTGGACCGAGGAGCTCCTGACGTCCTCGGCCTCTCCCGTCCCCGAACACCTCCCGGACCTGCTGGAGTGGATCACCCGCGTCCGTACCGGCCTCGACGAGGCCGACGCGCGGTATCCCTTCGTGCTGTACGGCACCGACTGGCTGGCCTTCGCCCACCTGGTCATCGCGGTCGCCTTCTACGGCCCCTTCCGCGACCCGGTCCGCAACATCTGGGTGATCGAGTTCGGCATGATCGCCTGCGCCGGGATCATCCCGCTCGCGCTGATCTGCGGCCCGATCCGCGACATCCCCTTCTGGTGGTCCGTCATCGACATGTCGTTCGGTGTCTTCGGGGTGATCCCGCTGCTGATCGTGCACCGCAAGATCAAGCGTCTGGAGACCATGGAACGGGAGCCGGAGCCGGTGGCCGCCTGACCCGGTCGGCGTGGCGGTCACGGGGGCGGGTCACCGGCCCCCGTACCGGTCGATCAGCTTGCGGAGCACGTCGATCCGGTTGGTCGTGACGGAGTCCACGCCCTGACCGATCAGCCGGCGCATCGTCCGGCCGGTGTCGGCGGTCCAGGCCGACACCAGCAGTCCGTCACGGTGGTTGCGGTCCGTCAGCTCCCGGCTGACCAGCCCGAACCGGTAGTTCAGCCAACGCGGCCGCACCGCCTCCAGCAGCGTCGCGCGTGGCGGGGCGAGCGTCGTCCAGGTCATCGAGATCTCGGCCGACGGGTCGGCCGCCCGCACCCGCAGCATCGCCTCGGGTCCGGCGCAGTAGTACACGCGCTCACCGGCCCCGCACTCCCGCACCACGCCCACCGTCCGCTTCACCGACTCGTGCGTGGAGCCGGGCAGATCGATCATCACGCGGTGCGCGCCGACGGCGAGCAGCGCCTCGCGCAGCGTCGGCACACCGCCCTCCGTCAGCTCGGTCAGCTCCTGCTGGGTGAGCCGGTCCAGCCGCAGGTCACGGTCCCACAGCCGTTTCAGCGTGGCGTCGTGCAGCAGGACCGGCACCCCGTCACGGGTGACCCGGACGTCGATCTCCACCGCGTCCGCGCCCCGTTCGAGCGCGGAGCGGATCGAGGGGAGGGTGTTCTCACGGGCACGGTACGGATCGCCGCGATGGGCGACGGCGGTGACAGACATGGGCATGGGGCCATTGTCACCGCCGGTGGATCACCGCCCTGCGCTCTGCAGCCAGTTGGCCGTGTACGTGTCGATCTCGGCGGCCAGCGCGCGCTTGCCGGCCGGGTCGAGGAAGGATGCCTCGACGGCGTTCTTCGCGAGCGCGGCCAGGCCCTGCTCGTCGAGGCCGAGGATGCGGGCGGCCACCGCGTACTCGTTGTTGAGGTCCGTGCCGAACATGGGCGGGTCGTCGCTGTTGATCGTGACCAGCACGCCGGCCTGGACCATCTCGCGGACCGGGTGCTGCTCGATGTCCTTGACGGCGCGGGTCGCGATGTTCGAGGTGGGGCAGACCTCCAGGGCGATGCGCTGCTCGGCGAGGTGGTCCAGCAGCTTCGGGTCGGCCACCGAGCTGGTGCCGTGGCCGATGCGCTCGGCGCGCAGCGAGGTCAGCGCGTCCCAGACGGTCTGCGGGCCGGTGGTCTCGCCGGCGTGCGGCACCGAGTGCAGGCCCTCGGCGATCGCCCGGTCGAAGTAGGGCTTGAACTGCGGGCGGTCCACACCGATCTCCGGGCCGCCGAGGCCGAACGAGACGAGCCCCTCGGGCCGCAGGTCGACGGCGAGCCGGGTGGTCTCCTCGGCGGACTCCAGACCGGCCTCGCCCGGGATGTCGAAGCACCAGCGCAGCACGACGCCGAGTTCCCGCTCGGCCGCCTTGCGGGCGTCCTCGATGGCCTCCATGAAGCCCTGCTCGGGAATGCCGCGCCGGGTCGACGAGAACGGCGTGATCGTCAGCTCCGCGTACCGGATGTTCTGCCGGGCCATGTCCCGGGCGATCTCGAACGTCAGCAGCCGCACGTCCTCCGGGGTGCGGATCAGGTCGACGACCGAGAGGTAGACCTCGATGAAGTGGGCGAAGTCGGTGAACGTGAAGTAGTCGGCCAGTGCCTCGGGGGCGGTGGGGACCTTGGAGTCGGGGTGATGGGCGGCGAGCTCGGCGACGATGCGGGGGGAGGCCGAACCGACGTGGTGGACATGGAGCTCGGCCTTGGGCAGCCCCGCGATGAAGGGGTGCAGGTCGGTCATCGGGGCCTCCGTGGGCGTGGAGTGGTACGGCCCTGGTCACCGGGGTGGCCAGGGTGGGGACGGGAGTCATCGTAGGACGGGCCCGCCCGTAGCATGACCGCATCACGATGAGCGGGGAGGCCCATGCCAGACAACACGGACCGGTCGGCGGACAGGGCCGTACCGATCGACCCCTGGGCACCGCCGGAGCGGCGGGGCGGAGTGACGCGGGGCGGGGTGACGCCGGGCGACCGGGTGTCGCTGGACAAGGGTGCCGGCCCCGTCGGCCCTCGCCCGGCGGGCACCGTCGCCCCGGCCGACACTTCGCCCGGCGACGCGCGCCCGCCGGGCGACGGAATACCCGGCGACGCCCGCCCCCCGGCCGACGGGACACCGGGCGACGCCCGCACGCCCGCCGACGCCATCCCTGGCGGTCCGCACCCCCCGGCTGTGCACGACCAGCAGACGGTCACCTCCGTGCCGGGCGCCGGAACGGGCCCCGTACCGCCCCTCGGGTTCGGGGCGCCGCAGGCCGGGTCCGCCGGGTGGTCCGCTCCCGGGACCGTGCCCCCGCCGCCCGTCGGACCCAACGGCCCCGGCCGGGCCGCCCCGCCGACGGGACCGGGCGGTTACCCGGGCACCCCGTCCCACCCGGGAGCGCCGTACAGCTATCCCGGTGGGCAGCCCCCGCAGTACGGCTACCCGGCCGGGCAGGCGCCGCAGTTCGGTTACCCGGGCTACCCCGGCTACGGGAACCCCTGGGGCGGGCTGCAGCCCGCGAACGGGATGGGCGTCGCCGCGCTGGTGCTCGGCATCCTCGCGACGGTCGGCTTCTGCATGTACGGCCTCGGCGTCATCCTCGGCATCCTCGCGCTGGTCTTCGGCGTCATAGGGCGCGGCCGCGCCCGGCGGGGTGAGGCCGACAACGGTGGCGTGGCACTGGCGGGCATCATCCTCGGGTCCGTCGGGATCGTCGTCAGCGCGGTGTTCCTCGGGTTCCTCATCAGGGTGGTCGCCAGCGACGAATCCGACGACGACCGCGACTCCGACTACGGGCGGGCGGCCGTCTCCCAGGTCGTCGAGGCGCGCGAGCACGCCCCCCTGGGCCACATCTCCGTGCGGGCCTGAGCCGCCACGTCACCGCCGTCCCGGGCCGGGGCGGCACCGGCTCGTGGGCGCGGACGGGCGGAAGCAGGCGGGGCACCCCCGGCGCACCACCCCCCACCGCACCGCGAGCAGGTTCATATACCGGCGCCGCCCGCCCCGCCCCGTAGCTCCTCCCGGGCCGCCATCAGCGCGAACCCCAGCAGATTCAGCCCCTGCCACGCCGCCGGGTCCTGTGCGCGAGGGTCCTCCGCCGCGAGCCCGATGCCCCAGATCCGGTCCATCGGGCTCGCCTCCACCAGCACCCGGTCACCGGTGCCGAGCAGGAACGCACGCAGCTCCGGATCCTGGCCGAACTTGTGCACGCTGCCCGCCACCACCAGGGCGAACCGCTCGCGCTTCCAGACGGCCTCGTCGAAGCCGCGGACCAGCCGGCCCGCCTTCTTCGCCTCGGCCGGGGTCTTCGCCGCCACCGCCTGCTCGGCCGCCTCCGCGTCATCGAACAGCCGCGCCTTGCCGGCCATCATCCAGTGCTCGGCCGACGCGTACGTCACGCCGGCGACCGTGAACGGCGAGGGCCACCACTGACTGAGGCAGCTCGCGCCGATGCTGCCGTCCGGGCGGGGGCGGTGCCCCCAGAAGTGCAGGTACTTCACCTTCTCGCCGCGACCGGCCAGCTCGACGAGGTCGTCGACACTGCGCGCGTCCCCCATGTGTTCCATGTCCCGGAGTCTGCCATCCGCCACTGACAAGGAGTGCCCGTGCCCCCGACCGCCACCGATGGGGGCGGGAACCGCCCGTGGGCGCGAACGCCCTCCGCGGCAAGCCGGGCGACTGACAGCCGGGCGCGCGGGCTATAGCATCGCGGGATGCATCGCGACGTGGTGGAGGCCCTGGCCGAGGGGGAGTTGCAGCCGCTGCGGGAGTGGCTGGCCGGCAACCAGGTGGACACCGAGATACTCCACGAACTGCCGCAGTGGAACTCCACGCGCTTCCCCGAGCTGCTGCCGTCGAGCCGTCGGCTGGCCGACCGGACCGACTGGGCGACGGCGGAGATCCTCGCCCAGCTGCCCAAGGTCGCGCCGGTTCCCGGCGGCGTGCCGCTGCTGCTTCTCTTCGTCCTCCTGTCCGTCGAAGCGGAGTGGGAGATCTCGTACCACTACCAGCCCATGTGGGACACGCTGCGTGGTGCGCGGGACTGTCTGCGCAGGCATGGGGGGATGGTCAGCGGACCGGACGCGCTCCTGGTGAGGGCCGTACTCGCGCTGATGGGGAGTCTCGCGTCCCAGATCGACGCCGAGAACGCCATGACGACAGGTCAGTCGGAGGCCCATGAGGCGGCCCTCGAGGCCGCGGTCGCGCAGGCCCGCGAGGCGGCCGCACTCGCCGAACGGGCGGCGGGGGAGTTTCCGGAGATAAGCGGCTGCCTCATCGACCGCGCCGAGGAGTATCAGGCGTACAACGCCGCTGTCGTTGTCGCCGTGCGTGCAGTGCGCGACTGCTTCGCGACCGGGGAGCCGCTCGACACGGCGATCGAGATCCTCGAAGAGGCCGAGACCGGCAGCGACATCACCAATCCCGTCTACATGAGCGAACTGCGGGCCCACCGCTTCGCGCTGATGGGACTGAACCGCGCGAGACACGAACCCTGGCTGCGGATCGATCAGGGAAAGCTCGTCTATCTCTACCCCTTCGCCACACGCGGCGTCTCGCTGCAGACGGTGCTGGACACCATCGGCGAAGAGGCGGAAGGGTGGTTGCTGGGAGGAGTAGCGCCCCTGTCCCTGAACGGCTCGTTGAAACTCGACGACGTGTGGGACGGCGCCGACGCGTTCAAACGGCACTACGACGGATCTCTGGTGGTGCTTCCTCGTGTGCTTATGCACGGCGCGGACGGGGAAGAGCTCGGGCGGTTTCAGGCGGAGATCCGCTTCTCCAAGCTGGGCAACCACAGCGTGCGTTTCGCGAGTGACATCACCGACGCCTCTCCGGCCGAGCTCTACGCGATGATGCTGCGTGCCGCACCTGAGCACGGCGCCGTACGTGTCTCCTTCGAGGGCAGCCCGCACCGGGTGTGGCCGCGTCTGGCCGATCTCGCGGTGCAGTTGGCGGAGGACACCTGCAGGCGTCTGCGCGAGAACGAGGCCACGGCCCAGGCCGGCGTCGTGGCGCGGCAGGGCATGTTTCAGCTCGTCGTCACCGTCGACGCGGCATCGACGACACCCGGCCCCGCGAACGGTGCGACCCGGCACGAGGTGAGCTCCGCGAGCGAACTCCTCGGAGCGGTCGGTGCGCAGCTCCTCACCAACCCCGTCACCTACCTGATCGGGTCATTGGCCGAGTGGATCCGGTACGGCACCGACAACGAACTCTGCTCGACGGCGACCGGCCTGATCGGGGAGCAGACGGTACGGACCTCCAACACGACGGTCATCATGGCGCTCGGTACAGCCGCCTTCACCCAGGGCACCCGGTCCAGTGTCGTGGAGTTCGCCGCCTCGCTCGACGGGCTCTTCGCCGGCTGGTCCCTGGAACTCGCCGATCACTACAGGCGGGTCGACGGCTTCCAGGCCCGGGTGGACGCGGCGGAGCATCGTCAGGGTGTCAGCGCGCAGGCCCTGACCGCCCTGTCGAGGGAGCTGGACGTCGAGAAGATACGCCTCAACGACTTCGCCACGGAGGTCAGGTCCACGATCGCCCTCATCCGGTCGCCGTCCCTGCTGTCGTCGCCCGTCGTGGCGGACAGCCTCAGGCTGGTACTGGAGCACTGCGGTTTCGAGCAGCGTGTCGCGGAGATCAACACCATGATCGATGCGGTGGTGGACGAACAGCTCGGGGTCACCATCGAGAAACTGGCCAAGCAGCGCGAGGAGCAGGAGGCCCGGGAGGAGGAGCGGCGGGAGAACCGGCAACGGGCGAAACTCGAAGTGTTTCTCGCCGCGATCGCCGCCGCAGGCATCTCGGGTGTGATCCAGGTACTGCAGGCGGGGTATTTCCAGAGCGACGAGGCCGCGACATGGGCCGTCGTGGGAGTGGTCGTCATCTTCTGCGTGGCGCTCCTGCTGGGAATCCTGGTGTGGCCCAGATCCGGCAGGCGCCGGTGACGAACGATTCCCTCCGTGTGGTCGACGTCGGCCACGGAAGTCCGCTTCTGGAAACGATCTACGACGACGTGATCCGAGAGGCTTTCATTCCGGACGAGTTGATCTCGTGCGACGAACTGCGTGATCTGCTACGGGCGGACCAGGGCGTGCTCACTGCCGTGGTGGACGGCACGGGTGCCCCACTGGCGGCGGCCGTCGGGGAGTGGGACGCGGGCAGCGGAGTCCTGCTGCTCGCGTATCTGGCGGTACGCCCGGAGTGGCGGTCGTCCGGTCTCGGCGGGCGCCTCATGGGCAGGGTCAGCGGTGCCTGGCAGCGGCGGTACCGCCCGGAAATGACCCTGGCCGAGGTCGAGCACCCGACGGCCCACCGGGGCGACTCGCGTCGTGGCGACGCCGGTGCGCGGCTGCGCTTTTACGAGCGGCACGGTGCACGGGCGCTGGGCCTCCCGTATTTCCAGCCTTCGCTGCGCCCTGGGGCCGAGCGCGTCCACGGGATGCTGCTGGTGGCTCTGGCGCCCCTTCCGGATGGCGGCCCGGACGGGCCGGTCGAAGCCGGTCCCGTCCGCGCCTTCCTCACCGAGTACTTCCTCAGCTGCGAAGGGGCCGTGGGGACCGACCCGGCATCGCGCCGGCTGTGGGAGGCGGTCGAACGCGTGGGCGGCATCCCGTTGCTCCCTCTGAACGATCCGCTGGACCTGCCGCTGTCCCGTGCCTGACATCCGCTGGTCCTGCCGCTCTCTTGAGCCTGAGATCCGCTGGTCCTGTCGCCGCTGTCCCGCGCATGCAACCGCCTCGCCGCGGCCCGTGACCCACATCACTACCAATGGGTAGCCGAACCCGCGTCATGAACCGTCCCCAACCCGCTCTCCCCCGTGAACGCGACCGCCGTCCGGTCGGCGCGACTCGGAAACGGAGGCGGGACATGACGGGCTCGGAAGTCGGGGCAGCGGTCGAGTGGCTGGCGTCGGCGGCGCCCGACCCGGCCGCCTGCCGGTGGGACTGGGAGCGCGATCCGCGGGGGATCGCGCTCCTGCCCGCCGGCCGGCGCTGGGACGTGCTGATCCTGCCGGGGGAACTGGGCTATCCGACGCTCGATGTGCTCACCCGGCTCATCGACCGGCCGGGACCGGTCCTCGCGGACTTCGGCGAGTCCCGGATGGGCTTCTTCGTGCCGCCGGGCACCGTCGCACGCTGGGTCGGCACGGGCGTCCGGGGGGCCGGGCGCGGCACCTGGATCGTCGTCCCGCACCCGGGCCGCCCGGCCGGAAAGGTGCGCTGGCTCGTCCCGCCCGACGGCGCGGGCACCCTCACCGACGCCGCGCTCCTGGAACTCGCGATGCACGAGGCGGCGGCGGGCCCGGCGGGCGGCGAGGGCGGCTGAACGGGTCCGCGTACCGGTTCCTCACCGCCCGCACCCACGGTCCGCCGCGTGAACTCCCGTACAGCAGTCGCTGTCAGAGGTCTTGACAACCCGATTGGTCTGGACCATGTTGTGCGCGCCACGTCAATTCCCCTCGCCGCATCAATTCCCCCCTGTACGGAGGCCGTTGTGGAACGCACGGGACCCCCCGCCCGCATGACCGGACTTCTTGCCGCCTTCTCGGCGGCCCTGCTCGCCGCCGGCGGGCTGGCCGGCACGGCGCCCGCCGCCGCGGCCGACGCCGAGTTGGCGAGCAACGGCACCTTCGAGGCCGGGCTGGCCGGCTGGAACTGCACCGGCGGCAGCGGAGCGGCCGTCGGCACCCCCGTACACGGCGGGACATCGGCGCTGAAGGCGACTCCGGCCGGCAGCGACAACGCCAGATGTTCCCAGTCCGTGAAGGTCAAGCCCGGTTCCACGTACACCCTGAGCGCCTGGGTGCAGGGCAGCTACGTCTACCTGGGTGCGGACGGCACCGGCACGACCGACGTCCGCACCTGGACGCAGTCCGCGCCCGGCTGGCAGAAGCTCACGACCACCTTCACGACCGGGCCCTCCACCACCTCGGTCGGCATCTACACGCACGGCTGGTACGGCACCCCGGCCTACTACGCCGACGACGTCAGCCTGCTCGGGCCCGGCGGCGACCCGGTCGTGCTCCCCTCCGCCCCCACGGGTCTCAAGGCCGGTACGGTCACCGCTTCCTCGGTGGCCCTGTCCTGGACGGGCTCCGCCGGGGCCACCGGCTACCACGTCTACCGGGGCGGCACCAAGGTCCAGAGCGTCACCGGCACCTCGGCGACCGTGACCGGCCTCAGCGCCTCGACCGCGTACAGCTTCCAGGTCAGCGCCGTCAACGAGGCGGGCGAGTCGGCGAAGTCCGCCGCCGTCTCCGCGACCACCTCCGAGGGCGGCGGGGGAGACGGCGGCACCCAGCTGCCGGCCCACGCGCTCGTCGGCTATCTGCACTCCAGCTTCGCCAACGGCTCCGGCTACACGCGCATGGCGGACGTGCCCGACTCCTGGGACGTCATCGACCTGGCCTTCGGCGAGCCGACCTCCGTCACGTCGGGCGACATCCGCTTCAAGCTCTGCCCGGTCACCGAGTGCCCGAATGTGGAGTCGGAGGCCGAGTTCAAGGCGGCCATCAAGGCCAAGCAGGCCGCGGGCAAGAAGGTGCTGATCTCCATCGGCGGCCAGAACGGCCAGGTGCAGCTCGCCACCCCCGCCGCCCGGGACACGTTCGTCTCCTCGGTCAGCAAGATCATCGACGAGTACGGCCTCGACGGCCTGGACATCGACTTCGAGGGCCACTCGCTCTCGCTGAACACCGGTGACACCGACTTCCGGAACCCCACCACGCCGGTGATCGTCAACCTGATCTCGGCGGTGAAGACCCTCAAGGCCAAGTACGGCGACGACTTCGTCCTCACCATGGCCCCCGAGACCTTCTTCGTGCAGCTCGGCTACCAGTACTACGGCTCGGGGCCGTGGGGCGGCCAGGACCCGCGTGCCGGTGCCTATCTGCCGGTGATCCACGCGCTGCGCGACGACCTCACCCTGCTGCACGTCCAGGACTACAACTCGGGCTCGATCATGGGCCTGGACAACCAGTACCACTCCATGGGCGGCGCCGACTTCCACATCGCGATGACCGACATGCTGATGGCCGGCTTCCCCGTGGCCGGTGACCGGACGAAGGTCTTCCCCGGTCTGCGTCCCGACCAGGTGGCGATCGGCCTGCCGGCCTCCACCCAGGCGGGCAACGGGCACACCTCGCCCGCCGAGGTCACCAAGGCGCTGAACTGCCTCACCAAGAAGACCGACTGCGGCTCCTATGCCACCCACGGCACCTGGTCCGGCCTGCGCGGCCTGATGACCTGGTCCATCAACTGGGACCGCTTCAACAACGGGGAGTTCTCGAAGAACTTCGACGCCTACTTCGGCTGACCCGGCCCAGCCCGTACGGCAGCAGGAGCAGCAGCCCGCACAGGAACCAGCTGCCCAGCACGTCCAGCGGCCAGTGATAGCCGCGGAGCACCAGACCGATGCCCGTCGCCACCGTCAGCAGGACGGCGGCGACGGGCATCATCCATGCGCGCCGCCCCCGCCCGGCCAGCAGCAGCGCCGAAGCCCCGTACGCCACCGCGGCCGTCGCGGCATGGCCCGACGGGTAGTAGCCGGTGACCTCCGTCAGCGGCCCGGGCCGGGCGATCCAGTCCTTGAGCGGTACGACCAGCAGCGGCACCGCAGCCATGGCGAGGGCCGCGCCCAGCGGCTCCCGCCGCCGCCCGCGCAGCAGCGACCAGCCGATCGCGCAGGCCAGCACCGGGAGGGCGACCTGCGTATTGCCGAGGTCGGCGAGGAATTCGGTGAGCCGTCGCGGGCCGTGACCGATCAGCGCCCGCCCGGCGCGCTCGTCGAGCCCGCGCAGCGGGCCGTCGGCGGCGACCTGCCAGGTGGTCAGCGCGAAGAGGGCCGACAGGCCCGACACCAGGGCGAGGAGAAGGGAGAGGGAGAAAGCCGTCCGCCCCGGAACTGGGGGGATTGTTCCGGAGCGGACGGGTGGACCGGTGTGCCGCGCGTCCCGGGGGGTGTGGGACGAGCGGCCATCCGATCGGTGAGGAGGTCCGGAGCGTGATGCCCCAGGGGTGTGCGCGAAGGCACTGCCAGGACGGTGCCGGGGAAGCTCCGACCCGGATTCGCCCGCGGTTCCCTGCGGGCGGGGTGTTTCTCTCATCTGCGGAAACCGTACGTCAGGCGAAGGGGGACCGATAGCGGGTACGGTATCCCGCCATCGGCCCCGCACCTTTTCTTCACAGGCGTACACGTGATCCCGGGGTCAGATCCCGGAGAAGGCGCTCTCCAGGACGTCGAGACCCTCGTTCAGCAGGTCCTCGCCGATCACCAGTGGCGGCAGGAAGCGCAGGACGTTGCCGTACGTGCCGCAGGTCAGGACGAGGACGCCCTCGGAGTGGCAGGCCTTCGCGAGCCGCGTGGCCGCCTCCGGGTGCGGGTCCTTCGTGCCCGGCTTCACCAGCTCGATCGCGATCATCGCGCCGCGGCCCCGGATGTCGCCGATCAGCTCGCCGTTCGGCAGCTTCGCCCGCATCCCTTCGAGCCGGCCCTTCATGATCTCCTCGATGCGCCGGGCCTTCTTGTTCAGGTCCAGCTCGCGCATCGTCTCGATGGCCCCGAGGGCTCCCGCGCAGGCGACCGGGTTGCCGCCGTACGTACCGCCGAGGCCCCCCGCGTGCGCAGCGTCCATGATCTCGGCGCGGCCCGTCACGGCGGACAGCGGCAGACCGCCCGCGATGCCCTTGGCCGTGGTGATCAGGTCCGGGACGACGCCCTCGTCCTCACAGGCGAACCACTGGCCCGTACGGCAGAAGCCCGACTGGATCTCGTCGGCGACGAAGACGATGCCGTTGTCCTTCGCGAACCGCGCGATCGCCGGCAGGAAGCCCTTGGCCGGCTCGATGAAACCGCCCTCGCCGAGCACCGGCTCGATGATGACCGCGGCGACGTTCTCCGCGCCGATCTGCTTGGTGATCTGGTCGATGGCCTGGGCGGACGCCTCCGCTCCGGCGTTCTCGGGGCCGGTCGGCCAGCGGTAGCCGTACGCCACCGGCACCCGGTACACCTCGGGCGCGAACGGGCCGAAGCCGTGCTTGTACGGCATGTTCTTGGCGGTCAGCGCCATCGTGAGGTTCGTCCGGCCGTGGTAGCCGTGGTCGAAGACGACGACCGCGGTGCGCTTCGTGTACGCGCGGGCGATCTTCACCGCGTTCTCGACCGCCTCGGCGCCCGAGTTGAACAGCGCGGATTTCTTCGCGTGGTCGCCCGGGGTCAGTTCGGCGAGCCGCTCGCAGACCTCCACGTAGCCCTCGTACGGCGTGACCATGAAGCAGGTGTGGGTGAAGTCCGCGAGCTGGGCGGAGGCCCGGCGCACGACGGCCTCGGCGGAGGCGCCGACCGAGGTCACGGCGATGCCGGAACCGAAGTCGATCAGACGGTTGCCGTCCACGTCCTCGATGATCCCGCCGCCCGCCCGCGCGGTGAACACCGGGAGGGTGGAGCCCACGCCCGCGGCGACCGCCGCGAGCCGGCGGTCTTGCAGCTCCACCGACTTCGGACCGGGAATGGCGGTGACGAGTCGGCGCTCCTGCGGGATTTCGGTCATGCGGGGCTCCTGGGGGTGTTTCGGACGCTTCTCGTTGTGCAGGCTAGGCGCGGGACCCGGGGACGGGCATGCTCCGATCGGGAGTGGTCGCGTACGTGTCGTTGTCCGCCGCGGACAGAAGGCGGCAGGGGAGTCCGTGCCGCCCGCCCGGCGGTCACTATCCGGGCGCGTTGCTGAACTCACCGTGTGCGCGCACTAGATTGGCCCGGGCAGTGACGGACCTGGCTGGTCAAGGGGGCAACGGTTCATGGACAACGACGGTACGCGCGGCGCGTGGAGCACGCGGGGTGCGCAGCCGCCCGACGGCCGGGCCAAAGGCTCCGTACCGCCCCCGGCGGGGCCGCCGCCCGCCGCCCCGCCCGCCTACCCGCCCACGGTCCCGCCGCCCTCCCGGCCCCCCGCCGTGCCGGCACCGCCCGCGCACGCCCCGGTCCCGGGCGCCGCGGCGCCCACCGCCGACTGGTTCAACGCGCCCCGGCCCGAGGCCGGCCCCGGCGTCTGGCGGTACGGCTTCGTGCCCCGGCCCGCCGAGCGCCCGCCGCGCCCCTCGCTGGTGGGCCCGGCCGCCACGCTGGTCCTGTGGCTCCTGCTGTGGCTGCTGCTCACCGAACGCAGCGTCCCCTACGTCAGCAAGCCGATCGAGATCATCACCGGCCCCGAGTGGTGGACCTTCGGCGGGCTCAGGGACGACGCGCCCGCCCTCGTCGTCAACTCCACGACCCTCTATTACCAGGTGCTCGTCCTCGGCCTCGGCTTCTGGGCCGCCCGGGTCGGCGGCTGGGCGGGCGTCTTCCGCCACTTCGCCGGCCCGAACCTCGCCCGCGCCAGGCTCCTGCTGACCCTGGGCGGCGCGCTGCTCACCCTGTGGCTCGTCTGGACCCGCCGGGTACCGCTCGCCGACCTCGTCTTCCCCGCGGTCCCCACCAGCTGGATGCAGGGCGGCGGCAACCAGTACGCGGCGCTGCTCGTCGCGCTCGTCCTCTACGCCCTGATCGGCACCGCGATCGTCTGGCCCTTCGCCCGGACCGGCCACTGGTCGACGGAGCTGGGCCCGTTCCTCCGCCGCGAGCCCACCCCGCGGGAGCCGTCCACGGCCCCCGCCCCGGCGGCCGGCCCCCTGCGCGCCCAGTGGCCCGACCTGCGCGCCGCCGGCTCCGCCGACGCCGCCGACGCGCTGACCGCCGCCGTCTACACGGGCCGGATGAACGACGTGGACTGCGTACGGCTGCGCCACGCCTGGAGCGGCGCCCGGGGCCGGCCCGAGCGGCTGGCGTCCTTCACCGAGACCGTGCTCCGCAAGGGCGCCGACGCCTTCCTGCACCCCTCCGGCTTCCGGGACGTGCCCCGGCGCACCGCCACCCACGACCCGCTCACCGGCCAGGTCCGGATCGGGGAGTGCGCCGACGACCCGCGCAACCCCTATCCGCGCCGGGGCTCCGGCCTGGCACTGGAACCCGCCTCGCTCGGCACCTCCCTGCTGGCCGTCGGCCCGCCCGGTTCCGGCAAGACGGACCGGATCGTCGGGCCCGTCGTCGAAGCCCTCGCCCTGCGGGCGCTCACCGGCCAGGCCGCGGTGCTCGCCGTCGGCGGCGCGGGCGGCGCGCTCGGCCCGGACGACGCCTACGACGTCGTCATCCGCATCGGCGACCCGGCGTCCCTGCACGACTTCGACCTGTACGGCGGCACCACCGACCCCGACGAGGCCGCGGGAGCCCTGGCCGAAGGACTGGCCGGGGACATCCCCACCCTGGACACCCGCCGTGCCGCGACCGCCCTCGGACAGCTGCTCGGACCGTTCCGCACCGTCCACGGCCGCTTCCCCTCCGTGCCCGAACTCCGCGAACTCCTCGAAGGCTCCGCCGCCGCCCTCGGCGCCCTGCGCGAGGCCCTGGAGGCCGGCGGACACCACGCGATGCTGCGCGAGCTGGAGGCCAGGACCCGCCAGGCGGGCGGTGCCGCCGACCCGGCCGCCGTCCTGGCCGACCGGATCGCCACGCTCGACCGGCCCGCCTTCGCGGGGTTCTTCGCCACCGGGGAGGACGCCCGTCCGTTCTCGCTGCGCGCCCTGGGCCGGCACCCGCTGCGGGTCCGCGTCGACCTGCCGGAGCGCGTCCACGCCGAGGCGTCCCGCATCCTGGCCCGCCTGGTGCTCGCCCAGTTCAACGCCGTCACCGCCGCCCGCACCGACCGCTCGCTGTTCGTCTGCCTCGTCCTCGACGACGCCACCCACACCGTCACCGCCGAGACCGTCCGGGGCATCCGCCGGCTGCGGTCCGTCAACGCCGGGGCGGTCCTCGCCCTGCGCACCCTGGACGACGTACCCGAGGGGCTGCACGCGGCGCTGCTCGGGGCGTTCGGCTGCACCATGGTCTTCCCCGGCCTCACCACCTGGGACGGCAAGCGCTTCGCGGAGGCCTGGGGCAAGGAGTGGGTGGAGATCCGCGAGGTCGCCCAGCACGGCGTCTTCGCCGACCAGCCGCTCACCCGCGCCCTGCACTCCCTGCGCAAGATGGCCACCGGCAAGGCCGTGACCACGGACGCGGTGACCGTGCGCCAGGTCGAACGGGAGCGGTGGTCCGCCTCCGCGCTCGCCTACGAACTTCCCCCGGGACACGCGGTGCTCTCCCTGACCACGGTGGGCGGCGAGCACATGCCGCCGCTGCTCGTGCGACTGGCCCGCTGACGACAGGGCGGGACGGCCGGGGCGGAAGGGAGGGGAGTGGCAGCGGTGACAGGAACTCTGCCACCCTGGCAGAATCGAAGCGAGCCGTTCATACGGGACGGCGAAATCCCCCCTTCCGAAGGCCCCATCCCCATGCCGCCCACGCTCGCCTCGCTCGTCCAGCACTCGGCGCTCAGACTCACGGTGCGCGCGGGGGCGGACAGCCTCGACACACCGGTGCGCTGGGCGCACGCCAGTGAGCTGACCGACCCCGTCCCCTATATGGAGGGCGGCGAACTGCTGCTGGTCACCGCGACCAACCTGGACGCGGAGAACCCGGAGGCGATGGGGCGGTACGTGCGCAGGCTGGCCGACGCCGGGGTCGCCGGGCTCGGCTTCGCCGTCGGAGTCAACTACGACGAGGTGCCCCGGCCCCTGATCGGCGCCGCCGAGGAAGCCGGTCTGCCGCTGCTCGAAGTGCCGCGCCGCACCCCCTTCCTCGCCATCACCAAGGCCGTCTCCTCGCAACTCGCCGCCGACCAGTACCGGGCCGTCACCGCCGGCTTCGAGGCGCAGCGCGAGCTCACCAGCGCGGCGCTCGCCGGGGACGGCCCCGCGGCCCTCCTCGCCCGGCTCGCCGCCCACGTCGACGGCTGGGCCGCCCTCTACGACGCCACCGGGGCCGTCGTGGCCGCCGCCCCCGACTGGGCGGCCCGTCGCGCCGCCCGGCTCACCCCCGAAGTGGAGCGGCTGCGCGCCCGCCCCGCCCCGGCCAGCATGGTCGTCGGCGACACCGACGACCGCGTCGAACTCCAGTCCCTGGGCACCGGCCGCCGGGTCCGCGGTGCCCTCGCCGTCGGCACCGGGGCGGCCCTCGGCACCGCCGAGCGCTACGCCGTGCACTCGGCGGTCGCCCTGCTCACCCTCACCACCGCCCGCTCCCGCGCCCTCCAGGGCGCCGAACAGCGCCTCGGCGCGGCGGTGCTGCGGATGCTGCTGGCCGGCCAGCCCGACCACGCCCGCGCCGTCGCGGGGGACCTCTACGGCGGGCTGCTCGACGCCCCCTTCCGGCTGCTGATCGCCGAGGCCCAGAACCCCCCGGCCACGGCGCTGCTCGCCGACGCGATGGACACCGCCGCCGACCGTTCCGGCGAGACCCTGCTGATGGTGCCCGAGGGCGAACGCCTCCTGGTGCTGGCCGCCGACGGCGGCGCGGCGGTGACCGCGTGCGAGGCGTACGCCGCGGCGCAGGACGAGCTGACCCCGCGCGAGCCGGCCGCCGCCCAGGAGACCGATGTCGTGGTGGGCATGTCCGCGCCGGCCGGCCCGGTCGCCGTGTCCGCCGCGTACAAACAGGCGGAACAGGCCCTCTCGGTGGCCCGCCGCCGGGGCAGGGCCCTGGTCGAGCACGCGGAACTGGCCACCGGCTCCGTGCTGCCGCTGCTCGCCGACGACGCGGTGCGGGCCTTCGCGGACGGCATGCTGCGTGCCCTGTACGAGCACGACGCCAAGGGCCGGGGCGACCTGGTCGCCTCGGTGCGCGCCTGGCTCTCGCACCACGGCCAGTGGGACGCGGCCGCCGCCGACCTCGGGGTCCACCGGCACACCCTGCGCTACCGGATGCGGCGGGTGGAGGAGATCCTCGGCCGCTCGCTGGACGACCCGGACGTCCGGATGGAGCTGTGGCTCGCTCTGAAGGTCACCGCGCCCCCTGGCCGATAAGGCGCGCCCCGGCCCCGTACTGCTCCACGCAGGACAAAGGCCGGGCGGCCCTCCCGGCCCTACCGTGGGGGCGGAAACATCCCACGCCATCGAAGGGCCGGAACTCCATGACCTCCACCCACGCCTTCTGGCTGGCCGGCCGCCAGGCCACCGGCGAGGAAAGCTTCGACGTCACCAACTCCTGGGACGGGCGCCTCGTCGGAACCGTCGGCGTTCCGACCGAGGCCCAGGTCGAGGAGGCCGTCGCCGCCGCGCACGCCGTGCGCGAGGAGTTCGCCGCGACCCCCGCCCACGTCCGGGCCGCCGCGCTGGACCACGTGGCCCGCCGGCTGGCCGAGCGCACCGAGGAGATCGCCCAGCTGATCTCCGCCGAGAACGGCAAGCCCGTCAAGTGGGCGCGCGGCGAGGTCGGACGGGCCGTGTCCGTCTTCCGCTTCGCCTCCGAGGAGGCCCGCCGGTTCAACAGCGGCGAGGCCCAGCGCCTGGACACCGACGCCGGCGGCACCGGGCGGCTCGCCCTGACCCGGCGTTTCCCGCGCGGCCCCGTCCTCGGCATCGCGCCCTTCAACTTCCCGCTGAACCTGAGCGCCCACAAGGTCGCCCCGGCCATCGCCGTCGGCGTCCCGATCATCCTGAAGCCGGCCCCGGCGACCCCGATCTCCTCGCTGGTCCTGGGCGAGCTGCTGGCCGAGACGGACCTTCCGGCCGGCTCCTGGTCGGTCCTCACGGTCCCCAACGAGCGGATGCCCGCCCTCGTCCAGGACGAGCGGCTGCCCGTGATCTCCTTCACCGGGTCCGCCCCCGTCGGCTACGCGATCATGGACTCGGTGCCCCGTAAGCACTGCACGCTGGAACTCGGCGGCAACGGGGCCGCCGTCGTGCTCGGTGACTACGCCTCGGACGAGGACCTGGACTGGGCCGCGCACCGCATCGCGACCTTCTCCAACTACCAGGGCGGCCAGTCCTGCATCTCGGTGCAGCGCGTCATCGCCGACGCGGCCGTGCACGACCGGCTGCTGCCCCGGATCGTCGCCGCCGTGGAGGCCCAGGTCACCGGCGACCCCTCCGACCCCGCCACCGACGTCGGCCCGCTCGTCGACGAGGCCGCCGCCCGGCGCGTCGAGTCCTGGGTCGACGAGGCCGTCGCGGCGGGCGCCCAGCTGCTCGCGGGCGGCAAGCGCGACGGTTCGACGTACGCGCCGACCGTCCTCACCGGACTGCCCGACGGCGTCACCCTCGCCACCGAGGAGGTCTTCGGACCGGTCCTGTCGGTGCGGAAGGTCAACGGCGAGGCCGAGGCGTTCGCCGCCGTCAACGCCTCGCAGTACGGGCTCCAGGCAGGCGTGTTCACCCATGACATCCAGGCCGCCTTCCGCGCCCACCGCGCGCTGGAGGTCGGTGGCGTGATCATCGGCGACGTCCCCTCGTACCGCGCCGACCAGATGCCGTACGGCGGAGCCAAGCAGTCCGGCGTGGGCCGCGAGGGCGTCCGGTACGCCATGGACGACTACACCTACGAGCGCGTCCTCGTCCTCACCGGCCTCGCTCTCTGAAGCCGGCGCATGCCGCACGCGGCGGCGGGCAGTGGAGTGGTGGCCGACCCGATCGGCGCTCCGAGGCTGGTGGGGGCGGCGGGAATCGGGTACATACGGACGAGTAGAACCGGACAGGTACGCACGGGCGGACGGTCTCCGTCCGCCCGTGCGCCTGCCGGGTCCACCCACCCGACGACGCGGCGAGGTGAGCTCCTCATGTCCGCTCCATCCGCACAACAGCCCACGCCCAAGGTCACCGAACGCGAAGCGCGCCAGGTCGCCGAGGACGCGCGGGAACGGGACTGGCGCAAACCCAGTTTCGCCAAGGAACTCTTCCTGGGCCGGTTCCGCCTGGACCTGATCCACCCGCATCCGCAGCCCGCCGGCGAGGACGTCCGGCGCGGCGAGGAATTCCTCGCCCGGCTGCGCGAGTTCTGCGAGACCAGGGTCGACGGCGCGCTGATCGAACGCGAGGCCCGGATTCCCGACGAGGTCATCAACGGCCTCAAGGAACTCGGTGCGCTCGGCATGAAGATCGATGTCAAGTACGGCGGCCTCGGCCTGACCCAGGTCTACTACAACCGGGCCCTCGCGCTGGCCGGTTCCGCGAGCCCGGCGATCGGCGCCCTGCTCTCCGCCCATCAGTCCATCGGTGTGCCCCAGCCGCTGAAGACCTTCGGCAGCCAGGAGCAGAAGGACACCTTCCTGCCCCGGCTGGCCCGTACGGACATCTCCGCGTTCCTGCTGACCGAGCCGGACGTCGGCTCCGACCCGGCGAGGCTGGCCACCTCCGCCGTCCCGGACGGCGACGAGTACGTGCTGGACGGGGTCAAGCTGTGGACGACCAACGGGGTCGTCGCCGACCTGCTGGTCGTCATGGCCCGGGTCCCGAAGTCGGAGGGCCACCCGGGCGGCATCACCGCGTTCGTCGTCGAGGCGGACGCCCCCGGCATCACCGTGGAGCACCGCAACGCCTTCATGGGCCTGCGCGGCATCGAGAACGGCGTCACCCGCTTCCACCAGGTGCGCGTCCCCGCCGCCAACCGCATCGGTCCCGAGGGCGCCGGGCTCAGGATCGCGCTCACCACGCTCAACACCGGCCGGCTCTCGCTGCCCGCGATGTGCGTCGGTTCCGGCAAGTGGTGCCTCAAGATCGCCCGCGAGTGGTCGGCCGTCCGCGAGCAGTGGGGCAGGCCGGTCGCCCGGCACGAGGCCGTCGGGTCCAAGATCGCGTTCATCGCCGCGACCACCTTCGCCCTCGAAGCCGTGGTCGACCTCTCCTCGCAGATGGCCGACGAGGACCGCAACGACATCCGCATCGAAGCGGCGCTCGCCAAGCTGTACGGCTCCGAGATGGGCTGCAGAATCGCCGACGAACTGGTCCAGATCCGTGGCGGACGCGGCTTCGAGACCGCCGCATCGCTCAAAGCCCGCGGCGAACGGGCCGTACCCGCCGAGCAGATGCTCCGCGACATGCGGATCAACCGGATCTTCGAGGGCTCCACGGAGATCATGCACCTGCTGATCGCCCGCGAGGCCGTCGACGCCCACCTCAAGGTCGCCGGCGACATCATCGACCCCGACAAACCGCTCTCCGCCAAGGCGAAGGCGGGCGCCAACGCGGCCGGTTTCTACGCCAAGTGGCTGCCCAAGCTCGTCGCCGGCCCGGGCCAGCTCCCGCGCACCTACGCCGAGTTCCACCCGGCGGGCCACCCGGACCTGGCCACGCACCTGCGGTACGTCGAACGCGCCTCCCGCAAGCTCGCCCGCTCCACCTTCTACGCCATGTCCCGCTGGCAGGGCCGGATGGAGACCAAGCAGGGCTTCCTCGGCCGGATCGTCGACATCGGCGCGGAGCTCTTCGCGATGAGCGCCGCCTGCGTCCGCGCCGAGCACCTGCGCGCCACGGACGAGCACGGCCGCGAGGCGTACCAGCTCGCCGACGCCTTCTGCCGCCAGGCCCGCATCCGCGTCGAGGAGCTCTTCACCCGGCTCTGGTCCAACACCGACGACCTGGACCGGCGCGTCGTCGACGGCGTCCTGTCCGGTACGTACGGCTGGCTGGAGGAGGGTGTGGTCGACCCGAGCGGCGAGGGCCCCTGGATCGCCGACGCCACCCCCGGCCCCTCCACGAAGGACAACGTCCACCGGCCCATCCGCTGAGCCACCGCCGCCGCGCCGCGGTCTGCCGGGCCACGGGGCACCCGGCGGGGCTCCGGGCCACCGGGTGCCGCACCGCGGGGCGCGTCCAGTCGCTGGACGCGCCCCGCCGCATGCCACGGTCCACGGCAGGATGGACGCCCGTGACCGTCATCCATGTCCCCGGTTCCAAGTCCGTCACCGCGCGCGCCCTCTTCCTGGCCGCCGCCGCGCACGGCCGCAGCACACTCGTACGCCCGCTCAGCTCCGACGACACCGAGGGCTTCGCCGCAGGCCTGACCGCGCTCGGCTACGAGGTCGAGCAGGAGGCGGAGGCGTGGCACATCACCGGCCGCCCGGCCGGGCCCGCCGCCACCGAGGCCGACGTCTACTGCCGGGACGGGGCCACCACCGCCCGCTTCCTGCCGGCCCTCGCGGCGGCCGGCGCCCGCGGCAGCTACCGCTTCGACGCCTCCGCGCAGATGCGCCGCCGCCCCCTCGCCCCGCTCACCGGGGCCCTGCGCACCCTCGGCGTCGACCTGCGCCACGAGGAGGCCGAGGGCCACCACCCGCTGCGCATCGAGGCCGCCGGCATCAAGGGCGGCGAACTCACCCTGGACGCCGGGCAGTCCAGCCAGTACCTCACCGCCCTGCTGATGCTCGGCCCGCTCACGGAGACCGGGCTGCGGATCACCGTCACCGACCTCGTCTCGGCGCCCTACATCGAGATCACCCTCGCGATGATGCGCTCCTTCGGCGTCGAGGTCACCCGGGGCGGGCCGGGTGACGCCGTCTTCACCGTGCCGCCCGGCGGCTACCGCGCCACCGCCTACGCCGTCGAACCCGACGCCTCCACCGCGAGCTACTTCTTCGCCGCCGCGGCCCTCACCGGCCGCGAGGTCACCGTCCCCGGGCTCGGCGAGGGCGCCCTCCAGGGGGACCTGCGGTTCACCGACGTACTGCGCCGCATGGGCGCCGACGTGCACACGTCGGCCGGCTCCACCACGGTCCGCTCCACCGGCACCCTGAGCGGTCTCACCGTCAACATGCGCGACATCTCCGACACCATGCCCACGCTCGCCGCGATCGCCCCCTTCGCCTCGGGGCCCGTACGCATCGAGGACGTCGGCAACACCCGCGTGAAGGAGTGCGACCGGCTGGAGGCGTGCGCGGACAACCTGCGGCGCATGGGCATCACGGTCACCACGGGCCCCGACTGGATCGAGATCCGGCCCGGCACGCCCCGGCCCGTGGAGATCGAGAGCCACGGCGACCACCGCATCGTGATGTCCTTCGCCGTCACCGGCCTGCGCACCCCCGGCATCACGTTCGATGACCCCGGCTGCGTACGCAAGACGTTCCCCGGCTTCCACGAGGTGTTCGCCGCAGCCACCGCCTGAGGGGAGGAGGCGGGGACGGGACACGCACGGGGTGATCCGGGACACCCTGTCCCCGCACACAGAACGAGCGGCGACAATGGGGGCCATGACCGACAGCCCTGCCCCTCTCGCCGACCCGCACCTCGTCTTCGACGCCGTGGAAGGCCGCCGGGATCTCGTCCTCCTCGGTTCCACCGGGTCCATCGGTACCCAGGCCATCGACCTGGTGCTGCGCAACCCCGACCGCTTCCGCGTCACCGCGCTGTCCGCGGCCGGCGGCCGGGTCGGCCTCCTCGCCGAGCAGGCCCGCCTGCTGAAGGTGCGCGCGGTCGGGGTCGCCTCGCCCGAGGCCGTACCCGCCCTGCGCGAGGCCCTGCGGCGGGAGTACGGGACCGCCGAGCCGCTTCCCGAGATCATCGCGGGACCCGACGCGGCGACCGAGCTGGCCGCGAGCGACTGCCACACCGTGCTCAACGGGATCACCGGCTCCATCGGCCTCGCCCCTACCCTGGCCGCCCTGGAGGCGGGCCGCACCCTGGCGCTCGCGAACAAGGAGTCGCTGATCGTCGGCGGGCCCCTGGTCAAGGCGCTGGCCGCCCCGGGGCAGATCATCCCGGTCGACTCGGAGCACGCGGCGCTCTTCCAGGCGCTCGCGGCCGGTACCCGCGCCGATGTGCGCCGGCTCGTCGTCACCGCGTCCGGTGGTCCGTTCCGCGGCCGGACCAGGAGCGAGCTCGCGGACGTCACCCGGGAACAGGCCCTCGCGCACCCCACCTGGGCGATGGGCCCGGTCATCACGGTCAACTCGGCGACCCTGGTCAACAAGGGCCTCGAAGTCATCGAGGCGCACCTGCTCTACGACGTCCCCTTCGACCGCATCGAGGTCGTCGTCCACCCCCAGTCGTACGTGCACTCGATGGTCGAGTTCACCGACGGCTCCACCCTCGCCCAGGCCACCCCGCCCGACATGTCCGGCCCGATCGCCATCGGCCTCGGCTGGCCGCAGCGCGTCCCCGACGCGGCCCCCGTCTTCGACTGGACCAAGGCGTCCACCTGGGAGTTCTTCCCGCTGGACACCGAGGCGTTCCCGTCCGTCGGCCTCGCCCGGCACGTGGGCGCCCTCGGCGGCACCGCGCCCGCCGTCTTCAACGCCGCCAATGAAGAGTGCGTCGACGCATTCCTGTCCGGCGCGCTGCCCTTCAACGGCATCATGGACACGGTCACCGCGGTGGTGGGCGAACACGGAACGCCCGCGTCGGGAACTTCTCTCACCGTCGCGGACGTACTTGAAGCGGAGACCTGGGCACGGACCCGGGCCCGGGAACTCTCGGCCAAGGCCACTGCGGAGGCACGCGCATGAGCATGACGACGATCCTGCTGACGATCCTCGGCATCGCCGTCTTCGCCTTCGGTCTGCTCTTCTCCATCGCCTGGCACGAGCTGGGCCACCTGTCGACCGCCAAGCTCTTCGGCATCCGCGTCCCCCAGTACATGGTCGGCTTCGGCCCGACCGTCTGGTCCCGCAAGAAGGGCGACACCGAGTACGGCATCAAGGCCATCCCGGCCGGCGGATACATCCGCATGATCGGCATGTTCCCGCCCGGCGCGGACGGCCGTCTCGAAGCCCGCTCCACCTCGCCCTGGCGCGGCATGATCGAGGACGCCAGATCGGCCGCCTTCGAGGAGCTGGAACCGGGTGACGAGAGCCGCCTGTTCTACACGCGCAAGCCGTGGAAACGCGTCATCGTCATGTTCGCCGGCCCCTTCATGAACCTGGTCCTGGCCGTGGCGATCTTCCTCGGCGTCTCCATGTCCTTCGGCTTCCAGACCAACACCACCGAGGTCGCCGGCGTCCAGAAGTGCGTCATCCCGCAGAGCGCCGAGCGTCAGACCTGCAAGAAGTCCGATGCCGTCTCGCCCGCGCAGGCCGCCGGACTGAAGAAGGGCGACAGGATCGTCGCCTTCGACGGCGAGCGGATGGACTCCTGGGACACCCTCTCCGACCGCATCCGCGACACCATCGGCCCCGCCACCATCACGGTGGAACGCGACGGGCAGGAGAAGGACCTGCACGCGGTCCTCCTGAAGAACGCCGTCGCCAAGAAGGACTCCCACGGCGAGACCGTCCCCGGCGAGTACGTCACCGCCGGCTACCTCGGCTTCGCCGCCCAGCCGGAGATCATCCCGCTCTCCTTCGGCGACTCGGTCGTCCGCATGGGCGACATGCTGGAGGACGGCGTCGATTCGATCATCGCCCTGCCCTCCAAGATCCCCGCCCTCTGGGACGCGGTCTTCGGCGACGGCGAGCGCGCCGCCGACTCCCCGGTCGGTGTCGTCGGCGCGGCCCGCATCGGCGGCGAGGTGATGACGCTGGACGTCCCGGCGGAGAACCAGGTCGCGATGATGCTGTTCCTGCTGGCCGGCTTCAACCTCTCGCTGTTCCTCTTCAACATGCTGCCGCTGCTCCCGCTCGACGGCGGCCACATCGCGGGGGCCCTGTGGGAGGCGCTGCGCCGGCACACGGCACGGATCTTCAAGCGCCCCGACCCCGGCCCGTTCGACGTCGCCAAGCTGATGCCGCTCGCCTACGTGGTCGCCGGGGTCTTCATCTGCTTCACCCTGCTCGTCCTCGTCGCCGACCTGGTCAACCCCGTCAAGATCACCTGAGCGGGGCGCCGGACGCGCTCGGTGCACCGCGAGTGACAGGCGGTGCGCGGGGCGCGTCCGGCGGGCCCGACATTCCGTACGGGCCCGGACGCGGTGTGCTCCCGGCCGCCCCCGGTGACGTAACCTCGAAGGCCGGAGCCCGCCGATACCGGGACCTCGATCCACACCTTGGGGATGCTCAGCGCATGACTGCGATTTCTCTCGGAATGCCCGCCGTTCCGACCAAGCTCGCCGAACGGCGGGCCAGCCGAAAGATCCAGGTCGGATCGGTGGCGGTCGGAGGGGACGCGCCGGTCTCGGTGCAGTCGATGACGACGACGCGTACGTCGGACATCGGCGCGACGCTTCAGCAGATCGCCGAACTCACCGCCTCCGGCTGCCAGATCGTGCGCGTGGCCTGCCCGACGCAGGACGACGCGGACGCCCTGAAGACGATCGCCTCGAAGTCGCAGATCCCGGTGATCGCGGACATCCACTTCCAGCCGAAGTACGTCTTCGCGGCGATCGACGCCGGCTGTGCGGCGGTGCGCGTGAACCCGGGCAACATCAAGCAGTTCGACGACAAGGTCAAGGAGATCGCGCGCGCCGCGAAGGACGCGGGTACGCCGATCCGGATCGGCGTCAACGCCGGTTCGCTGGACGCCCGGCTGCTGAAGAAGTACGGCAAGGCCACCCCCGAGGCGCTCGTCGAGTCCGCGCTCTGGGAGGCGTCGCTCTTCGAGGAGCACGACTTCCGCGACATCAAGATCTCGGTCAAGCACAACGACCCGGTCGTGATGGTCAACGCCTACCGCCAGCTCGCCGCCCAGTGCGACTACCCGCTGCACCTCGGCGTCACCGAGGCGGGCCCCGCCTTCCAGGGCACCATCAAGTCGGCAGTCGCCTTCGGCGCCCTGCTCAGCGAGGGCATCGGCGACACCATCCGCGTCTCGCTGTCCGCGCCGCCCGCCGAAGAGGTCAAGGTCGGCATCCAGATCCTGGAGTCGCTGAACCTGCGGCAGCGCCGGCTCGAAATCGTCTCCTGCCCCTCCTGCGGCCGCGCCCAGGTCGACGTCTACAAGCTCGCCGACCAGGTCAGCGCCGGCCTGGAGGGCATGGAGGTCCCGCTGCGGGTCGCCGTCATGGGCTGCGTCGTCAACGGCCCCGGCGAGGCCCGCGAGGCCGACCTCGGTGTCGCCTCCGGCAACGGCAAGGGCCAGATCTTCGTCAAGGGCGAGGTCATCAAGACCGTGCCCGAGTCGAAGATCGTGGAGACCCTCATCGAGGAAGCCATGAAGATCGCCGAGCAGATGGAGAAGGACGGCGTCGCTTCCGGCGAGCCCGAGGTCTCCATCAGCTGAACCCCCTTGCGAACCCCGGCAGCGCCCCCCGAGGAACCCTCGGCGGGGCGCTGTCCGTGAGCGGGCTCACGGCATCCGCGCACAGCCGTTTCCGGCCCCGGGCGGCGTTCGACAGGCTCTTCGGTTACAGTGCGGAAATCAGCAGACCGCATGGTGAGGCCCCCCTCGTGTTGACGCACACCACTACCCGGGTCCTCGAACCCAGCGACCTCGGCGCCGCCCTCGCCGTCCTGGAGAGCGAGCCCGTGGCCAACGCCTTCGTGACGTCCCGCGTCCACATCGCCGGACTCGACCCCTGGCGCCTCGGCGGCGAGATGTGGGGCTGGTACGCCGACGGGCGGCTCCGCTCCCTGTGCTACTCGGGCGCCAACCTCGTCCCCATCTGCGCGGGCCCCGAAGCCGTACGCGCCTTCGCCGACCGCGCCCGCCGGGCCGGCCGCCGCTGCTCCTCGATCGTCGGACCCGCCGAGCCCACCGCCGAGCTGTGGCGGCTCCTCGAACCCGGCTGGGGCCCCGCCCGCGAAGTCCGGGCCAACCAGCCCCTCATGGTCACCGAGAGCCCGTCCGCCGATGTGGAACCCGACCCGCTCGTGCGCCGCGTCCGCAAGGACGAGATGGACATCCTGATGCCGGCCTGCGTGGACATGTTCACCGAGGAGGTCGGTGTCTCCCCGCTGACCGGCGACGGCGGACTCCTCTACCAGGCCCGGGTCGCCGAACTCATCGGCGCCGGCCGCTCCTTCGCCCGGATCGACGACGGCAAGGTCGTCTTCAAGGCGGAGATCGGCGCCACCACACCGCAGGCGTGCCAGATCCAGGGCGTGTGGGTCGCCCCCGAGTACCGCGGCCGCGGCCTCTCCGAGACCGGCATGGCCGCCGTGCTGCGGTACGCGCTGGCCGACGTCGCGCCGGTCGTCAGCCTGTACGTCAACGACTACAACACCCCCGCGCGCAAGGCATACCGCCGTATCGGCTTCCGGGAGACCGGTGCCTTCATGAGCGTGCTGTTCTGACCGGGCCACGCCACAGCGGCCCGGACAGTAGGGTCGGTCCATGGCAGCAGTTTTCGGGGGCGGCCCCCGCATCACCGGCGTCCGGATCGGGCCGATCGACCTCGCCGCACGCGTCGACGAGGCGCTCGCCGTACAGGCCGTCGCCTTCGGCCTGGGCGCCGAGGAGATCGAGGTGCGCCGCCACATCGTGCTCCGGCACCTCGACCACCCGCACGCCCGCGCGCTCGGCGCCCTGACGCCCGAGGACCGGCTCGTCGGCTTCGTCTACGGCATGCCCAACGACCGCGGCCACTGGTGGTCCACCGTCGTCGAGCCCTACCTCCGCGCCACCGGCAGCGCCCACTGGCTCGACGACTCCTTCGTGGTCACCGAACTGCACGTCCACCCGGACTTCCAGAACCGGGGCATCGGACGCAGCCTCATCACCACCCTCACGGACGCGGTCGGCCGGCCCCGCTCGATCCTCTCCGCCATCGACACGGACAGCCCGGCACGCGGCCTCTACCACTCGCTCGGCTACCAGGACCTGGCCCGCCAGGTGCTCTTCCCCAGTGCCCCCAAGCCGTACGCGGTCATGGGAGCACCCCTCCCGCTGCGCCGCCCACGCTGAATGGATTTCCGCCCGCACGGGCCGCCCCGCTAACCTCGGGCCCACCACCCTTCCGAGCAGGAGTTCACCATGGCCCAGGTCCAGCGCATGTCCCGATTGATGATCAAGACACTGCGCGACGACCCGGCGGACGCCGAGACGCTCAACCACAAGCTCCTCGTCCGAGCCGGCTACGTACGACGCACCGCCGCCGGAATCTGGTCCTGGCTGCCGCTCGGCAAGAAGGTCCTGGAGAACATCACCCGCGTCGTCCGCGAGGAGATGGACGCCATCGGCGGCCAGGAGGTCCTGCTCCCCGCGCTCCTGCCCAAGGAGCCCTACGAGGCGAGCGGCCGGTACGACGAGTACGGCGACCTGCTGTTCCGGCTCCAGGACCGCAAGGGCTCCGACTACCTCCTCGGCCCCACCCACGAGGAGATCTTCACCCAGGTCGTCAAGGACATGTGCTCGTCCTACAAGGACCTGCCGGTCATCCTGTACCAGATCCAGACCAAGTACCGCGACGAGGCCCGCCCCCGCGCCGGTGTGCTGCGCGGCCGCGAGTTCCAGATGAAGGACTCGTACTCCTTCGACACCACCGACGAGGGCCTGGCCGAGGCGTACCAGCTGCACCGCGCCGCGTACATCCGCATCTTCGAGCGGCTCGGTCTCGACCACCGCATCGTCTCCGCGGTCTCCGGCGCCATGGGCGGCTCCGCCTCCGAGGAGTTCCTGGCCCCGGCGCCCGCCGGCGAGGACACCTTCGTCGACTGCCCGAACTGCGACTACGCGGCCAACACCGAGGCCGTGACCTTCAACGCCACCCCCGGCGACGCCTCGGGCGTCGGGCCCGTCGAGGAGCTGGACACCCCCGACACCCCGACCATCGAGACCCTGGCCGCCCACCTCGGCGTACCGGCCTCCGCCACCCTGAAGAACCTGCTGGTCAAGGTCGACGGCGAGATCGTCGCCGTGGGCGTGCCCGGTGACCGCGAGGTCGACCTGGGCAAGCTCGGCGAGCACCTGGCGCCGGCCGTCGTCGAGCTGGTCACCGCCGAGGACTTCGTGGGCCGCCCCGACCTCGTGCGCGGCTACGTCGGCCCGCAGGGCCTGGAGAAGGTCCGCTACATCGCCGACCCCCGTGTCGCCGCCGGCACCGCCTGGATCACCGGCGCCAACAAGGAGGGCAAGCACGCCAAGAACGTCGTCGCGGGCCGCGACTTCGAGGTCGACGACTACCTGGACGTCGTCGTCGTCGAGGCGGGCGACCCCTGCCCCAAGTGCGGCACCGGCCTCCAGGTCGACCGCGCCATCGAGATCGGCCACATCTTCCAGCTCGGCCGCAAGTACGCCGACATCTTCGCGCTCGACGTGCTCGGCCAGCAGGGCAAGCCCGTCCGCGTCACGATGGGCTCGTACGGCATCGGCGTCTCCCGCGCGGTGGCCGCCCTCGCCGAGCAGACCGCCGACGACAAGGGCCTGTGCTGGCCCCGCGAGGTGGCCCCGGCCGATGTGCACGTGGTCGCCGCCGGCAAGGCCCTCCAGACCGAACTGGCCCTCGACGTCTCCGACAAGCTGGCCGCCGCCGGCCTGCGCGTGCTGGTCGACGACCGCGCCGGCGTCTCGCCCGGCGTCAAGTTCACCGACTCCGAGCTGATCGGTGTCCCGAAGATCCTGGTCGCCGGCCGCCGTTCGGCCGAGGGCGTCCTGGAGCTGAAGGACCGCCGCACCGGCGAGCGCGAGGAGCTGACCGTCGACGAGGCGATCGCCCGCCTCGCCGAGCAGCAGGACTGACCGGCCGCTGTACGCGCGAGGACCCCGCACGGAACGTTCCGTGCGGGGTCCTCGCGCACAAGGTCCTACAGCCAGTCCGCGAACTCCAGGGTCACTTCGCCCTCCTGGCGGCGCCCGGCCGCCAGCGCCCGGGTGCCCGACTCCACCGCACGGAACAGCGTCCAGCCGTGCAGCCGCTGCTGGTCCATGTCCAGCGAGTCGGCGAGCTTCTTGATCCTGCGCCGGGCCGTCGCCGCGCCGGCGGGCGAGGCGATCAGGTCCTCCACCCGGTCCCGGACCAGCCGCGCCAGGTCGTAGGCCCGCTCACCGACCAACGGCTCCGGGCCGACCGTCAGCCAGGGCGCCCGCTCACCCGCGAGCACCTTGCTCTGCCGGAAGTTGCCGTGCAGCAGCAGCGTCTCGGGGGAGTCGGCGACCAGTTCCTCGCGGGCCGCCAGCGCCGCCGTGACCAGGGGCTTCAACGCCGGGTCCGACGCGGCGGCGGCGCGCATGGCCTCGGTGCGCCGCCCGGTCCGCTCGGCGACCGTCTCGAAGCCGTGCCCGGCCGGCGGGTCGACCCACAGCCGCCGCACCGTCCCGGCCGCCTCCAGCAGCGCCTTCGCCTCCGGCAGCGAGCGCAGCGACATCTCCGGGTGCAGCCGCTCCAGCAGCAGCGCCTCCTCGACGGGGCGCCCGCCGTCCGCGGGATCGAGGAGCCGTACCGCCCCCCAGCCGTTCCAGTGCGCCAGCGCCGCCCGCTCAAGCCCCGGCGCGGCCGCGGACGGGGCGAGCTTCAGGGCGGCCGGGGTTCCGTCGGCCCCCCGGACCAGCAGGACCAGACTGCTGCGCCCGCCGGGGGCCGCGACCCGCTCCACGACCAAGGAGCGCCCGGTCGCGGCCAGCGCCTGTTCGGTCAGTGCCGGAAGCCCCGCGAGCCAGTCCCCGGCGGCCGTATCCCCGTACGACTCGCCGAGCGCTCGCACCAGACGCTGCGGCGGTTCAAAACCCATACGTGCTGTGTTCCCTTTCAGAGCCTTCTACAGTGCGCCTTGTTCAGTGCGCGGCGCCGGCCCCGGCCTGCGTGTCCGCCCCGGCCTTCGCCCCGGCCCGCTCGGCGAGCCCGGGAAAGGGTACGCCGCTGCCCCGCCAGCGCGCCGCGCGCACCGCTGCCTCCCGCAGCGCGTCCGCAGCGCTGCGCCGCAGCGAACCGTCGGCGGCCCGGACCAGGTCGGAGTAGACGTACGCGACGCGGTCCTCCAGCACGGCGGCCAAACGCACCGCGGCCGCCGCGTCCGGCACCGCGAACGGCAGAGCGTACGCGGCGTCCGAGGCCACCGGCTCACCGCCCAGGTCCCGGACCGTGCGTACCAGGGCGTCCCGGCGGGCGCGGTGGGCGTGGTGCGCGGCGCTCGCCTCGGCCCGGCGCGCCGCCGCGACCCGGCCGCCCGCGACCCCGTAGCCGTAGACCGCCGCGTGCTCGGCGGCCAGCGCCGCCTGGGCCGCTTCCAGGGTGCCGTCGCTCATGCGGGGGTCTCCTTCGCCAGTTCCGTCAGCAGGTAGGCGTGCACCGCGCAGGCGGCGGCCACCGAGGCCAGCAGCCGGGCCAGCTCCCCGGGCGCCTCCCCGAGCAGCGCGGTGTACGCGTCCGCCGCGCCGCGCTCGGCGGCGGCCAGCTCCCTGACCGCGGCGGCCGGTCCGGTGGCGCGCGAGCGGGCCACGCCGAGCGCCGGGGCCTTGCCCGGTGAGACGGCCTTCAGATGGGCGCGGACCGCGTCGCGCAGGGGGGTGAGCGCGGCCGCCGTCGACGGATGGGCCCTGAGCACGTGCTCGTAACCGGCGAGCAGGGTCGCCGTGGTGCGTGAGGCGCTGGTGCGCAGGACCTTCTCCGTACGTACCGAGGACGCACCGTCGGCGGCGGTCCGCGCGCCGCCGTGCGTGGAACCCTTACGGGCCCCGCCCGTGTCGTCGGCGTCGCTTCCGCAGCCCGACAGCACCGCCCCGGCGACGAGCGCGCCCGTCGCCGCGAGCGCGCCCCTGCGCGTCGTCCCCGTACGCCGCACTTGTTCTCCTTCGGGCTGGATCTGTCTTGACTGGATCTGTCCGGAAGTGATCACCGCCTGTGAGCGTACCCGCGCTCGGGGGGCCGGCGGACAGCAACACCCCTTGCGACCGGATACCCTTTGACCAGACACGCGAGATACCCACAACAGCACACGCGGCCGAGGAGTCACCCGGATGAGCACCACCCAGAGCGAGAGGCTGCGCGGGCTGGTCGAACCGCTCGTCAGCGCCGAGCAGCTGGAGCTGGAAGAGATCGAAGTCTCCCGGGCGGGCCGCCGCAGGGTGCTGAGGATCGTCGTGGACTCCGACGAGGGCGTCGAGCTGGACGCCTGCGCGGAACTGAGCCGCGCGATCTCCGCGAAGCTGGACGAGACCGATGTGATGGGCGAGGACGAGTACGTCCTGGAGGTCAGTTCCCCCGGGGCCGACCGCCCGCTGACGCAGCACCGCCATTACGTACGCGCCACCGGCCGGCTGGTCGGCCTGACCCTGCGCGAGGGCGGCGAGCTGGTGGCCCGCATCCTCGCGGTGGACGAGGACGGTCTCGACCTGGAGGTGCCGGGCGTCAAGGGCCGCAAGCCCACCGCCCGCCGGATCGCCTTCGACGAGATCGCCAAGGCCCGCGTGGAGCTGGAATTCAACCGCAAGGACAAGAAGGAAGAGGAGGCGTAGCCGTGGACATCGACGTGAAGCTCCTGAAGGGCTTGGCGCAGGACAAGGAGATCCCGTTCGACGTCCTCGTCGAGGCGATCGAGTCGGCCCTCCTCATCGCGTACCACCGCACGGACGGCAGCCACCGCAGGGCTCGGGTGGAGCTGGACGAGCGCGGCCATGTGACGGTGTGGGCCAAGGAGGACCCGGCCGACCTGGAGGAGGGGCAGGAGCCCAAGGAGTTCGACGACACCCCGTCGGGCTTCGGCCGGATCGCCGCCACCACCGCCAAGCAGGTCATCCTCCAGCGGCTGCGCGACGCCGAGGACGACCGCACGTTCGGCGAGTACGCGGGCCACGAGGGCGATGTCGTCACCGGCGTCGTCCAGCAGGGCAAGGACCCGAAGAACGTCCTGGTCGACATCGGCAAGCTGGAGGCCATCCTGCCGGTGCAGGAGCAGGTGCCGGGCGAGGAGTACACCCACGGCCTGCGGCTGCGCACCTATGTCGTGCGCGTGGCCAAGGGCGTGCGCGGTCCCTCCGTGACGCTGTCGCGCACCCACCCCAACCTGGTGAAGAAGCTCTTCGCGCTGGAGGTCCCGGAGATCGCCGACGGCTCCGTGGAGATCTGCGCGATCGCCCGCGAGGCCGGCCACCGCACCAAGATCGCGGTCCGCTCGACCCGGTCCGGGCTCAACGCCAAGGGCGCCTGCATCGGCCCGATGGGCGGACGCGTGCGCAATGTGATGGCCGAGCTGCACGGCGAGAAGATCGACATCGTGGACTGGTCGGACGACCCGGCCGAGATGGTCGCCAACGCCTTGTCACCCGCACGGGTGAGCGAGGTGGAGGTCGTGGACCTCGGCGCCCGTTCCGCCCGGGTGACCGTGCCGGACTACCAGCTCTCCCTGGCGATCGGCAAGGAGGGGCAGAACGCCCGTCTCGCCGCCCGCCTGACCGGCTGGCGCATCGACATCCGTCCCGACACCGAGACCGACGCCGAGCGCGATGTCGCCGACCGTGAGCGGGCCGAGCGGGCCCGGGAACGCTCGGAGCGACGCTGAGCGAGGGCCGTGAGTGGCGCCGGAGGGAATAGATTCCGTCGCCAGGTCGCTGAGATCACGACAACGTACGTTCGATTTTTGCCCCAAAGGGGTGAGGTCGGTGCGGGGAGGTAGACTTAACCGTGTCTGGCCGGACGCACGCCCGCGCTTGCCCTGAGCGAACCTGTGTGGGATGCCGGGAGCGGGCGGCCAAGAACGAGTTGCTGCGCATCGTCGCGGACGGGGACGCCTGCGTCCCCGATCCTCGCGGTACGCTGCCCGGCCGGGGTGCGTACGTGCATCCCGTCCCCGACTGTCTGGGCCTGGCGGTTCGCCGCCGGGCGTTCCCCCGGGCCTTCAAGGCCAAGGGGCCGTTCGACCCCACCGCGGTACAGCGGTTCGTCGAGCGGGTGACACCGTAAGAAATGAACGGCACGGGTCCCCGTGCGGTCAGGTACCTCGCGAGTTGGAAGTAGGTCGAGATTGCGATGAGCACTCGATGAGTACGCGATGAGTACGCCCATGAAGTAGCGACGGTCCGGCGGTAACCCGGACCTAAAAGGAGCGAAGTGGCTAAGGTCCGGGTATACGAACTCGCCAAGGAGTTCGGAGTTGAGAGCAAGGTCGTCATGGCCAAGCTCCAAGAACTCGGTGAGTTCGTACGTTCGGCGTCCTCGACGATCGAGGCGCCGGTTGTACGCAAGTTGACTGACGCACTGCAGGGGCCCGGCGGCAACGCCGGCAAGTCCGCTGCAAAGCCTGGCGCGCCCCGTAAGGCCGCCCCCGCCAAGCCCGCGGCGCCGTCTCCGGCCGCCGCGGCACGTCCGGCTGCCCCGAAGCCCGGCGCCCCGGCCCCCAAGCCGGCCGCCGCCGAGGCCCCGAGCAGCACCCCCTCCGCCCCGTCGGCGCCGGCTCCCGGCCCGCGTCCGGGCCCGAAGCCCGCGCCGAAGGCCCCGGTCACGCCGGTGCCCGCCGCGGAGTTCTCAGCTCCGGCCCCGGCCCAGCCGGCCGCGCCGCAGGCGCCGCGCCCCACCGGCGCGACCCCCGGCCCCCGTCCCGCGCGTCCGGCCCCGGCCGGTCAGCAGGGCGGCGGCCAGCGTGACGGCGGCCAGCGCGACGGTGGCCGCGGCGGCGAGCGCCCCGCGCGTCCCGCCGGCCAGGGCGCCCCGCGCCCCGGCGCACGTCCGGCCGGTCCCCGTCCGGGCAACAACCCCTTCACCTCCGGTGGCTCGACGGGCATGTCCCGTCCGCAGGCACCCCGTCCCGGCGGCGCCCCGCGTCCCGGTGGCGGCCAGGAGCGCCCCGGCGCCCCGCGTCCGCAGGGCGGCCCCGGTGGCGCCCCGCGCCCGCAGGGCCAGGCCGGCGGTGCCCGTCCGACCCCGGGCGGCATGCCCCGTCCGCAGGCGCCCCGTCCGGGCGGCGCCCCCGGTGGTAACCGTCCCAACCCGGGCATGATGCCGCAGCGTCCCGCTGCCGGCCCGCGTCCCGGTGGTGGCCCCGGCGGTGGCCGCGGTCCCGGTGGCGGCGGTCGTCCGGGCGGCGCGGGCCGTCCCGCTGGCGGCGGCTTCGCGGGCCGTCCGGCCGGTCCCGGCGGCGGTGGCGGCGGCTTCGCCGGCCGTCCCGGTGGCGGCGGTGGCGGTGCGGGTCGTCCCGGTGGCGGCGGCGGTGGCTTCGGCGGCCGTCCCGGCTTCGGTGGCCGTCCCGGCGGGCCCGGTGCCCGTGGTGGCACGCAGGGCGCCTTCGGTCGTCCCGGCGGTCCCGCGCGTCGTGGCCGCAAGTCGAAGCGGCAGAGGCGCCAGGAGTACGAGGCCATGCAGGCCCCGTCGGTCGGCGGCGTGATGCTGCCCCGCGGCAACGGACAGGCCGTCCGCCTGTCGCGCGGTGCCTCGCTCACCGACTTCGCCGAGAAGATCAACGCCAACCCGGCGTCGCTCGTCGGCGTGATGATGAACCTCGGCGAGATGGTCACGGCCACGCAGTCCGTGTCTGACGAGACCCTCAAGCTCCTCGCGGACGAGATGAACTTCGTCCTGGAGATCGTCAGCCCGGAGGAGGAGGACCGCGAGCTGCTCGAGTCCTTCGACATCGAGTTCGGCGAGGACGAGGGCGGCGACGAGGCCCTGGTGCCGCGTCCGCCGGTCGTGACCGTCATGGGTCACGTCGACCACGGTAAGACCCGACTCCTGGACGCGATCCGCAAGACGAACGTCATCGCGGGCGAGGCCGGCGGCATCACCCAGCACATCGGTGCCTACCAGGTCTCCGCCGACGTCAACGGCGAGGACCGTCGGATCACCTTCATCGACACCCCGGGTCACGAGGCGTTCACCGCCATGCGTGCCCGCGGTGCGAAGTCCACCGACATCGCGATCCTCGTGGTGGCGGCGAACGACGGTGTGATGCCCCAGACGATCGAGGCGCTGAACCACGCCAAGGCGGCCGACGTGCCGATCGTGGTCGCGGTCAACAAGATCGACGTCGAGGGCGCCGACCCGACCAAGGTGCGCGGCCAGCTCACCGAGTTCGGGCTGGTGGCCGAGGAGTACGGCGGCGACACGATGTTCGTCGACATCTCCGCCAAGCAGGGTCTGCACATCGACCAGCTGCTGGAGGCCGTCGTCCTCACCGCCGACGCCTCGCTCGACCTGCGGGCCAACCCGGAGCAGGACGCGCAGGGCATCGCGATCGAGTCCCACCTCGACCGCGGCCGCGGCGCCGTCGCGACCGTCCTGGTCCAGCGAGGCACGCTGCGGGTCGGCGACACGATGGTGGTCGGCGACGCCTACGGCCGTGTCCGCGCGATGCTCGACGACAAGGGCGAGAACGTCGAGGAGGCGGGTCCGTCGACCCCCGTCCTCGTGCTGGGTCTCACCAACGTCCCGGGCGCCGGCGACAACTTCCTGGTCGTCGACGAGGACCGTACGGCCCGCCAGATCGCCGAGAAGCGCGCCGCCCGCGAGCGCAACGCCAACTTCGCCCGCAAGGGTGTCCGGTTCTCCCTGGAGAACCTGGACGAGGCGCTCAAGGCCGGTCTGGTCCAGGAGCTCAACCTCATCATCAAGGGCGACGCGTCCGGTTCGGTGGAGGCCCTCGAGTCCTCGCTGCTCCAGCTCGACGTCGGTGAAGAGGTCGACATCCGGGTCCTGCACCGCGGTGTGGGTGCGGTCACCGAGTCGGACATCGACCTGGCGACCGGCTCCGACGCCATCGTGATCGGCTTCAACGTGCGCGCCGCCGGGCGTGCGCAGCAGATGGCCGACCGCGAGGGTGTGGACGTCCGCTACTACTCGGTCATCTACCAGGCGATCGAGGAGATCGAGGCGGCCCTCAAGGGCATGCTCAAGCCGGAGTACGAAGAGGTCGAGCTGGGTACGGCGGAGATCCGCGAGATCTTCCGCTCGTCCAAGCTGGGCAACATCGCCGGTGTGCTCGTCCGGTCCGGCGAGGTCAAGCGCAACACCAAGGCGCGCCTGCTGCGCGACGGCAAGGTCGTCGCGGAGAACCTCACCATCTCCGGTCTGCGCCGCTTCAAGGACGACGTCACCGAGATCCGCGAAGGCTTCGAGGGCGGTATCAACCTCGGCAACTTCAACGACATCAAGATCGACGACGTCATCGCGACGTACGAGATGCGCGAGAAGCCGCGAGGCTGACCCGTACCTCAACAGTCGGGGCCGGTCGACGGGACCTATTTCCGTCGATCGGCCCCGGCCGTTCCGTGTACGGTTCTTGTGTCCCCGCCGATCATCGGCGGGGCGCGAACCCGAACCGGCGGGACATCCGGACATACATGTATGTGGGGACACTGTCCTTCGACCTGCTTCTCGGCGACGTACGGTCGTTGAAGGAGAAGCGCTCCGTGGTCCGTCCGATCGTTGCCGAACTCCAGCGCAAGTACGCGGTGAGCGTGGCGGAGACGGGCGGACAGGATCTCCATCGCAGGGCCGAGATCGGCCTTGCCGTGGTCTCCGGGGACACCCGGCACCTCACAGACGTACTCGACCGGTGCGAGCGCCTCGTCGCCGCCCGGCCGGAAGTGGAGCTGCTGTCCGTACGACGGCGGCTGCACAGCGACGAAGACGATTGAGCAGGTCCGATTCCGGGTCGGACCAAAGGCAGAAGGAGACGGACCAGTGGCCGACAACGCGCGGGCTAAGAAGCTGGCGGACCTCATCCAGGAGGTGGTCGCCGGGAAACTGCAGCGCGGCATCAAGGACCCGCGGCTGGGGACGCACGTGACCATCACGGACGTCCGGGTCACCGGTGACCTGCGGGAGGCCACGGTCTTCTACACGGTCTACGGCGACGACGAGGAGCGGGCGAGCGCTGCGGCCGGCCTGCAGAGCGCCAAGGGCATCCTGCGGTCCGCGGTCGGCTCGGCGGCGGGTACGAAGTTCACCCCGACGCTCACCTTCGTGGCGGACGCGCTCCCGGAGAACGCCCGGGCCATCGAGGACCTGCTCGACCGGGCACGGGCCTCGGACGCCAAGGTGCGTGAGGCGTCCTCGGGCGCCACGTACGCCGGCGACGCGGACCCGTACCGCAAGCCGGAGGACGAGGACACCGCCTCCGAATGACGCAGAACAACAGGACGCCTCGGGAAAGGGGCGCGAGCGCAGCGACCCCGGGCAGTGGCGAGCGGGAGAGCGGACTTGTCATCGTCGACAAGCCGTCCGGCTTCACTTCGCACGACGTCGTCGCCAAGATGCGCGGCATCGCCCGCACCCGCCGCGTCGGCCACGCCGGCACCCTGGACCCGATGGCGACCGGTGTGCTCGTGCTCGGCGTCGAGAAGGCGACCAAGCTCCTCGGCCACCTCGCGCTGACCGAGAAGGAGTACCTCGGTACGATCCGGCTCGGCCAGAACACCGTCACGGACGACGCGGAGGGCGAGATCACCTCGTCCGCCGACGCCTCCGGTGTGACGCGTGAGGCGATCGACGCCGGGGTCGCCGCCCTCACGGGCGCCATCATGCAGGTGCCGTCCAAGGTCAGCGCCATCAAGATCGACGGCAAGCGGTCCTACGCGCGGGTGCGCGGCGGCGAGGAGTTCGAGATCCCGGCCCGGCCGGTGACCGTCTCGTCCTTCCGCGTCTACGACGTCCGCGAGGCCGTGGCCGAGGACGGCACCCCGGTCCTCGACCTGGTCGTCTCGGTGGTCTGCTCCTCCGGTACGTACATCCGAGCCCTCGCCCGCGACCTGGGCGCCGGGCTCGGTGTGGGCGGCCATCTGACCGCCCTGCGGCGCACCCGCGTCGGCCCGTACGGGCTGGACGCCGCGCGTACGCTCGACCAGCACCAGGAGGAGCTGGCCGTGATGCCGGTGGCCGAGGCCGCCGCCTCGGCGTTCCCCCGCTGGGACGTCGACGAGAAGCGGGCCGGGCTGCTGCTGAACGGCGTACGGCTGGACATGCCCCCCCACCCGCCGGGGCCGGTCGCCGTCTTCGGGCCGGACGGGCGGTTCCTGGTACTCGTCGAGGAGCAGAAGGGCAAGGCCAAGAGCCTCGCCGTCTTCGGCTGATCCGGCACCGGCCGCCGTCGCGCGGCCGTGCGGACCCACATCGTGGAGCGGGCAGAGCCCCCGTGCCCGCTCCACGATCCCCCCACCGCTTTCTGTCCACCGAACGCCCCTGATTCACCCCAACGGGCAGGCGCTCGGAGTGAATCAGGGGGGTGACGGGGGCGCTTTCGCCCGGAGTGGCCCTCGCGGGGATCTTCGCCGCCCTACCGTCGGATCATGGGATGCGGGGACCGGGCGACGCTGGTACGACTGTGCGATCCGGCCGGCCGGCCGCGAGGGACCGGCTTCGTCGCCGACGACCGGGGGACGGTCGTCACCAGCCACGAGGCGGTCGACGGCCTGCCCTACCTCCTGCTGCACGGCACGGACGGCCGTAGCCGCCGCGTGGAGGCCGCCGACATCACCGCCGTGCCGGAACGGGATCTCGCCCTCCTGCCCACCGGGGGACCGGACACCCTCGGTGTCCGGCCGCTGCCGGTCTGCGCGCGGGAGCGCATCGACCCCGGTACGTATGTGACGGTGGTGGCCCACGGTCTGCGCGAGGCGCGGATCCTGGGCCGTACGCCGGTGACGTACACCAGTCACGGCCGCACCCACCGGATCGACCGGGCCCTGGAGCTCGCCCTCGGTACGGACGGCAGCGACGCGCTCCGGCTGGGCGGCGCGGCGGTGGGCGGGCCCGTCCTCGACCCGGAGAGCGGGGCGGTCATCGCCGTCCTCGGCCTCGCCCTGCGGGCCTCGCACGCCACCGCGGGCTGCGCGACACCGCTCGCCGGGGCGCCCGGGGAGGGGCCGCTGGGCGAGCTGCTGCGGCGCAACGCCGTGACCGTCCCCGGCTACGGGCCCGGTCTCAACCTCGCCGGGGCCCTCCAGCTCACCGCCATGTCCGTGGGCTCGGCGAGCGGCCCCGGCGACCGGCACGACCCGGTGGAACGGCCCGACGTCCGCACCGAGTCCGAGGCGTTCGCGACGGCCGGCCCGGGAGAGTCCGCCGTGGTCCTGGGCCTCGTCGGCGAGCCCGGCACCGGCCGCACCACCGAGCTCGCCGCCATCGCCGCGCGCCGGGCGACGGGACCGGTGCCCGCGCCCACCCTGTGGCTGCGCGGCGCCGACCTCCTCGCGGACGACACCTCCGTCGCCGACGCCGTCGCGCGCACGCTCCAGCAGGCCGGGCGCATCGTCAGCGCCGCCGGGGCCACGGGCGACATGGCGAGCGCCACCCCGGAGCGGGTCGCCCGGCTGGCCGCCGACGCCGGTGTGCCGCTGCTCGTCCTGCTGGACGCCCCGGAGGAGATGCCGCCCGTCCTGGCGCACCGGCTGGCCGCCTGGACCACGGGCACGGTCGGCTGGCTCCGTGAGAACGGCGCCCGGCTCGTCGTCGGCTGCCGGCCCGAGCACTGGGAGACGGCCGGAGCGCTCTGCCCGCCCGGGGCGCTGCACCGGCCCGCCAGGCCCGCCCGCCGGCTGCCCCCCGCCGTCCGCGTCACCGACTTCACCGCGGGCCAGGCCGAACACGCCCGGGAACGGCTCGGCCTGCCGCCCGACGCCCTCGCCGCGGGCCACGACCGCCACCCGCTCACCCTTCGGCTGCTGGCGGAGGTACGCGCGGCCCTGCCGCCGGACACGCCCGGGCGCCCCGGTACGGAGGAGGTCTTCGCCGCCCACCTCGACCTGATGTGCCTGCGCATCGCCGTCCGCATCGCCGCCGGGAGCCGGCCCGGCGGCACGGCGGTGCGGCGCCTGGCCGCACGGGTGGCGGGGCAGGTCCACGAGGCGGCCCGGCGCTGCCTCGGCCCCGGACAGGGGGAGCTGGACCGAGCCGCCTTCGAGGAACTCTTCCCCTGGCGCACGGGCTGGGCCCCGGCGGTGCTCACCGAGGGACTCCTCGTCCCGGCGGGCGCCGGCTACCGCTTCGCGCACGAGGAGGTGGGGGACTGGATCCAGAGCACCCACCTCGATCTGGACGCGGCGCTGCGGGCGCTGGTGCACCGGTGGCACGCGGAGGCGGGGGAGGACGGCGGCCGGGTGCCGCGCCCCCGCCGGAGCGGACCGGCCGGGTCGAGCGAGGGTCCTCCTCCGGCGGGCCCGCGCAGCCTCCCCGTACCCCGGCACCGGATTGGCCCGGTGATCCAGGCCCTGCTCCTGCTGGCCCGCCGCCATGGCACGGCCGCCCTGGCCCATCGCCTGGCCGACCTGATCGAAGCCCTGGACCGGTTGCCGGAAGGTGTCGGAACCGGAGAGGGGGCCGACGCCGGCGGTGCGGCAGCGGGGTCCGGCGGAGCCGGTGATCCCGTGGGTTCCGTCGGCGGGGCGGGTGCGGGCGCCTACGCCGCGCGCGCCGGCGGTGCGCTCGGCCCCCTCGGCGGGCCCGCGGGCGAGGGAATCGGCCCGGTCCGCGCCGACGGGCCGCCCGCGCCGGTCGTGCCCGGTCGTGCCCGCCCGCTCTCCGACCCCCGCTGGTGGGCCGCTCACCTGCTCGCCGAGACGCTGTCGCGGGTCCCCGACGCGCGTCCCTACCTCGGGGTGCTCCGACTGCTCGCCGGGCGCGTCGTGCGGAGTTCGGACGAGGACGGCGGGGCCGGCGGGGCGTACGCCGAGTTCGGCCCCTGGTTCTGGCGGGGGCTGCGGCTGCCCGAGGCGGACCGGATGGATCTGTTCCGGCGGCTCGTCCCCGCCGACGGGCCGCCCGGTGCCGGGAACGGCGAGGGACGGTTCCTGGACGCTGTCGACCGGCGGCTCGCCGCCCATCCGCGTACCCTCATGCCTCTCCTGTGCACCTGGTTCACCGACGAGCGACCGCTCGCGGCCGGCCCGGACGCCGCGGTCCGGCCGACCGTCGCCGCCGCCGCGCAGGCGCTGCTGTACGCCCGCCGGGACCTCGCCGTCGACGACCTGGCCGACGCGCTGGTCTCGGCCGGACACCCCAGGGCCGAGGAACTGCTCGCCGCGCTCGCCGAGGACGAGCCGGCCGCGCTCTGCCGGGCCGTCGAGCGGTGGGCCGGGGACGGGGACCGGCGCGGCCGGCGGGTCGCCGCCGTCTCGTACGCGGCGCTCGTCGCACCCCGGCTGACCCACGACGCCGATCGCGACCGTCTGCGCCGGGCCGCCCTCGCGGTGCTGGCCCGTCCGGCCGACAGCGAACTGCACGGGCCGGTCCTCGCCCTGCTCGTCGCCGACCCCCGGACCCGGGACCGCTACCTCCCGCAGGCCGTCCGGGCGTTCACCGCCGTCGGGCCGCAGGACGTGCGGGTGCCGGCCGCCGCGCTCGCCGCCGCCCTGCCCACGCACCCGGAGGCCGTGGTGGGCGCGTACCGGGACCGGCTCGCGCGGCCGGACCAGGGCGCGGGGGAGGTGCTGCGGGCCCTGGCCGGGATCGACGCGCCCGCGCTCGCGCTGCACGCCGCCGGACTCGTACGCGCCTATGCCGACGGCCACCCGGAGGACACCGCGCACACCGCCGCGTACCTCGACCGCCGGCTGGAGCACGGGCCCGCCGCGCGCGCCCTGCTGCTGCCGCTGCTCACCGGCCTGCTCCGGGGCCGCCCGGTGGCCCCGCCGGTCCGGGGCTCGCTGGCCGCGGTGCTCGCCTCGCCGGGCAGCCCCGCCTCTCAGCCCACCCGGGACGAGCTGCTGGAAGTGCTGCTGGACTTCGAGCAGGGCGGGGGAGCCCCGGACCCGGTGGTGCTCGATGCGCTGCTGCGGGCCACCGCGACCGGATGCGGCGGGCGGTCGCCGGTGCGCACCAGGGCGCTGGTGCACCGGACCGGGATGCTTCTCGTGCGTACCCCCGAAGGGGCCGCGCTGTTCGACCGGCGGCTGGTCGCGCTCGTCCGCGAGGTCCCGGGGTTCGGCGCCCTGGTCGCGGGCTGGCTGGCCGAGGCGCCGCGGGAGTGGGCGGCCGTCGTCGGGCCCGGCGCACGGCGGACGGTGGAGGGGCTGACGGTGCCGGAGCCCGCGATGCCCATGCCGATGCAGGCCGCAGGGCGTGAGCATGGCAGTCTTAGACCTGCGTAAGCGAGACAACCACGTACACAGGTTCGGGCGAGGAGCGGTCAGAGTGCAGCGCTGGCGAGGCTTGGAGGACATCCCCCAGGACTGGGGGCGCAGCGTCGTCACCATCGGCTCGTACGACGGGGTGCACCGCGGGCATCAGCTGATCATCGGCCGGGCCGTCGAACGGGCGCGGGAGCTGGGTGTGCCCTCGGTCGTCGTGACCTTCGACCCGCACCCCAGCGAGGTGGTCCGGCCCGGCAGCCACCCGCCGCTGCTCGCCCCGCACCACCGGCGCGCGGAGCTGATGGCGGAGCTGGGCGTGGACGCGATGCTGATCCTGCCGTTCACCACGGAGTTCTCGCGGCTCGCGCCGGCCGACTTCATCGCGAAGGTACTCGTCGACAAGCTGCACGCCCGGCTGGTCATCGAGGGCCCCAACTTCCGTTTCGGCCACAAGGCCGCGGGGAACGTCGAGCTGCTGACCGAGCTGGGCGCCGAGCACGACTACCGCGTCGAGGTCATCGACCTGAGGGTGCGCGGCGAGGCGGGCGGCGGCGAGCCGTTCTCCTCCACGCTCACCCGGCGCCTGGTCGCCGAGGGGGACATGGCCGGGGCCGCCGAGATCCTGGGCCGCCCGCACCGCGTCGAGGGTGTCGTCGTCCGGGGTGCTCAGCGGGGGCGCGAGCTGGGTTTCCCCACCGCCAACGTCGAAACCCTCCCGCACACCGCGATTCCCGCCGACGGTGTGTACGCGGGCTGGCTGCACGCGAACGGTGAGGCGATGCCCGCCGCGATCTCGGTCGGCACCAATCCCCAGTTCGACGGCACCGAGCGCACGGTGGAGGCGTACGCGATCGACCGCGTCGGCCTCGACCTGTACGGCCTGCACGTCGCCGTGGACTTCCTGGCGTACGTACGCGGGATGCTGAAGTTCGACACGATCGACGACCTGCTCGTGGCGATGGCCGCCGACGTGAAGAGGTGCGGCGAGCTGATCGCCGCGGCCGAGCGGGACTGACCGGCGGGGTTTCCCGGCCTGCGCGGCCGGGAAACCCGTACGACCGTCAGGAAGCGGGTGCCGTGACCTTCGCGGTGGCCCAGTGACACGCCACCTGGGTCTCCCCGCCGCCCGCCAGGACCGGCAGGTCCTGCGTACGACACAGGTCCGCGACGCCCGCCCGCTCCGCCTCGCCCGACGCCAGCACCTGGCAGCGGGCGTGGAAGCGACAGCCGGACGGGACCCGGGACGGGTCCGGCGGCTCACCGGTCAGCACCACCGGATCGCCCGGCGCCTCCGGCAGCACCGACAGCAGCGCCTGGGTGTAAGGATGGCGCGGGGCCGTCAGGATCTGCTCGACGTCACCCGTCTCCACGATGCGGCCCAGATACATCACCGCGACCCGGTCCGCGATGTTCCACGCCAGACCGAGATCATGCGTCACCACCAGCGCGGACAGGCCCAGCTCCTCGCGCAGCCGCAGCAGCAGCGCCAGGATCTCGCCGCGCACCGACGCGTCCAGCGAGGCCACCGGCTCGTCCGCCACGATCAGCTCCGGCTCCAGGACCAGCGCCCCCGCGATCACGACACGCTGTCGCTGACCGCCGGACAGCTCGTGCGGGTAGCGCAGGAAGAACCGCTCCGGGGGACGAAGCCCGGCCCGTGACAGCGCGTCGTGCACCGCCTGTCGCTCGTCGCCCCCGTAGCCGTGGATGCGCAGGCCCTCGGCCACCGCGTCGTACACCGTGTGGCGCGGGTTCAGCGAACCGCTGGGGTCCTGGAGGACCAGCTGCACCCGCTTGCGGTACGCCTTGAGCGCCCGGCTCCCGTAGTCCAGCGGCTTCCCGTCGAACGTGACCTGCCCGGCCGTCGGCGGGACCAGGCCCAGCAGCGAACGGGCCAGCGTCGTCTTGCCGCACCCCGACTCGCCGACCAGCGCGACGATCTCGCCGGGCCGGATGTCCAGGTCCACGCCGTCCACCGCACGCGCCGGTGCGGCCCCGTGCCGGCCGGGGAAGGTGATCCGGAGCCCCTGCGCGCTGAGCAGGTCCACGGGGGTCGTCGTCATGATGTGCTCCTTGCTTCCTCGGCGCCCGGCAGGACCGGCGCGGCGGCCCCCTCCGGATCCACCAGCACGCAGGCGGCCTGCCGCCCCGGGCCCGCGTCCCGCAGCTCCTGGTCCAGCGTGGCGCAGGAGTCCAGGGCCAGCGCGCAGCGCGGGTGGAAGGTGCAGCCGGCCGGCAGCGCCGACGGGTCGGGCGGGTCGCCGGGCAGGCCCTGGGGCGCGAACCGGGACGCCGGGTCCCCGATGCGCGGGAAGGCGCCCGACAGGGCCCTGCTGTACGGGTGGTGCGCGTTCTCGTAGACCTCGGACGCCGGACCCTGCTCGACGACCCGGCCCGCGTACATCACCGCGAGCCGGTCGCAGGTGTCGGACAGCACCGCGAGGTCATGGCTGATCATGATCAGGCCGAGATCCTGTTCGGAGACCAGCTCCTCGATCAGCCGCAGGATCTGGGCCTGGATCATCACGTCCAGGGCCGTCGTCGGCTCGTCGGCGATGATCAGACCGGGGTCGCAGGCGAGCGCCATCGCGATCATCACGCGCTGCCGCTGCCCGCCGGACAGCTCGTGCGGATAGGCGTCCGCCCGGGCCGCGGGCAGCCCGACCTGTTCCAGCAGCTCACCGGCCCGTTTGCGGGCCGCCGCCGGGGTCGTCCTCCTGTGCAGCAGGATCGGCTCGGCGATCTGGTCCCCGATGCGGTGGACCGCGTTCAGCGAGTGCATCGCGCCCTGGAAGACGATCGATGCGCCCGCCCAGCGCACGGCCCTCACCTGGCCCCACTTCATCGCGAGGACGTCCTCGCCGTTCAGCAGGATCTCGCCGGTCACCTTCGTGCCCGCGGGCAGCAGCCGCAGCAGGGCCAGCGCCAGCGTGGACTTCCCGCAGCCGGACTCCCCGGCGATGCCGAGCTTGCGTCCGGCCTCGACCTCCAGGTTCACCCCGCGGACGGCCTGCGCCCCGCCGGCGTACGTCACCGTCAGGTCGCGTACCTCCAGAAGAGGCGCCTTGCGGATGCTCGTCGTACTCAACGGGCCACCCCCAGCTTGGGATTGAGGACGGACTCGATGGCGCGGCCGCACAGCGTGAACGCCAGGGCGACCAGGGCGATGGCGATGCCCGGCGGTGCCAGGTACCACCAGTCGCCGGCGCTCACCGCCCCCGCGGCGCGCGCGTCCTGGAGCATGCTGCCCCAGGAGGTGATGGTCGGGTCGCCGAGGCCGAGGAAGGCCAGCGTGGCCTCGCTCAGGATCGCGCTGGAGATCGCCAGCGTGGTCTGGGCGAGCACCAGCGGCATCACGTTCGGCAGGACGTGCCGCAACATGACGTGGCCGTGGCCGCCGCCCAGCGCGCGGGCGCGCTCGATGTACGGGCGGGACTCCACGGCGAGGGTCTGCGCCCGCACCAGCCGGGCGGTGGTCGGCCAGGTCGTGACGCCGATCGCGATGACGATGGTCCACAGGGAGCGGTCCATCACGGTGGCGAGGGCGATGGCCAGTACCAGGGTCGGCATCACCAGGAACCAGTCGGTCACCCGCATCAGCACGGTCGAGTACCAGCCGCGGTAGTGGCCGGCGATGATTCCGACGATCGTGCCGATGGCGACGCACAGGAACGCCGCGAGCAGCCCCACGGTGAGCGAGACGCGCGCGCCCCACACCAGCAGCGCGAGCACGCTGCGCCCGAACTGGTCGGTGCCGAGCGGGAACTCGCCGCTCGGCGACTCCAGCGCCCCACCGGACGCCTCGGTGACGCTCTGCGAGTCGGCTCCGACGAGCTGCGGCGCGGCCAGCGCGATCAGGGCGATCAGCACCAGACAGCTCAGGCCCCACATACCGCCCTTGTGCGTGCGGTACTCCCGCCAGAAGCGGGCCACGGACTGGCGTTTGCGGGCCCGGGCCAGGGCACGGGCACTCCTGACCGGCCCGGGCGGGGCCGGCGCCGGTGCCGGCGTGGGCATGGAATCGGTCGTGGTCATCGGCCCACCCGGGGATCGAGCAACGGATACAGCACATCGGCAAGGGTGTTCGCCAGGATCACCGCGGTGGCGAAGACGAAGAACAGGCCCTGGACGAGAGGCAGGTCGGGGGTGCTCAGTCCCTGGTAGAAGAGGGAACCGAGACCCGGCCAGGAGAACACGGTCTCCACCAGGATCTGCCCGGCGACCACATGCCCCAGGTTGACGAACATCAGGGTGAAGGTGGGCAGCATGGCGTTGGGGACGGCGTGCTTGCGGCGCACGACGTCGTCCCGCAGCCCCTTGGCGCGGGCCGTCGTCAGATAGTCGCTGCCCATCTCGTCCAGCAGCGAGGAGCGCATCACCAGCAGGGTCTGCGCGTAGCCGACGGCCACCAGGGTGATGACCGGGAGCACCATGTGGTGCGCGACGTCGGCGATGTGGCCGAAGCCGCTCGCCCCGTCGCCCGACGTCATTCCGCCCGTCGGGAACATTCCGGGGATCGGGCCGACGCCCACCGAGAAGACGATGATCAGGAGCAGCCCGAGCCAGAACGACGGCACCGAGTAGAGCGTGAGCGCGAGCGCGGTGTTGAACCGGTCGTTCGCCGAGCCGTTGCGCCACGCGGTGCGGGTGCCGAGCCACAGGCCGAGCAGGCTGTAGAGGACGTAGGCGGTGCCGGTGAGCAGCAGCGTCGCCGGCAGCTTCTCGACGATCTTGTCGATGACCGGTGCGTGGTACGCGTAGGAGGCGCCGAAGTCGCCGGTGAGCGCGTCCCCGATGTAGCTGGTGAACTGCTGCCACATCGGCTGGTCGAGCCCGAACTGGTGGCGCATCGCTTCGAGCTGTTCGGCCGATACGCGCCGGCCGCCCGTCATCTGTTTGACCGGGTCGCTCGGAATGAGCCGGAAGAGGAAGAAGCTGGTGACCAGAACCGCGAACAGCGAGACGACGGCGCCCGCGATCTTGGCGGCCACGTACTTCAGATAGGCCTTGGTGTTGCGCGCCCGTGGACCGCGTGCGGCCGAGGGGCCGGCCGGAGGGCCGTCCGTGGCCGCGTCCGCCTGTTGCACGAGCGCCGGAGTGCTGTCAGCTGTCATGGGGAACTCTCGTTACTCGTGTCGTTCCTGGAAGAACCGGCCGGCGCGGGCCCGGTACCGCACCCGCGCCGGCCGGTTCCTCTCATCCCGTTCGAGAACCTACTCGCGATCGTCCGCGGTGGTGCGGCGGCGCCGCGAGATCAGGAACCCGCCACCTGCGAGGACCACGACCGCGACGACGATGCCGATGATCACACCGGTGGACGAGCCGGAGCTGTCACTGTCCGAGTCGCCGCTGCCGCTCGCCGGCACGGCCGACCACCAGCTCCAGTAGCCGTCCTGGCCGTAGATGTTGCCGGCCGCCTCGGGCATGGTCGTGATCGACTTGATCTGGTCGGTGCGGTATGCCTCGACCGCGTTCGGGTAGGCGAGGACGTTCATGTACCCGGAGTCGTACAGCCACGACTGCATCTGTCCGACGATCTCGGCCCGCTTCGCGGGGTCGTACTCGGCGAGCTGCTTCTTGTACAGCCCGTCGTACGTCTTGTCGCAGATGAAGTTGTCGGTGGCCGCACTGGCCTTGGCCTTGAGCGGCAGAGCCGCGCAGGTGTGGATGCCGAGGACGAAGTCCGGGTCGGGGTTGACCGACCAGCCGTCGAAGGCGAGGTCGTACTCGCCGGCGTACCAGGGCACGGAGACGTCGTCGAGGCAGTCGACCTTCAGCCCGATGCCGAGCTTGCCCCACCACTCCTTCAGGTACTTGCCGACCGCCTTGTCGTTCGGGTCGGTGGCGTGGCAGAGGATGCGCAGGTCCAGCGGCTTGCCGTCCTTGCCGACGCGCTGGGCGCCCTTGAGCTTGTAACCCGCCTGGTCCAGCAGCTGCGCCGCCTTGTCGGGGTCGTAGTTCAGGGCCTGGCTCGCGGACGGCTCCCAGGAGTACGCCGAGAAGCGCGGCGGGATGTAGCCCTTGCCCTCGACGGCGTGCCCCTGGAAGACCCTGTCGATGATCGTCTCGCGGTCGATCGACAGGAACAGCGCCTGGCGGACCTTCTGGTCGAGCAGCGCCTTGTTGCCGTTGCCGAACTTCTTGCCGTCCTTGGTCTGCGCGCCGGGGTTGGTCGCCAGTGCGTAGAAGCGGCGGCCGGGACCCTCGTTGACCTTGATGTTCTTGTCGCCCTTGAGCGAGTTCGCCTGAGCGGGCGTCAGCGCGGGCGAACCGGCGACGAAGGAGACCTCGCCCTTGCGCAGGGCGGCGACGGCGGCGTCCTGGTCCTTGTACGTCTTGAAGACCAGCTCGTCGAACTTCGGCGCCCCGCGCCAGAAGTCCTTGTTGGCCTTGAGCTTCACGTACTGGTCGACCTTGTAGTCCGTCAGGATGAACGGTCCGTTGCCGACGACGGGGAACTTCGTGTCGTTGTTGAACTTCGAGAAGTCCCCGACCTTCTCCCACACGTGCTTGGGCACGATCGGCACGTCGAGCGCGGCCATGGTGGCCTGCGGCTCCTTGAGCTCGATGACGAGCTCGGTGGGGCTGGGTGCCGTCACCTTCTTGAAGTTGGTGACGAAGCTGCCATTGGACTGGGCCGCGGCCTCGTCGTCCATGATCTTGTTGAACGTCCAGGCGGCGTCCTCGGCGGTGGCCTGCTGCCCGTCGGACCACTTCGAATTGGTCCGAATGGTGTACGTCCACGTCAGCTTGTCGGCGGACGGCTCCCACTTGGTGGCGAGGCCCGGGACGGCGTGGTTGTCCTTGGCGTCGTAGTTCGTCAGGAAGTCGTACATGAGCCGCGAGACGCTGGTGCTCAGCAGCTTCTGGGCGAGGAACGGGCTCAGGGAGTCGACGCTCTGCGCTACCGCGACGGTCAGCGTCTTGCCGCCGCTGTCGGCGGCCTGCGCCTGCTGGGGCGCGGCCCCCAGAGGCATGCCCGGTACGACGGACCCGGCTGCGAGAGCGAGGGCGGCGGCACCGGAGGCCAGGAACACACGCAGGCGTGAGCGTGGCTGGGCGGAGGGTGGTGGAACTCTTACGACCATGGTCGGGGTCCTCGCGTCATGACTCGCACGGAGAAGGCGGGTTGAACTCTGGTTCGCCGGCTGGTGATGCGAAGGTCTATCAGCGGTGGTCGAGCCGCGTCAACGGTCACCGAAAACGGCGTGTGGTCTGCGGATATGCCAAAAGGGTCCGCATCGCGGAGGCGATGCGGACCCTCATTGGTTCAGACCTCTGACGCCCTACTGCTGAGGCGCTGGCGGTGGCTGCTGCTGCCATCCGGCGGGCGGTACGGGACCCTGCAGCCCGGGGTGCGCGGCGGGGCCGGGCTGTTCCGGCCTGCCCTGCCGGCCGGGGTGACCTGGCTGGTCGCCGTGGGGCTGGGGCTGCTGGTACGGCTGTTGGGCCTGCGCGGGCGGCTGCTGCCGGCTCTGCCCGGCGCCGGATGCCTGCTGCGGGGGATAGGGCTGCTGGCCGCCGTACGGCTGCTGCGGGTACGGCCGGCCGGGCTGCTGGGGGGCGTAGGGCTGACCGGGGTACTGCGGGTGCCCCGGCTGCTGGGGCGCGTACGGCTGCTGGCCCGGGGCCTGCTGACCGGGCATCGGCTGTACCGGCACCTGCTGGCCGGGAATCTGCCGGCCCGGAAGCGGCGGGGCGTACTGCGGCGGCGGGCTGCTGCCGTCCGACGTCCACAGCCCCTGCTGCTGCTGGGCGCGCGCGAAGTCCTCGGCGACGAGGGCGGAGAGGTTGAAGTACGCCTCCCGGGTCTTCGGCCGCATCATGTCGAGGTCGACCTCCGCACCCGCCGACAGGTGTTCGTCGAACGGCACGACGACCACCCCGCGGCAGCGCGTCCGGAAGTGCTGCACGATGTCGTCGACCTTGATCATCTTTCCGGTCTCACGTACCCCGGAGATCACGGTGATGGACCGTTGCACCAGTTCGGCGTACCCGTGCGCCGACAGCCAGTCCAGGGTCGTGGAGGCACTGGAGGCGCCGTCGACCGAGGGCGTCGAGATGATGATCAGCTGATCGGCCAGGTCCAGCACGCCGCGCATGGCGCTGTACAGCAGACCGGTGCCCGAGTCCGTGAGGATGATCGGGTACTGCTTGCCGAGCACGTCGATCGCGCGCCGGTAGTCCTCGTCGTTGAAGGCCGTCGAGACCGCCGGGTCCACGTCGTTGGCGATGATCTCCAGACCGGAGGGCGCCTGCGAGGTGAACCGGCGGATGTCCATGTACGAGTTGAGGTGCGGGATGGCGTGGACCAGGTCGCGGATGGTCGCCCCGGTCTCGCGGCGCACCCGGCGGCCCAGCGTGCCGGCGTCGGGGTTGGCGTCGATGGCGAGGATCTTGTCCTGCCGCTCGCTGGCCAGGGTCGCACCGAGCGCGGTGGTGGTCGTGGTCTTGCCGACCCCGCCCTTGAGGCTGATCACCGCGATCCGGTAGCAGGAGAGCACCGGGGTGCGGATGAGGTCGAGCTTGCGCTGCCTCTCCTGCTCCTCCTTCTTGCCGCCCAGCTTGAAACGCGAGGCGCCCGAGGGATTGCGACTGCTCCGCGTCTTCTGCTTGCCGCGGATCAGCCGGTCGGACGTGAGCTCCACCGCCGCCGTGTACCCCAGCGGGGCGCCCGGCATGGAGCGCTCGCGCTGATCGTGGGCGACCGGCGTGGGCCATGCGGCGCCCACCCGCGGGTCGACAGGCTGAGCCTGCGGGTGCGGCTGGGGCTGGTGGGGCTGGACCTGGACGGGGAGGTTCGGGGCGCCGCCCTCGGCCGGCGGGTGCGGAGCGCCCGGGGCCGGCGCCTGCGCGGCCTGCGGGAAGCCGTAACCGCCCTGCGGCTGTGCCTGCTGTGCCTGCTGTGCCTGCGGGGGCTGCTGTGCCTGTTGTTGGGCGGGCCAGGCGGCCTGCGGCTCGGGGGCCTGCAGGGCCTGAGGTGCGGGCGGCTGCGGGCGCTGCGCCGGGAGACCGGCCGCCGGGGCGGCCTGGTGCGGCTGGGCCTGTGGCTCCGGCTGCTGGGGCTGCTGGGGGAAGCCGTAGCCGGACTGTGGGGCAGGGGCAGGGGGCGGGGTCGGGGCGGGGTCGGGGGCCGGCGTCGGGGCCGGGCCCGGGGCCTGCGGTTGTACGGCTTCGGGCTGCTGGGCCTGCGGCTGCGGGGCTGCCGGCCGGAACTCGGGCGGCAGCGGCGGGAGACCGCCCTGCGCCGGAGCCGGAGCCCAGGGCGTGGCGTTCTGCGGTGCGCTGCCGGCCTGCACGCCGCCGGGGACCGCATCCGGGGCGGCACCGGAGGCGGGGGTGTCGGACGGCGTGACGCTGGACGAGGCGGCGGTGGGCGGGGCGGCCTCGGAGGAGGTTGCGCCCGACGGTGCGTCGTCGGCCGCTGCGTCGTCGTCCGCCCGGGGGGAGCCGACCTCGGCGGCGCCCGTTGCGGTGGCGTCGAGCGGCGAGGCCTCGGACGGGCCGGTGTCCGAGGGGGCGGCAGCGGCCGGTCCGGAGGCGTACGGCTCCGAGGGCGCGCCGGCCGGCGTGAAGCCGGCTTCGTCGTCCGCGTGCACCGAGGCAGGGGCAGGGGCCGGGGCCGGGGCCTCCGCCTCCTCGGGCTCGAGGCCGAAGACCCTGCCCGCGGCGTCGTCGTCCCGTGCGTCCGCGCCCGGCGTACCCGTCACCGCGTCGTCCGAACCGGAATCGGCAGCGGAGGAGTCGCCCTCGGCGCCGGACGGCGCGCCGCTGCTCACCGCCTCGGCGGCCGCCTCACGCTCCGCGATCTCCTGCTTCAGCGCGGCGGCCGAGAACCGCATGGTGGCGCCGCTCTCCAGGTCGCTGCTGTCGGAGGGCTCCGGGGGGGCCGGCGTCCAGTCGGGGTCGAAGCCGCGGTGTGCCGTCGGCGGAGGCAGCGGCACCGGCTCTCCGCTCGGCGGCGGGGGCGGTGCCGGCGGGGTGCCGGCCCCGTCCGAGGAGGCGCCCGGTGCGTTCTGCGTATACCAGGCGGGCGGGGTGTAGTCGATGGTGAACTCACCCGTCGCATCGGCGGGCTCCGCGTCGGACGACTCGTCGACGGGCTTGTCCCAGCCCTCGCGCATCTCGTTCCGATCGCCGTTCACTTTGCCTCCTGGTGTGGTCGAGCACCCTTGTGCCGTGGTGGGTGGGGGCGTTCCCGTAACGCGAACCGCCCGGCTCTACCCCTGGGACGCACATGGCCTGCCCGCAGGTTCTCTGCCGCGTCCGGACCCACCCTAATCGCCAGGAGGGCCGCCACGGCAGGCCGTACGGCACCGCGAACGCTGTCCCGTACGTCACGTACTGCACCCAAGTGGACTGAGTGCGGCACGCAATGGAAATCAAAGCGGTCAAATGCGTACAAGTGCAACGGGAATGCCGACTGTCCTGCCCCTGCTACCAGGCAGAGTCGGTCAGGCAGGGCGGGGACCGTCAATCCACCCGGCGTGCGGCGCCCAGCAGTCCCGACTCGGCGTCCGTCGGCCGGGTCGTCACCAGTCGGCTCTCTCGCCGCGTGCACCAGAGGGTGGCCCCGTCCTCCAGGGCGGGCAGCGCGCGGACCGCGTCGGCCGGCAGTCGCATGAGGTGCCCGACCTGTTCCGCTTCCTCGGGCGATACGCGCTGGACGCCGACCAGGGACGCCTTTCCCAGCAGCCCGGGCGCCGCCGCGCCCAGATACGGCAGCAGCGTCACCACCGACTGCCACGGCCCCGGCACGGCCCGCCCGTGCGGCGGCCGCATGCCGCAGTCCCGCACCACGACGACCGGCGATGCCGCCGATGCGCCCGGCTGAGGCACCCGGCCGACCTCGTGCAGCGCCACACAGCCGCTGTCGCCGGTGGCCCGCGCCAGGCTCGCCCAGGCATGCGACCGCGCCGTCTCCACCACGATCCGGGCCCCCGTCGCCGCTGCCCGCAGGGCAAGCACCTGCGCCGTCCACAGCCCGCCGACGAGCGTGATGTCGTACGCGGACGGCCGGTTGAGACCGAGTACGGCGGGGAAGCCCTCCTCGTCCACGCCGATCACCACCCCGTCGTCGCCCACCGGCAGGGTCAGCGAATCCAGTTGCTCGGGCCCGATGGTGTACCGCCGCCGACGCGGGCCGACCGGCCCGAACCCCAGCCTGCCCCGCGCGCGCCCGGCCGACGCCATCAGCGGGTCCTCCCCAGCGGCAGCGTGGCGAGCACCCCGGGCAGTTGCTCGCGGTCGAGTCGCACGAGCGAGACCCGCACCCCACGCGCGACGCGCTCCAACTCGCTCCGCGCAGCGCGAAGTTCCTCGCCGCTGCGGGCGCTGATCCGGAGGTGCCCCGAGGCGGCGACCTCCTGCCGGTCGCCCCGTGCCAGCGTGAGGCTGAACGTCGTGGCCAGTGCGGGGACCGAGGTGAGCAGTGCGACGAGCCGGGGCATCGGCGCGTTGCCGGAGCGGGGCCAGCGGCGCACCCAGTACGCGGTGTGCCAACGCCCGTCGCAGCTCCAGGTCCTCGAGGTCTCCCGGGTGCGGCGGGCGGGCGGCACGGGCGGCGCGGAACCGTCGCCGACCGTCGCCGCGGTATCCGCACAGGCCGCGGCGGCGAGCGCCGAGCCGAGCTCCTGCTCCGTCAGCACCGTCGCGCCGAACCCCGCCCCGGTCAGGCGGCCGGACAACTGCTCGGCCACCCGCAGCAGGCACCGCTGCGCCCCGGCGAGGCCGCCGCCGCGGGCCCGTACGGCCTCCGGGCAGAGCTCCGGGTCGAGCGTCAGCGTGATCCAGGTGAGGCGTACCGCCGGTGACCCCGTACGGGCCTGCAAGGGGGCGTAGTTGAGCGTGGCGACCGCATCACCGGGAAGGTGCGGGGCGGGGGCGGTCCGGGTGTGCTGCACGATCCGCGCCGACTCCAGCCGGATGCCGTCGACGTCCATCACCTCCCGTACGAGCCCCGGCGGCAGCGGCCGTACGGTCCGGTCCGCCCGCAGCACCGTGTCCTGCGCGTCGACCCGGAGGACCACCGTGAGGTGCGTGCCGTCGCCGACCATGCCGACCGGCCGCCGGTCCCGGTGTGTGAACGAGCAGGTGTGCAAGGCCGGTACGCATTCGGTCAACGGGGCGACCGGGGAGGCTGCGCCCGCAGCGCCGGTCGCCGGCAGCTGCGAGGCGGCCCTCCGGGCCCGCGTCCGCAACGCGACGACCGTGCCCAGCCACGCCGGGAGGGAGCGACGACGCCGGCGCACGGCGGCGAGGACCACGAGCACCGCGGCCGCCACCCCCGCGGGCCCCAGCAGTACAGGCCCGACGACCCAGGCACACAGCAGAACCGCAACCGCGATTTCGAACAGCACCAGCTGTTGCAATCGAAAAGTTCCGATCGGTCCCGCACGTCGGTTCCAGCGCGCGCCACCTCTGGACGTCATCGTGACATGCCCCCGTTCACACAGGCCCGGCCCGCGCCGCGCCCGTCCCGCCGGGGCCTCCGGCGAGAGCGAACAGCGTACCGGTACTCGGTCAACACGCAGGCCCGGACGGCATAGTGGTCGACGGCGGCGGGGAGCCCCGCCGGGTTGCGAGCGGTGAGCGTCCGTCGGTGTGCGGCACGGGCGGACAGGGAAGGCAGGCCGGGCCATGGTGACCCGACGGGATGAACTGAACGCGTACACCTTTGTGAAGAGGAGGACCCTGGCCGCCTTTCTCCAGCCCTCGCCCTCAAGCTCCGACGAGGGCGCTCCGCGCCCGCTGCGCGCCGTCCTGCCGGGCGTTCTCGCCGGCGCCCTGCTCCTCGCGGGCTTCGGGGCCTACGGCATGTTCCGTCCGATCGCACCGAAGGACTGGGACCGCCCCGGCGTCAAGGTCGTCGTCGGCAAGACGTCGACCACCCGCTACGTGGTGCTCACCACCGGCCGGGGCGCCCATCGCCGTACCCGGCTGCACCCCGTGCTGAACCTCGCATCGGCGCGGCTGCTGCTCGCTCCGGACAACTACGGCGTCGTCCAGGTCGCCGACGACGTCCTCGACGCGGGCAAGCCCCCGCGCGGCCCGGTCCTGGGCATTCCGTACGCCCCCGACCGGCTCCCGGACAAGGAGGACGCGGGCACCGCCAAGCGGTGGGCCGTCTGCGTACGGCCGGGAGGCAAGGGCGCCGGTGTGCAGAAGGCCGGCTTCGTCCTCGCCGCCCGCGACCACCGGCTCACCGAGGGCCCGAACCGGCTCACCGGCGGCCAGGTGCTCTACGTACGCGACCCGCACGGCACCCGGTACCTCGTCGATGCCCGGGGCACCAAATACCGTGTCGACGAGCGGCCCGCCGACCTCGGCCACCTCACCGACGCCCTGGTCGGCGGTGCCCGGCCGCAGCCCGTCACCGGCGAGTGGCTCGCCACCCTCCACACCGGCAGCCCGGTCACCTTCCCCGTGATCCCCGGCGAGCCCGGCGCCCCCGCCCGCGTCGAGGGCCACCTGTCCCCGCGCGAGAACCGGATCGGCGCGGTGCTGCGGACCACGACCGGCGCGGGACCCGCGTACTACGTGGTGCTCGACCGGAAGGTCCAGCGGGTCTCGGAGTTCACTGCCTGGCTGCTCGTCAACTCCCCGCAGACCGCCCCCCTAGATCAGGCCGGCACGGCGTACCACGCCGGGCTGCAGGACTTCGTGCCCAACCCCGTCCCCTTCGCCGGCCAGGCCGCGCACTGGCCCGCCCACAAGGCCGTCCGGGGCGACACCGCGCACCGGAACACCCTCTGCTCCGTACTGCGAGGAACGGACGGCAGGGGCCGCACCATCCTGAGCACCTGGGCGGGCACCGCCTACCCCGCGTCCGTCGGCGCGGGCGGCACGAACACGTACGTCACCCCCGGCAGCGGACTCCTGTACACCCAGGTGCGGGGCAGGCAGACCAGGCCCGACGGATCACTCTTCCTGGTGACGGACACCGGATTGAGGTACGCGGTTCAGGGGAACGGCGACGGCGATGCCGGGCGCTCCGCGCCCGGCGCCGACGGACCCAGCGGGCCACCGGCCGGCGATGTGCCCCACGGCCCGAGCGGCTCCTCCGGGCCGGGACGGGGCAACGAGGCGCAGATCCGGCTCGGCTACGGCGAAGTGAAGCCCGCCCTCGTACCGGCCGCATGGTCGGAGTTCCTTCCCAGGGGCCCACGGCTCGACACCACCAGCGCGCGCCGCCCACAGGGTTCCTGACAGCAGAGGAGAACGAACAGCCATGGCGTACCGGACGACGACGCGGACGGCGGCGGCCGTCGCCGCGCTGACCACCCTGGCCGTGGCCCAGCCCGCGCAAGCGGCCACCGGCTCGGACGGCGGCGCGTGTGCCTTCCCGGCGAAGCGGCAGTTCGAGGGCCGCCCCTGGTCGTTGCAGCGAGTGCTCCTGGACGAGCTGTGGCACGACACCCGGGGCGAGGGCGTCCGCGTCGCCGTCATCGACACCGGGGTGGACGACACCCACCCGCAACTCGCCGGCGCGGTGGACACCGCCGCCGGCGCCGACCTGCTGGGACGCGGTGACGGCACCGACGACGCGGTGGGCCACGGCACCGAGGTCGCCGGCATCATCGCCGCCCGCCCCCGCGAAGGGACCGGCTTCGTCGGGCTCGCCCCCGGGGCGACCGTCATCCCCGTCCGCCAGAACGACGCGCGCGACAGCGGCACCGACGCCTCGATGGCCGCCGCGATCCTCCACGCCCTCGCCAGGGGCGCCCAGGTCATCAACATCTCCCAGGAGACCACCCGGCCGCGGGCAGCCGGTTCGGCCCTGGGACGCGCGGTGGCCGAGGCCGTCCGCCGGGACATCGTGGTCGTCGCCTCGGCCGGCAACAACGGCATGGACGGCACCCGCACGCCCACCTATCCCGCCGCGTTCCCCGGCGTCCTCGCCGTCGCCGCGTCCGACCGCGACAACGAACGCGCGCCCTTCTCCAGGCCCGGGACCTTCGTCGACGTCGCCGCTCCGGGCGTCGACATCGTCTCCACCGTTCCCGGCCACGGCCACTGCGCCGACAGCGGAACGAGCTTCTCCGCCCCGTACGTCAGCGCGGTCGCCGCACTGATGCGCGCCAAGTACCCGCACTGGACGGCCGCGCAGATCGCCGCCCGTATCGAACAGACCGCAGAACGCTCCGTCAACGGCCGTGACGACTTCGTCGGATGGGGTGTAGTCGACCCGGTCCGCGCGCTGTCCGGCGACGACTCCCCGCAGGACGTCCCGCACCCCGACACACCGCCCTCCGGAGCCCGGGCACCCGACCCGGCGCCCCTGTCGACGGCGGAGACCCCGCAGCAGCGCGATCGGCGCTACGCCGCCTGGGCCATGGCCCTCGCGGTCCTGCTGACCGGTGCGGTGACGGGCGCGGCGGCCGTCACCCGGGACCTGCGCCGGCGCCGCACGAGGTGAGCCGGACGGTCCCGGCAGGCCCCCTTCGCGCGCCCGTACCGTGCCTCGGCGGTGTCCGGGGCCGGGCGGTGAACTGACTAGCCTGAGCCGCCTGAACGGCCCAGAGAGAGGACCTCGTATGACCAGCCCCGCGAGTGGATTCGCGCTTGCCGACGATCCGGTCGTCCAGGCGAGGAACAAGATCGTCCATACGGCCGAGGCGGTGTCCCGGCAGGCCCGGGAGCTGGCCGACGTCCTTGCGACGGTCGGGGCCGGCTGGACCGGCGCCGGCGCCTCCGGATTCACCTCGGCCCAGCTCGTGATCAACGAGGACCACGACGAGATCCGCCGCCTCCTCGGCGTACTGCTGCACGCCGTGGACGGCACCAGGAACCTCAGCCACGCCAACGACGAGGAGGTCCGCGCGGCCTTCAAGGCGGTACGGGAACCGGCCTCCACGGGCAGCTCCTCCGCCCTGAACGGCGTCTGAACCGGACGCCGTTCCCCGATACGACCAGAGGAAACCCCATGGGGAACGACCCGAACACCAAGGTCAGGTACGAGAGCGTCCAGGAGGTCGCCAACCGCATCCGCGCGGTCTCTCGGAACATCTGCCAGGACCTGGAGGAGATGGACGGCGCGCTCAAGGTCGTCACCGACACCTGGGACGGCCAGGCACACGCCGAGTACGTGGCGCTCCAGCACAAGTACCGGGGCAAGGCCGACCACATGAAGGGCCGGCTGGAAGAGGTCGCGAGGATCATCGAGACCGGCAAGGACCACTACCGGGCCACGGACCTCCGGTCCTCGCGTCTGTTCACCGAGGCGTACTGAGCCGAGCCGGCCGGTCCTGAGCCGATCCGGCCGGGGCCGGCCGCACGAAGGGGGCACGTTCACCCGAACGTGCCCCCTTCGTGTACCCGGCCATGACTACTTCAGGTCGAACTCGCCGTCCCTGGCGCCCAGGACGAAGGCACGCCACTCGGCCTCCGTGTACCTGAGCACGGTGTCCGGGTCCAGAGAGGACCGCATGGCCACCGCCCCGCCGGGAAGGTGCGCGATCTCGACGCGCTCCTCGTCCTGCTCGGTCCCGGGCGCACTCAGCCACTCCACCCCAGAGATGTCGAGTGCGTACAGCTCGTCCTTCTCCGCCTGCGTGCCCATCGTGAGGGTTCCTTTCCGTACCTGGCTCTGCACGGCACCGTACAGGCAACGCCGCGGCGGGGAAGCCGGTCCGCCGAACCCCCGCTCCGGCTCGCCGAGCCGGTGACGCTCACCCCCGTTCCGGCAGCCAGCCGGTCTGCACGAGCCTGTTCCCGCCGCGCCGGGTCGTCAGGCACGCGCGCCCCGGCGGCATCGGCCGCCCGCGCACCGACCCGACGAGATCGCCCTCCGCAGGGTCGCCCGACAGCACCACGCCCTGCGCGCCCAGCTCCTTGAGGCGCTGGAGGAACGGCTCGTACATCGCGCGCGAGGCCCCGGCGCAGTTGCGCGCGACGACGAAGCGCACCCCGGTGTCACGGGCGAATGGCAGGCAGTCGGCCAGAGCGGCCAGCGGGCTGCCCGTACCCGTCGCGACCAGGTCGTAGTCGTCGACGACGACGAAGATCCGCGGGCCCGTCCACCAACTGCGCTCCCGCAGTTGCCGGGGCGTGACGTCCGCCGGCGGCCGGCGCCGCGCGAACACCCCTGCCAACGCCTCCATATGCGTCCTCAGCGTGTCCGGAGTAGGCGCGTACTCCAGCAGATGGCTCTCCGGCAGAGCGCCCAGCAACCCACGCCGGTAGTCACCGACCACGAGCTTCGCCTCGTCGGGGGAGTAGCGGCGGGCGATCTGCCGGGCGAGCAGACGCAGAAGAGCCGTCTTCCCCGATTCGCCCTCACCGAAGACGAGCAGGAAGGGATCGGCGTCGAAGTCGACGAACACCGGTTCCAGATCGGTCTCGGCGATACCGATCGCGACCCCCCGTTCGGGGAACTCGTCCCCCTTGGGCAGCCGTTCGGCCCGCAGCACGGTGGGCAGCAGCCGGACGGGCGGCGCCGTCGGTCCCGACCAGTCCGCCCCGATCCGCTCGACCAGTGCCGCCGTACGGTCCGCGAGGCACGCCGCGTCGTCCGTCCGACCGGTGCACGGCAGCGCGGCCATGAAGTGCAGCCCCTCCGCCACCTGCCCACGGCCCGGCACACCGGTGGGCACCTGGGCGGCGACCTTCCGGTCGAACTCGGAGTCCGAGACGTCACCGAGCCTCAGTTCGAGCCGTCCGGTCAGCTGGTCCTTCAGTGCGGCCCGCACCTCCAGATAACGGGCGGCCGTGAGGACCACATGCACCCCGTAACCGAGGCCACGGGCGGCGATGTCGGTGACGACCGGCTCCAGCTCCTCGTACTCCGTGCGGAAGCCGCCCCAGCCGTCGACGACCAGGAAGACATCACCCCACGCCTCACCGGGCAGCCCGCCCCGGGCCCGCTCGCGCCGGTACGCGGCCATGGAGCCGATGCCCCGCGCGCGGAACAGTTCCTCGCGGCCGCGCAGCACCCCCGCCACCTCGGCGACCGTGCGCCGCACCCGCTCGGGGTCCAGCCGGGAGGCGATCTGGCCCACGTGCGGCAGCCCCGACAGCGAGGAGAGCGCGCCACCGCCGAAGTCGAGCCCGTAGAACTGCACTTCGCGCGGGGTGTGGGTGAGCGCGAAGGACATGACCAGGGTGCGCAGCACCGTCGACTTCCCGGACTGCGGGCCGCCGACCACCAGCATGTGCCCCGCCGCCCCCGAGAAGTCCCGGTACAGCACCTCGCGCCGCTGCTCGAACGGCTTGTCGACGAGCCCGAGCGGGACGGTCAGCACACCGGGTGCGCCGTCACCCGTGACGGTGAAGCCGCGCTCCGGGTCCGTCGCGAGTTCCGGCAGCAACTCGTCCAGACCGGGGGCCCGGTCCAGCGGGGGCAGCCACACCTGATGGGCGGGCACCCCCTGCCCCTCGAGCCGTCGCACCACCACGTCGAGCACGGTGTCCGCGAGGGCGTCCTCCTCGCGGGCCGGGGGAGCGATGGCCGGGGCGACGGGCTCGTCCGCCACCGGCACCGGCAGCGCACGGAACAACGCCGCCGTGCGCCCGCCCGGCACCTGCCCCAGGACGGGCCCGCGACCGCCCGGCCGGTACGGCCCCGAGACGTACGCCGCTTTGAAGCGCGTCATCTCCCGCGTACCGGACTTCAGGAACCCCGAACCGGGCACCGGCGGCAGGTCGTAGGCGTCCGGCACCCCCAGCGCGGCACGCGACTCCTCCGCCGAGAACGTCCGCAGCCCGATCCGGTACGAGAGATAGGTCTCAAGACCTCGCAGCCTGCCCTCCTCAAGCCGCTGGGACGCCAGCAGCAGATGCACCCCCAGTGACCGGCCGATGCGGCCGATCCGGATGAACACGTCGATGAAGTCGGGTTTGGCGGTGAGCAATTCGGAGAACTCGTCGATGACCAGCACCAGCGAGGCCAGCGGCTCGAGCGCCGCGCCCGCCGCCCGCGCCCGCTCGTAGTCGTGGATACCGGCGAAGTTGCCCGCCGCCCGCAGCAGCTCCTGGCGGCGCTGGAGCTCGCCGCGCAGCGCGTCGCCCATGCGGTCGACCAGCGCCAGGTCGTCGGCCAGATTGGTGATGACGGCGGCCACATGCGGCATTCCCGCCATCCCGGCGAACGTCGCGCCGCCCTTGAAGTCCGCGAGCACGAAGTTCAGCGTCTCGGAAGGATGAGTGACCGCGAGACCGAGCACCAGGGTCCGCAGCAGTTCGGACTTCCCCGATCCGGTCGCTCCCACACACAGACCGTGCGGCCCCATCCCGTCGAGCGCCGCCTCCTTCAGGTCCAGCATCACCGGGTCACCGTCCTCGCCCACCCCGATGGGTACCCGCAGCCGCTCCGCCACCGGCCGCGGCCGCCACGTCCGCTCCACATCCACCGCGCCCGCGTCGCCCAGCTCCAGCAGGTCCGTGAAGTCCAGCTCGGCCAGCAGCGGTCCGTCCCCGTCCCGTCCGCCGGCCCGCAACGGGGCCAGCCGCCGGGCCAGCGCCTCCGCCGCGGACAGCGACAGCCCGTCCGGCACGCCGTCCCCCGCCTCGGATCCCACCTCCAGCAGACCGGGACGCACCCCCGGCAGTGGCGCAAGCCCATCCAGCTGATGGCCCACCTTCAGCAGACCGGGACGCACCAGCACCGGCAGAGCACCGCGCGGCCCCTCCGCGTCACCGGGGGCCACCTCGATCAGCGTCACCCCCTGCACGCCCCCGGCCGCACCCAGCACCGAACCAGGCGCCACCACCGCCCCGTCCAGGACCACCACCACATGCGGCCGGTCCGCCGGCGGTGTCCCCTCCGGCCCGAAGCGCCCCCGCCCCTCCAGCAGCCCGCCGAGAAGAGGCTCCAGGCCGGCCGGCTCCCGTACGAACAGCCGCTTCGTACCAGCCCCGTCCACCTCGCCCGGCAGCTGGACGTGCGGCAGCCACTTCACCCAGTCCCAGCACCCCACCGCCTCCGGAGCCGCCATGACCGCCACCACAAGATCCCGCGGCGAGTGCAGCGTCACCAGCTGGGCCACCAGCGCCCGCGCGGCCGACCGCACCGGCTCCGCCGAACCGCTCAGCCGCACCCGGTACGCCTCCCGCAGCGAGACGCACACCGGCAGGCCGTCCAGCGAACCGTGCACCGCCACGAACCGCCGCACCGCGTCCTCGCACACCGGATCCGGCTCACCCGAAGCCTCCTCCGGCACGCATAACGGCGTCGCGAGCCGCTGCCTGCCGAGCCCGATCCGCACCAGCCCGAAGTCCGCGTCGCCGGGCCGCCGCTCCCACACCCGGCTGCCCTCGGCGACCACCGACCACAACTGGTCCGGAGCGGGATGCGTGTACAGCAGGCCGTCCCGCTGCGCCCGTGCCGTCCGCCGCACCGCACGGCGGACCCGCGCCAGCCGGCCGAGGTAGTCCCGCCGCACGTCAGCTGTGCGCCCCTGCGTCCCGCGGCGGTACCGGACGACCTGGGCCACCACCATGGCCAGCGTCGACACCAGCATCAGCACACCCATCACCCGCATGAACCGCGGCGCCTGCGGTGAGAAGAAGAACACCACCGACGAAGCCATGCCCAGTACCGGAAGGAGCTGCATCAGCACCCCCTCGCGCTCCCCGCGCGGCAACACCGGAGGCGGCTCCAACAACACCTCTTTCGTGGGAACTTCCTGCGGCAGGGTGCGAGGCGGACGCTTCACGACGATCTGGCTCACCGGTACATCGATCCTTGGGTGCGGGCGGGCGTAGGACGGGCGAAAAGGGGGAAAGCGGGCGGTCGGCTCAGCGTGGGCCGCGCACAGGCGGATGCGATCACACCGGCACCGATGACCTCGCGCCCCCACCGGCCCGCCTCGGAGCGCCCGTGATCCTACGCACTGTCAGCCTTCGCCCCGTTCCGCCCGATAGGGTGGCCCGCCCATCGTGCGGACACCGCCGACCAGCGACGAACAGGGGCCCCCGACACGTGAGTCCGACCGCAACGACCGGCTTCTGCCGGGTCACCGTCGTCACCCCCGACAGCCGGGTCGACGTCGCCCTGCCCGAGGACATCGCCGCCGCCGACGTCTGGCCGGAGATCCTCCGCCTCACCGGTCCGGCCGGGGCGCCCACCGCACCCCCCGGCCACCACCTCGTGCGCCTCGACGGCACGGTCCTGGACGGCGCCCGCACCCTCGCCGCGCAACGCGTCCTCGACGGCGAACTCCTCACCCTGCGCCCCTTCGCCGCCTCGCTGCCCCCGCCCGTCTTCGACGACGTCGCGGACGCCGTGGCCTCGGCCGTCGGCCGCGACCGCCACCTGTGGAGCGACGAGCTGCTGCGCTGCGCGGCCCCGGCGGCCGGTGCGCTGCTCCTCCTCCTGGCCGCCCTCGTCCTGTGGCGGGCCGATCCGGTCCGCCACGACATGCACGGCCCGCCCGGAGCCGTCGCCGGCGTCGCGGGACTCCTGCTGACCACTGTCGCGGGGGTGCGCGCCCGGGTATACGCCGATCGCGCCACCGCCGCAGCGCTCGGTCTCGGCGCCCTGCCCCTTGTCCTCCTCGCGGGCTCCGGCCTCATCGCCCCCGACCCGGACCGCGGAGCGGGGCGGCTGCAGTTCCTGCTCGGCTGCATCGCCGTCCTCGTCGCCTCCGCCGCCCTGACCGCGCTCGCCCCGCGCGGCGACGCCCCCTTCGTGGGCGCCGCCTTCCTGGCCGGCGCCGGCGCGCTGGCCGCCTTCGGCGCGATCCTCACCGAAGCCTCCGCCACTGCCACGGCCGCGGTCTGCGTGCCCGCCGCCCTCGGGCTCATCGCGTTCCTGCCCGGCCTCTCCGCCCGTTTCGCCCGTCTCCCGACCGGGTACGCGCCGGCCCGGCCCGCCGCCACGCCCACCGACGAGGACACGGACCCCGAAGCGGGCGCGGACCCGCCCCTCGCCCCCGTCGACACCCGCCTCGTCGCGGACCGGGCGTGGCGCGGCCACGAACTGCTGCTCGGCCTGGCCGGCGGCTGCGCGGGCCTGGCCGCGGCGGCCGCCGCCGTGCTCGGCGCCTCCGGCGACACCTGGGGCCGCCTCCTCGCCCTCACCGCCGGGCTCGCGCTGCTGCTGCGCGCCCGCCTCTTCCGCTACACCGCACAGGTCGTCTGCCTGCTGGCGGCGGGCATCGGCGCCCTCGCCGCCCTGACCACCGGCCTCGCCCTGGCCGTCCACGGAGCCGGCCCGGCCCCGTATCCCCGTACGACCGGACTGTGCGCGGTGCTCGCCGCGGGCGCCGTACTCCTCACCGCCGCCGGGGCGAGCGTCCCGCGCAAGGGCCTCTCCCCCTTCTGGGGCAGATTCCTCGACCTGGCGGAGAGCGCGCTCCTGCTCTCCCTTCTCCCGCTCTGCCTCGCGGTCCTCGACCTCTTCGCCCGTGCGAGGGCGCTCACCGGCTGACACCGTCGGGGCCGGTCCGGGCGGCTGGTAGTCTGGCTGTGGCCGTTTGTGTACGCGTTCCCGGTTCGCTCTGGGAACTGCGCCCATCGGACCCTCGCTCCCGAGTCACCCAAGCTCCCCTGAGAACCAGACCAGGGGCACTCGTGGGCGCATCGAACACCAAGAGGAGTACCGCGTGCCGCTCGACGCCGCTACGAAGAAGCAGATCATGACCGAGTTCGCGCAGAAGGAGGGCGACACCGGTTCCCCCGAGGTTCAGGTCGCCATGCTCTCGCGCCGCATCTCGGACCTGACGGAGCACCTCAAGACGCACAAGCACGACCACCACTCCCGCCGTGGTCTGCTGATCCTGGTCGGCCAGCGTCGCCGCCTCCTGCAGTACCTGGCCAAGAAGGACATCCAGCGCTTCCGTACGCTCGTCGACCGCCTCGGCATCCGCCGCGGTGCGGCCGGCGGCGCCAAGTAAGGACGCTGCGCAAGGGAGCGGTTCCCTCACCCAGGGGGCCGCTCCCTTTGCCGTACGTGCGGTACCGGGGGCAACCTCAGTAACCTGGACGTACAACAACAGACGAGGAGAGGCGCCGCACAGCCGCCGCCGGTCCTCGGTAGTGGCCCCCGGGACAACGCCCGGGAGCTTCGATCGAAGACCGGCCCCGCATACACGGCGCGCTTCTCCGCTCTGTCCGGCGCCACACGGGCGCCCGGACAAAAGACGACGAGTATGGAGAATTCACTAGTGGAGAACGAGACCCACTACGCCGAGGCCGTTATCGACAACGGAACCTTCGGCACCCGCACCATCCGCTTCGAGACCGGTCGCCTGGCCAAGCAGGCCGCCGGCTCCGCCGTCGCGTACCTGGACGACGACACCATGGTGCTGTCGGCCACCACCGCTTCCAAGCGGCCCAAGGACCAGCTCGACTTCTTCCCCCTGACGGTGGACGTCGAGGAGCGGCAGTACGCCGCGGGCAAGATCCCCGGCTCGTTCTTCCGCCGCGAGGGACGCCCCTCCGAGGACGCGATCCTCACCTGCCGTCTGATCGACCGCCCGCTGCGCCCCTCCTTCGCCAAGGGCCTGCGCAACGAGATCCAGATCGTCGAGACGGTCATGGCGCTCAACCCGGACCACCTGTACGACGTCATCGCGATCAACGCCGCCTCCTGCTCCACGCAGCTGGCCGGCCTGCCCTTCTCCGGCCCGATCGGCGGCACCCGTGTCGCCCTGATCAAGGGCCAGTGGGTCGCCTTCCCGACGCACACCGAGCTCGAGGACGCCGTCTTCGACATGGTCGTCGCGGGCCGCGTCCTGGAGGACGGCGACGTCGCGATCATGATGGTCGAGGCCGAGGCCACCGAGAAGACCATCCAGCTCGTCCAGGACGGCGCCGAGGCCCCGACCGAAGAGGTCGTCGCCGCCGGTCTGGAAGCCGCGAAGCCCTTCATCAAGGCGCTCTGCAAGGCCCAGTCCGACCTCGCCGCCAAGGCCGCCAAGCCCACCGGTGAGTTCCCGGTCTTCCTCGACTACCAGGACGACGTCCTGGAGGCCCTCACCAAGGCCGTCAGCACCGAGCTCGCCAAGGCGCTCACCATCGCCGGCAAGCAGGAGCGCGAGGCGGAGCTCGACCGCATCAAGGAGATCGCGGGCGAGAAGCTCCTCCCTGAGTTCGAGGGCCGCGAGAAGGAGATCTCCGGTGCCTACCGCGCGCTGACCAAGAAGCTCGTCCGCGAACGCGTCATCAAGGACAAGATCCGCATCGACGGCCGCGGCGTCACGGACATCCGTACGCTGGCCGCCGAGGTCGAGGCCATCCCGCGCGTGCACGGCTCCGCCCTGTTCGAGCGTGGCGAGACCCAGATCCTGGGCGTCACCACCCTCAACATGCTGCGCATGGAGCAGCAGCTGGACACCCTCTCCCCGGTGACCCGCAAGCGCTACATGCACAACTACAACTTCCCGCCGTACTCCGTCGGCGAGACCGGCCGCGTGGGTTCGCCCAAGCGCCGTGAGATCGGCCACGGCGCGCTCGCCGAGCGCGCGATCGTGCCGGTCCTGCCGTCCCGCGAGGAGTTCCCCTACGCGATCCGCCAGGTCTCCGAGGCCCTGGGCTCCAACGGCTCGACGTCCATGGGTTCGGTCTGCGCCTCCACCATGTCCCTGCTGAACGCCGGTGTGCCCCTCAAGGCCGCCGTCGCCGGCATCGCCATGGGCCTGATCTCCCAGGAGATCGACGGCAAGACCCACTACGTCGCCCTCACCGACATCCTCGGCGCCGAGGACGCGTTCGGCGACATGGACTTCAAGGTGGCCGGTACGAAGCAGTTCGTCACCGCGCTCCAGCTCGACACCAAGCTCGACGGCATCCCCGCCTCGGTCCTGGCCGCCGCGCTGAAGCAGGCCCGTGACGCCCGCCTCCACATCCTCGACGTGATGAACGAGGCCATCGACGTCCCGGACGAGATGTCCCCGAACGCCCCGCGGATCATCACCGTCAAGATCCCGGTGGACAAGATCGGTGAGGTCATCGGCCCCAAGGGCAAGATGATCAACCAGATCCAGGAGGACACCGGCGCCGACATCACGATCGAGGACGACGGCACCATCTACATCGGTGCCCAGCAGGGCTCGCAGGCCGAGGCCGCCCGCGCCACGATCAACGCGATCGCCAACCCGACCATGCCGGAGGTCGGCGAGCGCTACCTGGGTACGGTCGTCAAGACCACCACCTTCGGTGCGTTCGTGTCGCTCATGCCGGGCAAGGACGGCCTGCTGCACATCTCGCAGATCCGCAAGCTCGCCGGTGGCAAGCGCGTGGAGAACGTCGAGGACGTGCTCGGCGTCGGCTCCAAGGTCCAGGTCGAGATCGCCGAGATCGACTCCCGCGGCAAGCTCTCCCTCATCCCGGTCATCGAGGGTGAAGAAGACGAGAAGAAGGACGACGCCGCCAAGTGACGTCCCGTAGTTCCGCGACGACGGCCCGCCCCTCCTCGGAGGGGCGGGCCGTCGCCCGTACCCAAACGCTCCTCAAGGGCAGCAACGGCATCGGCACGGTCCGCCGCACGGTCCTGCCCGGCGGTCTCCGCGTCGTCACCGAGACCCTGCCCTCCGTACGCTCCGCGACCTTCGGCATCTGGGCCAACGTCGGATCCCGCGACGAGACCCCCGCCCTGAACGGCGCGACGCACTACCTCGAACACCTCCTCTTCAAGGGCACCGCCAAGCGCAGCGCCCTCGACATCTCCTCCGCCATCGACGCGGTCGGCGGCGAGATGAACGCCTTCACGGCGAAGGAGTACACCTGCTACTACGCGCGGGTCCTCGACACAGATCTGCCGCTGGCCATCGACGTCGTCTGCGACATGCTGACCGGCTCGCTGATCGACCCCGAGGACGTCGACGCCGAACGCGGTGTGATCCTCGAAGAGATCGCGATGACGGAGGACGACCCCGGCGACTGTGTGCACGATCTGTTCGCGCACACCCTGCTCGGCGACACCCCGCTCGGCCGCCCCGTCCTCGGTACGGTCGACACGATCAACGCCCTGAACCGCGGCCAGATCGCCCGCTTCTACAAGAAGCACTACGACCCCACCCGCCTCGTCGTCGCCGCCGCGGGCAACATCGACCACGCCACCGTCGTACGCCAGGTCCGCAAGGCGTTCGAACGGGCCGGCGCGCTCTCCCGTACCGACGCCGTCCCCACCGCGCCCCGCGAGGGCTCCCGCGCCCTGCGCACCGCCGGCCGGGTCGAGGTCCTGGGCCGCAAGACCGAGCAGGCCCACGTGGTCCTCGGCATGCCCGGCCTGGCCCGCACCGACGAGCGCCGCTGGGCCCTCGGCGTTCTCAACACCGCCCTCGGCGGCGGCATGAGCTCCCGCCTCTTCCAGGAGGTACGGGAGAAGCGCGGCCTCGCCTACAGCGTCTACTCGTACACCTCCGGCTTCGCCGACTGCGGCCTGTTCGGCGTGTACGCGGGCTGCCGCCCGAGCCAGGTCCACGACGTCCTGAAGATCTGCCGCGACGAGCTCGACCGGGTCGCGTCGGACGGGCTCAGCGACGAGGAGATCAGCCGTGCCATCGGCCAGCTCTCCGGCTCCACCGTCCTCGGCCTGGAGGACACCAGCGCGCTGATGAACCGTATCGGCAAGAGCGAGCTGTGCTGGGGCGAGCAGATGTCGGTCGACGAGATGCTGGCCCGTATCGGCGAGGTGACACCGGACGACATCCGCTCGGTGGCGGGCGAGATCCTCGGACACCGCCCCTCGCTGTCCGTCATCGGACCGCTCAAGGACAAGCAGGCAGGCCGTCTCCACGAAGCGGTCGCCTAAACCTCCGTGCCCAGATCCTCCCGTAAGGAAGCAGAGCAATGAGCAAGCTGCGCGTGGCCGTTCTCGGCGCCAGGGGCCGTATCGGCTCCGAGGCGGTACGAGCCGTCGAGGCCGCCGACGACCTGGAGCTGGTGGCCGCACTCGGCCGGGGCGACAAGTTGGAGACCCTCGCGGAGACGGGTGCCCAGGTCGCCGTCGAGCTGACCACCCCCGCCTCGGTGATGGAGAACCTCGAGTACTGCGTCGGCCACGGCATCCACGCGGTGGTCGGTACCACCGGCTGGACCGACGAACGGCTCGCGCAGCTGAACACCTGGCTCTCCGCCTCCCCGGAGACCGGTGTGCTCATCGCACCGAACTTCTCCATCGGCGCGGTCCTCACCATGAAGTTCGCCCAGCAGGCGGCCCGCTACTTCGAGTCCGTCGAGGTCATCGAGCTCCACCATCCCAACAAGGCCGACGCGCCCTCGGGCACCGCCGCTCGCACCGCCCAGCTCATCGCCGCAGCCCGCCGCGAGGCCGACTGCGCCCCTCAGCCGGACGCCACCAGCACCGCGCTGGACGGGGCACGCGGGGCCGACGTCGACGGCATCCCGGTCCACTCGGTCCGGCTCCGCGGCCTGCTGGCCCACCAGGAGGTGCTGCTCGGCGGCGAGGGCGAGACCCTCACCATCCGGCACGACTCCCTGCACCACAGCAGCTTCATGCCGGGCATCCTGCTCGGCGCCCGCCGCGTGGTGACCACTCCCGGCCTCACGTTCGGCCTGGAACACTTCCTCGACCTGAACTGACTGGCCCCGCCATGCGCGCAAAGATCACTTACGTCGTCACCGCTGCCGTCCTGGTCTTCTATTTCGTCCTGGTCGGCAGCCGTGGCGTCCTGCTCATCGAGCACGGCACGCTGATCACGGTGACCTTCGGGCTCGCCGTGCTGGTCCTGCCGGCGATCGGCATCTGGTTCCTGTGGAAGAACACCCAGTTCGTCCGCAGGGCCAACGCCCTGGCCGCAGAACTGGACGCGGAGGGCGGCCTGCCGGTCGACGAACTGCTGCGTACACCCAGCGGCCGGATCGACCGGGCCTCCGCCGACGCGGTGTTCGAACGCCGCCGCGAGGAGACGGAGGACACCCCGGACGACTGGCGCTGCTGGTTCCGCCTGGCGGTGGCCTACCAGGACGCCCGTGACACCCCCCGAGCCCGCAAGGCCATGCAACGAGCGATCGCCTTGCACAAGGCGAGCACGTCCGGCGGACAATCCAGCCTGTCCGGCGTTTGAGCAAAAAGAAGCCGTCCGGTGACTGAGGACACCTCAGTCACCGGACGGCACTGTTCCCCGCTACCGCGGCCGGTACTCATCCCCCCACGCCTCAATCGTGTCGGCGGCACGGTCGAACGCCTCCCCCCGCGCAAGGAAGTCCGCGTTGGAGTCCGTGAGCAGCGGCGGCACCGCATCCCCGCCCTTGCGGACGACGATCAGTGCCTGGCCCTGCACGGTACGGGGGAACCCGAGCCACTTCACCGGCTGCTGCACCGTCCGTACGGCGGTCGCCCGGCTCCACGGCACGGTCGTCGTCCGGAAGAAGCCGACGCGGCGCACACCGTGCCGGCTCACCCAGGCGCCGATGCGCAGCATCCGCAGGGCGCACAGGATGATCGCGAGGGCGAGCGCCAGGCACGCCCCCGCTCCGGGCAGTGCTCCTGCGAACGCGATGATCATTCCGGCGAACAGGATGAACGAGGCGAGCAGCAGCAGACCGGCCGCGGCGGCGACCCGCCACGGACCGGGACGGTAGGGCCGCCGCCAGCTGTCGTGGTCGTCGAACGGCAGCGCGACGTCCTCAGCGTTCGCGTCAAACGCGCGGTCGGCCGTCAGGAAGGGCAGGGGCACGACTGATCCTCACTCACAAGCACGCTCGATTGCTGTGCCCGGTGAGGCTACCGAGGAGATGCCCGGACGGACCACCCCAGGGGGTCCGTCCGGGTCAGCGCTTGTGCGCGGCCTCGGTCTGCTGCGTGTGCGACGGCGCCTGCTCGGGCCCCAGCGCCGGCAGGCCCAGAAGCAGCGAGCCGACGAGGCCGGCGACGACGGCGAGACCGACCAGGACGCGGCCCGCCCGCTCGGAGACGGTACTGCGGGGGCGGGGCGGCGGAGTGACGTTACTGCGGAATCGGTCGGCCTCGGCCACGAACGAGAACGGGACGGATTCACGCCGGCGGAACATGGGGTGGCTCTCCTTGGAGTCTTTTTCGGGTGGTGCTACCGAGTCAGACGCACGACGGGCCCATTCGGTGCCGCGAATCGCCGGTTCGTCCGAAGAAATCCTAAAAATATTCTCTGCCGGTACTGGTGTAAACGGGGCGAGACCCGGCCCGTAGAGTGGACGCCGCCCGAGCGACGCCATTGGAAGGACCCCCGCCGGTGACCGACACCCCCGAGCCCACTAAGGCCCACTTTCGCAGCGATGTCACCGTTGACCTGGTGAAATCCGCAGCGGGCGACGCCGACGTCCTGTTCGCCGCCCGAGTCTCCACGGCTGGTGAGCAGTCCCTGGAGGAGATCTCCAAGGACCCCGAGCGCTCCAAGGGGCTCATCAACTACCTGATGCGGGACCGGCACGGGAGCCCGTTCGAGCACAACTCGATGACCTTCTTCATCAGCGCCCCCATCTTCGTGTTCCGCGAGTTCATGCGGCACCGCGTCGGCTGGTCGTACAACGAGGAATCGGGCCGCTACAGGGAGCTGCAGCCGGTCTTCTACGTCCCCGACACGTCCCGCAAGCTCATCCAGCAGGGACGCCCCGGCAAGTACGAGTTCGTCGAGGGCACCCCGGAGCAGCACGCGCTCACCAGCCGCGCCATGGAGGACTCCTACCGGCAGGCCTATGAGGCCTACCAGGAGATGCTGGCCGCGGGCGTGGCCCGCGAGGTGGCCCGCGCGGTGCTTCCGGTCGGCCTGTTCTCCACGATGTACGCCACCTGCAACGCGCGCTCGCTGATGCACTTCCTCGGCCTGCGTACGCAGCACGAGATGGCGAAGGTGCCGTCGTTCCCGCAGCGCGAGATCGAGATGGTGGGGGAGCAGATGGAGGCTCACTGGGCGCGCCTCATGCCGCTCACCCATGCAGCCTTCAACAAAAATGGGCGTGTCGCCCCGTAGGGCGGTGTCCGTATTGCGGCGTTTCGAGAAGTTCATCTAGGCTGATCAAACGGACCCGGTACTGCCTGAACCCCCGAGCAGGCAGTACCGGGCTCCTCTTGTCTTGTCCCCCCGAGGGGGCACTGTGCGCCGAGCAACGAGTAGCGTGTTACCCATGGCTCCGATCTCCACTCCGCAGACCCCCTTCGGGCGGGTCCTCACCGCTATGGTCACGCCGTTCACGGCGGACGGCGCTCTCGACATCGAGGGCGCGCAGCGGCTCGCCACCCACCTGGTGGACGCAGGCAACGACGGCCTGATCATCAACGGCACCACCGGCGAGTCCCCGACCACCAGCGACGCGGAGAAAGACCAGCTCCTCAGGGCAGTCCTCGAAGCGGTGGGCGACCGGGCGCACATCGTCGCCGGTATCGGCACCAACGACACCCGTCACAGCATCGAGCTGGCCCGCACCGCCGAGCGCAGCGGCGTTCACGGCCTCCTCGCCGTGACCCCGTACTACAACAAGCCGCCGCAGGAGGGCCTGCTGCGGCACTTCACCGCCATCGCGGACGCCACCGGCCTGCCGGTGATGCTGTACGACATCCCGGGCCGCAGCGGTGTGCCGATCGACACCGAGACGCTCGTGCGGCTCGCCGAGCACCCCCGCATCGTTGCGAACAAGGACGCCAAGGGTGACCTCGGCCGGGCCAGCTGGGCCATCGCCCGGTCCGGCCTCGCCTGGTACTCCGGCGACGACATGCTGAACCTCCCCCTCCTTTCGGTCGGCGCGGTCGGCGTCGTCTCCGTCGTCGGCCACGTCGTCACGCCGGACCTGCGGGCGCTCATCGAGGCCCACCTCGGCGGGGACGTGCAGAAGGCCACCGAGATCCACCAGAAGCTGCTGCCGGTCTTCACCGGGATGTTCCGCACCCAGGGTGTGATCACGACCAAGGCCGCGCTGGCGCTGCAGGGCCTTCCGGCAGGCCCGCTGCGCCTGCCCCTGGTCGAGCTCACCGCGCAGGAAACGGCTCAGCTCAAGATCGATCTCGCTGCCGGCGGGGTAGAGCTCTGACAACGGACTTCACAACTGAATACGTGCTCCACAACTGAAGACGCGGACCAACCGCACCCCAGCACCACCCAAGACAACAGCAAGTGCACGATTGACATGCGCGCCACGTGCCCAAGCGGTACGTGGCGCGCGTGGTAAGGAGAGTCTTTTGAGTCATCCGCATCCTGAACTCGGGACCCCGCCGAAGCTCGCGAAGGGCGCCCTCCGGGTCACCCCGCTCGGCGGTCTCGGTGAGATCGGCCGGAACATGACGGTCTTCGAGTACGGCGGCCGCCTGCTCATCGTCGACTGCGGTGTCCTCTTCCCCGAGGAGGAGCAGCCCGGCATCGACCTGATCCTGCCGGACTTCACGACCATCCGGGACCGCCTCGACGACATCGAGGGCATCGTCCTCACGCACGGCCACGAGGACCACATCGGCGGTGTCCCGTACCTGCTCCGTCTGAAGCCGGACATCCCGCTCATCGGCTCCAAGCTGACCCTCGCCCTGATCGAGGCCAAGCTCCAGGAGCACCGCATCCGTCCGTACACCCTGGAGGTCGCGGAGGGGCAGCGCGAGCGCATCGGGGTCTTCGACTGCGAGTTCATCGCCGTCAACCACTCCATCCCGGACGCCCTCGCGGTCGCCATCCGGACCCCCGCCGGCATGGCCGTCGCCACCGGTGACTTCAAGATGGACCAGCTCCCGCTGGACGGTCGCCTCACCGACCTGCACGCCTTCGCCCGGCTGAGCGAGGAGGGCATCGACCTTCTGCTCTCCGACTCGACGAACGCGGAGGTGCCGGGCTTCGTACCGCCCGAGCGGGACATCCAGAACGTCCTGCGCAATGTCTTCGCCAACGCGCAGAAGCGCATCATCGTGGCGAGCTTCGCCAGCCATGTACACCGCATTCAGCAGATCCTGGACACGGCCCACGAGTACGGCCGCAGGGTCGCCTTCGTCGGGCGTTCGATGGTCCGCAACATGGGCATCGCCCGGGACCTGGGCTATCTGAAGGTCCCCGCCGGTCTTGTCGTCGACGTCAAGACCCTGGACGATCTGCCGGACGACGAGGTCGTGCTCGTCTGCACCGGTTCGCAGGGCGAGCCGATGGCGGCCCTGTCCCGCATGGCTAACCGCGACCACCAGATCCGCATCGTCCAGGGCGACACCGTCATCCTGGCCTCGTCCCTTATCCCGGGGAACGAGAACGCGGTCTACCGCGTGATCAACGGCCTCTCCCGCTGGGGCGCCAACGTCGTCCACAAGGGCAACGCCAAGGTCCACGTCTCGGGCCACGCCTCGGCAGGCGAGCTGCTGTACTTCTACAACATCTGCCGGCCGAAGAACCTGATGCCGGTCCACGGCGAGTGGCGCCACCTGCGGGCCAACGCCGAGCTGGGCGCCCTCACCGGCGTGCCGAAGGACCACATCGTCATCGCCGAGGACGGGGTGGTCGTCGACCTCATCGACGGCAAGGCCAAGATCGTCGGCAAGGTCCAGGCGGGGTACGTGTACGTGGACGGCCTCTCGGTCGGCGATGTCACCGAGACCTCCCTCAAGGACCGCCGCATCCTCGGCGACGAGGGCATCATCTCGGTGTTCCTGGTGGTCGACAGCACCTCGGGCAAGATCGTGGGCGGCCCGCACCTCCAGGCACGGGGCTCCGGTATCGACGATGCGGCGTTCACCGCGGTCGTGCCGAAGATCGAAGAGGCGCTCAACAAGTCGGCCCAGGACGGAGTGATGGAGCCCCACCAGCTCCAGCAGCTCATCCGCCGCACGGTGGGCAAGTGGGTTTCCGACACCTACCGCCGGCGCCCGATGATCCTCCCCGTCGTCGTCGAGGTCTGACCCTCCGACAGGCGCGAACTCCGGAGCGGGGCCCTCGATTTGCATCGGGGCGCCCCGCTCCAGTACGTTTACGTCTCCGCCTCACCGGGAAGCAGCGAGCGCACTCGTGCGTCTGAAGCTTCCGAAGAGGGGGTGGAAATTCCGACTCAGAACTTCTGATAAAGTCGGAGTCGCCGGAAAGGGAAACGCGGAAGCGGAGAACTGGAAAGCGGAAATTGCTTGACCCGCTTCGGCCGGGAATCGGACACGGAAGAGTC
>NZ_JBEYCF010000034.1:0-76066 GCF_040632605.1 Streptomyces sp. NPDC019224 | reverse complement strand
CTTCTTACTCTTACGGGGGGGTCTCGGCGGGGCCCGGGGGCGGGTGCTCCCCGCGGCCGCCGCGGGGGGGGGGGCCCGTCCCCGTCTCCGCCCCCCCCCCCGGCCGCGTCAAGCGCCCGGCACGGCGCCTCAGCCGGCCTTGGGAGCCGGATTGATCGGGCAGTTGTGGTACGCGGCCACCAGCCACCGGCCGTCGCGCCGCTCCAGCACCCAGCTCGCGTGCACAGCACGCTCGGACGGCAGTTCGGTCTCTCCGGGGAACAGGATCCCGGACTCGCTCACCACGACCGCCCCGTCCTGGCCGAGGAAACGCACGCTGATCTGCTTGTTGTGGGTAGAGGTGCCCTTGAGCGGACCGGCATAGCCGGCGGCCATGCTCCGGCGGATCGCTTCCCGCCCTTCACGGTACGAGCCGGGCATGATCGCGGTCGCGTCCTCCGTGTAGTCGGCCACGAAGGCGTCGGCGTCGTTGGCCTCCCACGCCTTGTAGACGTTCTCCAGGACCGCCGTGATCGCTGCCTCGTCCTGGGCACGGTTCTCGGGCATGGTGATCTCCTTTAGTTCGGACTCGGCGGGTCCGTGGTGGACCCACCGATACATACCGGCGAGCATCGTTCGACTCATCGCGGCATCTCAATCTTTTTCGGGAGATCCTGTCTCCGCGGTTCGTCCGCGGTCTCGCCGTCAGCATCGCCGCAGCCGACGAAGCGGTATGGCCCCTAAGGGTTGTCCGAGCGACCCGGGACCGATCTTTACTGATTACCAACCCGTACTTTGCCAAAAACGAGAGTTTATCCCTGCACGCGAGAGGGGGCCCGAAGAGAGCAGCCACGGAGAAGTCACCACGGACGGTTGTTCGGAAAACTCCGAGCGCATCCCTGATGCAGGCGCAGTTGGCCCGGCCGTCCCATTCGCAGGACCCAGGGCTCCAATCCCCTGGTCAGCGCAGGAACGAGGGAGGAGGAACACCCGGCACAAGGAGGGAAGAAGCGGGAGACGGTGGTGACCACGAGGAGGTGACCACCGGCGCAAACACCTCAGGTAGAGCGATGTCATACCCAACGGGGGCAGTCATGGACGTCACGCAACTGGCCGTGGAACGGGCGATCAACACCATGTGGAAGCGCTACGAAGAGCCGCTTTCGCTTGATAACATCGCCGATTCCGCGATCCTGAGCAAGTTCTACTTCTCACGCACCTTTCGCGCCGCCACCGGAACATCTCCCGGCCGCTTCTTGTCGGCGATTCGCCTCTTCCGGGCCAAAAATCTGCTGCTGAAAACAGGAATGAGCGTCACCGATATCGCCTACTCTGTCGGCTACAACAGCCTCGGCACTTTCACCAGCCGTTTCGCGCGCAGCGTCGGCACCTCGCCGGGCCGCTACCGCCTGCTCTCCCAGGACGGTCTGCACGCGCTCGGTGGCCGCCCGCCGCAACCGGGCCACCGAGGGACCATCACCGGTTCGATCCGTGTGCCGGAGACCGACAAGCCGATTCGTATATATGTGGGGGCGTTCCGCTCTCCGGTCGTCGAAGGCCTTCCGGCGGCCTGCGCGGTCCTGGACTCATCCGGCGGCTTCACTCTTGCCCATGTGCCTCGCGGCACCTGGTGCGTACATGCTGCCGCGGTCGCGATGCGCGACCTCGACCCGCGTCCCTGGCTGCGCAAACCCCTGTATCTCGGCCGCGGAGAGCGGCTGACTGTCGAGCCGGACGCGATGCCCTGGACGTCGCACATCCGGCTGCGTCCGATGTCGACGGTCGACACGCCGATCCTGCTGGCGCTGCCGGAGTTGGACAACTGGGGTGCGCCGAAGCTGACGGGAGTCGCCTGACGTCGCCGCCCGCTCCGGCTTCATTCCACCGGAGCAAGCGGCGGCCGGAACGGCCCCCAACTGAAGGCCGGCAGCCAAACGGTCGGGTCAGCGGTCCAGGACAGATCACGGATCTGCTGGAGGGTCCGCCGCCCGACCAGGGACCGGTACAGCTCGTGTCCCGGCCCGAACAGCACCGCCTTCGGGACACCGTCGCCGACATCCCATGCTTCGCTCGCCGTCTCCAGGCGCAGCGCCGGGTACCCGCGCGCCAGCACAGCCGCCCGGAATCCGTCCACCGCCAGCTCCAGCGCTGCGCGCAGGGCCGGATGCGCCGCCTGCGGCGGCAGCGCCAGGGCGTGCCGGATGTCGGCTTCATGGGTGTAGCCGTCCATCACCAGCACCGCGCCCGCGCCGCCGCTCGCCTTCCGCAGCCCCTGCTCGACGCGGGCGCCGCTTCGGACCCACTCCGCAAGCAACTGAGGAAGCCCGTCCCGGGCTCGACGGCGTGGTCGACCGACAAGGTTGCGTTCAGCCAGTCGGCACGTGGTCACCAGGTGCTTGACCGTGTCGTACACCGTCCACCCCGGGCAGGCGGGGACGGCGAGCGCTGCGGCGTCCCGCCGGCCTTCCAGGAGACGGGTCACATTCTCGCGGATGATGCGGTAGTTGACGTCCTGGTCGCCGACCAGGTCCCGAGCACCGTCGGGTGCGCGAGATTCGGCATCACTGGGCACCGTGAATCCCCTCATTCACTGCCGTGAATCCCCTCATTCACTGCCGATGGGTCCAACCATACGAACCTGTTCTGACGTCGCGCGAGAAAAAGAGGCGAAAGCCTCCCGCATGCCTGACATCCGATAGCCCATGTCCCGGGCGTCTACGCACATCGGCAGGTGAAGGACGCCCCCGGCTGTGCACGCGCCGGTGCCGAACCGGAATGCCGCGGGGCGCTCGGACTCCTGGCCGGCACGGGGCCGCCGGATGGCACTGCGGTCATCGGCGAAGGACCTTTCTCCTCGGGGGACGCGGGGTGAGTACGCGGAAACAATCCGGATCTGTCCGGCCCGCCCGAAAGAACAGGCACCACGTGGCACTACGCGCCGAAACGTCAGGCCATGCTGGCGTGCCCGATGTGACCGGGACTTCTCTTCGCGTGCTGACCTGCGAACCTCCCCGCCCCGCCCGATCGCGGCAATCGAAGAGTAGGCGGCCGGTGCGACACCCCCCGACGCTGGTTCCCGCATGGCGCGCCGCACACATGACGAAGGCAGGGGCAATCGTGACCGTGACCAGCAAACGCTATGACGTCGCCATTCTCGGCTCCGGCATCGGGGGGTCGATGCTCGCCTGCATCCTGGCCAAGCACGGCGTCCGCACCCTCCTGCTCGAGGGCGCGTCACATCCACGGTTCGCCATCGGCGAGTCACTCATTCCCGAGACCGGCATCCGTTTGCGGATCATCGGAGAGAAGTACGGAGTTCCGGAGATCGGCTGGCTCGGCTCCTTCCACGCGCTGCGTGACAATGTCAGCAGTGGGTGCGGCGTCAAGCGGTCCTTCAGCTTCATGTATCACGAGGCAGGTCGCGAGCATCGGAGCGAGCACATCAACCAGCTGCCCACCCTGACTCCCCCGATCGGCCCGGACTCGCACCTGTTCCGGCAGGACACCGATTCCTACCTCGCCGCGATGTCCGTCCAGTACGGGGCGGACTTCGTCTCCCAGGCCCGGATCGAGGACATCGCCCTGCGCGACGAAGGTGTCGAACTGCGCGCGGCCGATGGCGCCGTCTACCGGACGAAGTACCTGATCGATGCCTCCGGCATGCGGTCGCTCGCCTCGGACCTGTTCGGGATGAGGGACGAGACGCCGCGCTTCCGCACAGATACCCGAGCCCTGTTCACGCACATGATCGGGGTGAAGAGCGCGGACCTGTTGCTGGACGGCAAGGCGCGCAGGACGGTTCCCTCGCCGCTCGGCGAAGCAACCATGCACCACGTCTTCGACGGCGGCTGGATGTGGGTCATCCCGTTCAACAACCACCGTGATTCGACCAACCCGCTCACCAGCGTCGGCATGCTGCTCGACCGCAGACAGCACCCCCGTCCCGAGGGCCCTCCCGAGGAGGAGTTCCGCCGCATCATCGCGCGGTACCCGACGATCCAGCGTCACTTCGCCGAGGCCAAAGCAGTGCGCCCGTGGGTGGGGTCGGGGCGCCTGCAGTATTCCTCGCCCCACCTGCTCATGCCGCGCATGCTCCAGCTTCCGCACGCCGCGGGCTTCGTCGACCCGCTGTTCTCCAGCGGCATGTCCGTGCTCGTCGTCGCCGTGGATCAGATCGCGGAGACGCTGCTGCAGGCGGTCGCCGAGGACGACTTCGCCACCGAGCGCTTCCAGCACATCGAGGACACGGTCAACCGCGCGTTTGACCACTACGACGAGGTGGTGTCGACGTCCTTCGACGCCTTCGCCAGTTACGACACCTGGAACGCCTGGAACCGGAACTGGGCGCTGGGCAATATGCTCGGCGCCTTCGGCCCTCTGTCGCTGCTGATGCGCTATCTCAAGAGCGGCGATCCGTCACACCTGGCGAAGACCACCGAACCCTCCCGCATGGGCGTGCTGGGCAACCAGCTGCCGGACGTGGTCGCCACGATGAACGCCTCACGAGACGACATCACCGCGGCGACCAACGGTGAGATCACCCATGCTGCGGCAGCTGAGCGGATCTTCGCCCGGCTCGGCCGCCTCGACTTCGTGCCGCCCTACATGGGCTTCGGCGATCCGGACCAGCACGCGATCGCCACCTTCACCCTCCCGGCCGGGATGCGCCATGTCAGCTGGTACCGGCGGCACGGCTCGGCCGCGTGGCGTGAGAACTGCACCTTCCCGCTGGTGTCCTACGCACGCCACGCGATCGGCTTCGCTCTCGACTCCGCGCGCACCGCCTCGCGGCGCGGGACCGCGGCGACGCGCGACATCGTCTTCGCCGGGAACCGTGACTGGCGGTATCAGCCGGCCGCGCTGAGCGCACACGGGAAGAAGTGGACTCCGATCCCACCGACCCCGCCCGCGGCTTCCGCCGAACCGAGCGGCGCGCCCGAGGCGCCCGCCGCCGCGAGCCGCAGATGACATCGACAGCGCTGCTGCGTCTGCCAGATCCGGACGGCACCGCCGTGATCACCCTCAGCCGTCCGTCCGCTCACGCCCGAAGGAGAAGTTCATGCCATCGTCGATGCCGGCAGGCCCACGTCACGACGCGCCCATGGGTCCGGTGATCGCATGAGTGCGCCGCGGATCGCCGTCGTCGGCATCGCGCTGCGCTACCCCGACGCCGACAGCCCCGAGGAACTGTGGCGCAATGTGCTGGCCGGACGGCGGGCCTTTCGGCGGCTTCCCGATGAGCGGCTGCGCGCCGAGGACTACTACTCTCCGGATCCCGACGCTCCGGACCGGCACTACACGCGCATGGCCGCCGTGCTGGAGGGCTTCGAGTTCGACCGAGTCGGGTACCGAATCGGCGGCAGCACGTTCCGCTCCACCGACCTGACGCACTGGCTCGCTCTGGACACGGTGCGGCGCGCGCTGGACGACGCGGGCTTCCCACACGGCCAGGGGCTGCCCAAGGAAGCCACCGGCGTCGTCATCGGCAACACCCTCACAGGAGAGTTCAGCCGTGCGAACCTGATGCGCCTGCGCTGGCCCTACGTCAAGCGCACGGTCGCGGCGGAGCTGCGCGACCAGGGCTGGTCCGACACGGAACTCGCCGACTTCCTCACCCGTCTCGAAGACCGCTACAAGGCCCCCTTTCCTCCCGTCACGGAGGACACACTCGCCGGCGGCCTGTCCAACACCATTTCCGGCCGCGTCTGCAACTACTTCGACTTCGGCGGCGGCGGGTACACCGTCGACGGAGCGTGCTCGTCGTCGCTGCTCTCGGTGTCCACCGCCTGCACCGCGCTGGCCACCGGTCAGATCGATGCCGCCGTCGCCGGCGGTGTGGATCTCAGCATCGACCCGTTCGAGCTCATCGGCTTCGCCAAGACCGGTGCGCTGTCCACCGGTCAGATGCGGGTCTACGACAAGAACTCCAACGGCTTCTGGCCGGGCGAGGGCTGCGGCATGCTCGTACTGATGCGCGACGAGGACGCGCTGGACCAGGGCCGGTTCCGCTACGCCACCATCGCCGGCTGGGGCCAGAGTTCGGACGGCAAGGGCGGCATCACCCGCCCGGAGGCGGCCGGGCATCGGCTGGCGATCAGCCGCGCCTACCGCACGGCCGGTTTCGGAATGGAGACGGTCGGCTACCTCGAGGGCCACGGCACCGGAACCGCCGTCGGCGACGCCACCGAGTTGGAGGCGTTCACCGGCGCCCGCCGCGCCGCCGCCCCCACGGCCCCGCCCGCCGCCATCAGCACCATCAAGGGCAACATCGGCCACACCAAGGGTGCGGCGGGGGTCGCGGGACTGATCAAGGCGGTACTCGCGGTCCGGCACCAGGTCATCCCCCCGGCCACTGGACATGACCAGCCCCATCCGGTGCTCCGGGGCGATGCGCCCGCGCTGCACGTCCCGGACACGGCAGAACTGTGGCCCGAGGGAGCTCCGATCCGGGCCGGGGTCTCCTCGATGGGCTTCGGCGGCATCAACGCGCACCTCGTCGTCGAGCACGCCGACGGTGTGCGCCGAGCCGCCCTCGGACAGGTGACCCGGCGTCTGGTGCGCTCACGTCAGGACACCGAACTGCTGTTCCTCGACGCCGCCGACGCCCCGGCACTGCGCGGCCGCGTCGCGCAGCTGGCGGAGTTCGTGGCCCAGTTGTCGTTCGCCGAACTGGGCGACCTCGCCGCGACGCTCTCCGGCGAGCTGAGGGGACGCCCGGTCCGGGCCGCGGTCGTAGCGGCTTCCCCCGACCAGGCCGAGCAACGGCTCGGCAGGCTGATGCAGCTCCTCGACGCCGGCGCGCGCCAGGTCCTCGACCCGGCCGGCGGCGTGTTCCTCGGCGCCGCCGGCAAGACTCCGCGCATCGCCTATCTGTTCCCCGGGCAAGGCGCCGGCCGCCGCGCGGACGGCGGTGCGCTGCGGCGCCGATTCCCGGCGGTGGACGACCTGTACTCCCGCCTTCAACTGCCTACCGGGGGCGACCAGGTGGCCACCGCGGTCGCCCAGCCGCGGATCGTGGCCGGCTCGGTGGCCGGGCTGCGGGTCCTGGCGCACCTCGGTGTCACCGCGCGGGCCGCCGCCGGGCACAGCCTCGGTGAGCTGACGGCCCTGCACTGGGCCGGAGCGATGGACGAGGACGCCGTGATGCGCGCGGCGGCCGCCCGCGGCCGGATCATGGATGCCGCCGGCGCGGGTGGCGGAGCGATGGCCGGTCTCGGCGCGCCGGCATCCGCCGTGCAGCACCTCATAGCCGGCGATCCGGTGGTGGTGGCGGGCTTCAACAGCCCCCTGCAGACCGTGATCAGCGGTCCCTCGGCGTCGGTGGAGTCGGTGATGGAGCGGGCCGCGTCGCACGGCATCACGGCGACCCGGATCGCGGTCTCCCATGCGTTCCACTCCGGGGCCGTCGCCCCTGCCGCCGAGGCCTTCCGGGAATACCTGGCCGGGCAGGAGTGCCTTCCGCCGACCCGTACCGTGGCCTCGACCGTCACCGGCGCGCTGCTGCCGCCGGACACGGATGTCGCCGAGCTGCTCAGACGGCAGATCCTGGAACCCGTCCGGTTCAGCGAGGCGGTCGAGACCCTGGCGGCGGACGCGGACCTGTTCATCGAGGTCGGGCCGGGCCGTATCCTGCGCCACCTGGCGGAGCAGATCGCACCGGCCGTACCCGCGATCTCCCTGGAGTCCGACGGCCTGTCGCTGTCCGGACTGCTCCATTCCGTCGGGGCGGCCTATGCGCTCGGAGCACCGATTCGGCACGAGGAGCTGTTCCGCGACCGGTACCTCAAGCCGCTGCCGTTGGACAAGCGGTTCTCGTTCCTGGCCAGTCCGTGTGAAACGGCACCACCGGTGGACCTCGCCGTGTCCCCGCCGGCTGCGCGGGCCGTGGCCGAACAGCCGGCCGCGGCGCCGGAGCCCTCCATGGCCGACGACAGCCTCACGGTGCTGAGGCGGCTGGCCGCCGAACGCGCCGAGCTGCCGCTGGAAGCCGTTCGCCCGGACAGCAACCCCATCGACGAGCTGCATCTGAGTTCGATCACTGTGGGGCAGATCGTGACGCAGGCCGCCCGTGAGCTCGGTGTGAGCGCGGTGGCGGCCACGTCCGCGTACGCCACCTCCACGCTGACCGAGCTGGCAGCGATGCTGGACGAGCTGGCTGCCACGGAACACGGGCAGGGCGAGGAGAGTGAACACGTCGCAGGCGTCGCGCCCTGGGTGAGGTCGTTCGCCCTGGACCTCACGCCGACGGATCCGGCGCCCCCGGTCGTGCTGCGGTCCCCGGCGAGGGACTGGGAGGTGTTCGCCCCCACGGGCCATCCGCTGGCCGAACCGCTGCGCGCGGCGTTGAGCACTGCCGGGCTCGGCGTGGGGGTCCTGCTGTGTCTGCCTCGCGAGGCAGACGAGGGGCACGTGCCGCTGCTCATCTCCGCCGTGCGGGCCGCGCTGTCCCGGGCTCGCAGCGCACCGCTGCGCTTCGTCGTCGTGGGGGGCCGGCGCGGGGCCGCGGCCATCGCCAAGACGCTGCACCTGGAGGCCCCGAACGTCACGACCACCGTGGTGGTCCTGCCGGATCCGGAGACGCTGTCGGGCCCCGCTCTGTCCAAGACGGTCGCCCAGGTGGAGTCCGACGCCGCTGCGACCGTCGGATTCGCCGAGGTGTGCTACGACGATTCCGGGCGGCGGGCGGTGCCGGTGTTGCGCGCACTGCCGATATCCGCTGACCTTTCGGGCTCCGCCGTGCTGGGCGAGCAGGACGTCCTCCTCGTCACCGGAGGCGGCAAGGGCATCACCGCGGAGGGGGCGCTGGCACTGGCTCTGGACACCGGGGCCGCAGTGGCCCTGCTCGGCCGGTCGGCCCCTGGCGCGGACCCGGAGCTGGCGGCGAACCTGGCCCGGATGCGCGCCGCGGGAGTCACCGTCCGCTACATCCAGGCCGACGTGACCGCTGCCGATGAGGTCAAGGCCGCTGTTCAGGAGACCTGCCGGGCTCTGGGGCCGGTGACCGCCGTCCTGCACGGCGCCGGCCGCAACGAACCTCAGTCCCTGGTCGATCTGGACGAGGACACCTTCCGCCGCACCCTGGGCCCGAAGATCGACGGTCTGCGGACGCTGCTCGCGGCGGTCGACGACCAGCCGGTCCGGCTCCTGATCTCCTTCTCCAGCATCATCGGCCGGGCCGGGCTGCGCGGCGAGGGCGACTACGCGACGGCCAACGACTGGCTGACCGATCTCACCCGGCGCTACGGAGAGGACAACCCGGACTGCCGCTGCATCGCGATGGAGTGGTCCGTGTGGGCCGGCGCCGGAATGGGCGAGCGGCTCGGCGTCCTGGAGTCCCTGATGCGCGAGGGGATCTCACCGATACCGGTCGCCGACGGCGTCGCCATGCTCAAGGCGCTGATCGCGGACCCCCGGACCCCGGAGGCCGTCGTGGTGATGGGCCGTGCCGGAGGGCTGCCCACCCTCACGCTCGAGGAACGTGAACTGCCGCTGGGCCGTTTCCTGGAACGACCGCGTATCCACTATCCGGGGATCGAACTCGTCGCCGACGCCGATCTGTCCCCGGCGGCCGATCCCTATCTCGCCGACCACCTGCTCGACGGGGACCTGCTGTTCCCCGCGGTCCTCGGCATGGAAGCGATGGCGCAGGCAGCCGGCGCGCTGACCGGTCACGCAACGCCACCGGTGCTGGCGGACATGGAGTTCCTCCGGCCGATCGTCGTCCCGTCCGACGGCAGTACCACCCTGCGCGTCGCGGTCCTGGCCGAAGGGTCGGGAACTGTACGAGCCGTGCTGCGCTCGAGCGACACCGCGTTCCAGGCCGACCACTTCCGGGCCACGCTCCGCTACGACCTTCCCATGGCCGCCGGTACGCCCCGGCCGCCCGGTGCGTCCGATCCGGTGATCCCGCTGCAGCCCCAAAACGAGCTCTACGGCACGGTCCTGTTCCAGGGCGATCGCTTTCAACGCCTCCTGGGCTACCGGCAGCTCGCGGCCCGAGGCTGCACCGCGCGGATCTCCAGCACCACACGGCACGACTGGTTCGGCGCTTTCCATCCGGCCGACCTGTCCCTGGCCGACCCGGGGACGCGGGATGCGCTGATGCACTCGATCCAGTGCTGTGTGCCGGACGCGACGTTGCTGCCGGCGGCGGTCCGGCGGCTCTGGCTCGCCGATCCCGGGAAAATGCGCACGCTGACGGAGGTGACGCTGTCCGCTGCGGAAGTCTGGCGGCACGGAGACACCTATCTGTACGACGTCGACGTTCACGACAGTTCCGGAGAGTTGGTCGAGCGCTGGGAAGGCCTGCGCTTGCAGGCGGTGCGGAAGCAGGACGGCGCCGGGCCGTGGCTGCCGGCGCTGGTGGGCCCCTATCTGGAACGTCACGCCGAACCCCATGTGGGCAGCGGGCTGCACGTGGCGGTGGTCCCGGCGGATCCCTCGGCCGGGACGTCGCGTGAGGCGCGGCGCGCCGCCACCCGTCAGGCGATCAGCTGGGCGGTGGGCCATCGGACGGAGGTCACCTACCGGCCGGACGGGAAGCCGTTGGCGCCCGGCGTCCAGGTCTCCGCCTCGCACGGCGCGGGCGTCACCTTCGGCGTCAGCGGGGACCTGCCCGTGGGATGTGACGTGGAGCCCGTGGTGGCCCGGACGGAAGGTGAGTGGGCCGATCTCCTGGGGGCGGAGGGCAGCGCTCTGGCGGAACGCATCGCCGCCGAGCACGGGGAGGGCCGTGCGGTGGCGGCGACCCGGGTCTGGGGTGCGATCGAGTGTCTGCGCAAGACCGGCCACGCCCGGCCCGCCCTCACCATCGAGCCGTCACCGGGCGGTGCCACGGGGCCGTGGGTGGCGCTCCGCGGGGGCCTGACCCGGATCGCATCGTTCACGACGACGTTGAAAGGCATCGAACAGCCGGTGGTGTTCACGGTGTCGATGGCGACGGACGAGGACAGGACGGAAAATTGAACGAGTACTACGAGTACCGGCACGTGGTCGGCTTCGAGGAGACCAATCTCGTCGGCAATGTCTACTACGTCAACTACCTTCGCTGGCAAGGGCGTTGCCGGGAGATGTTCCTGCACGAGCACGCGCGGGACGTGATCGACGACCTGCAAGAGGACCTGAAGTTGTTCACGCTGAGGGTCGACTGCGAGTTCCTCTCGGAGATCACCGCATTCGACGAGCTGTCGATCCGGATGAGTCTCGTGGACCTCACCCAGACGCAGATCGAGTTCGCCTTCGACTACCTTCGCCGACGTGACGGGCTGGAGGAGCTGGTGGCCCGCGGACGACAGCGCGTCGCGTGCATGCGCGGCCCCAACACGGCGACCAGGCCGGCCCAGGTGCCCGAACCACTGCGTAGCGCGTTGTCGCGGTACATGCGGCCGAGGGCGGCGGCGCGTCGCGAGGTGTCAGCGATGCCGGTTGCTGCGGTAGCGCTTCCGGGCGAGGGCTGATCACGATGGCGACGAGGAGAGCCGCACGGCAGCCGGCGGTCGGCACGCTCCGGACGCAGCCCGAGCCCAGAGGCGCCGGGCACGGACCGGAGCACGACATCGATCCCCGGGAGCTGCGCGGGATCTTCGGTCGCTTCGCCACTGGCATCACCGTCGTCACAGCGGGCCGTGGCGAGCCGCGCGGCATGACGGCCAACTCGTTCACGTCAGTGTCCTTGTCCCCGCCGCAGGTGCTGGTCTGTGTGATGCGCGACGCCTCCATGCACGAGGTCATCCTGGAGCATCACGCGTTCGTCGTGTCGGTGCTCTCCGACCGACAGGAGCGGCTGGCACGCCACTTCGCGGACAGCCGCCGGCCGCGCGGCGCCCAGGAATTCGCGTCCGTCGACGCGACCCCTGGTCCTGCCACGGGGGTCCCGGTCCTCGACGGCGCCCTGGCCTGGTTCGAGTGCGAACTCTCGGCCGTGTACGACGGGGGCGATCACTCGATATTCCTCGGCGAGGTACTGAACGTCGGCCACGGCGCCGATGAGGACGCGCTCCTGTTCTACGCCGGAGCCTTCCGCCGCTTGGCGACGCATACGGATTGGCGCGAGCACGTCTCCTGAGGGCTGTCCCGTCATCCCTGGTGGATCGGCGCGCGACGTCGGATGCGGTGCACCGCAAGGCGGAGGGGCGCCCGCGTACTGGAGGTATCCGGGCGTTCCGACAACGGAGGGGCCCCGTGCCCTTGAGGCTACGGGGGCGAACCCCGGCTGCCGCGCGCCCGCCAGGGATGACGGGACAGCCCTTGGGCCGCGGCAGCCGGGGTTCGCCCCGTCGCGACGCCCTGCACGCACTCTCGCCGCACCGGACGGACTGCGGCTGTCCAAGGTTCGTCCCGCTCTCCGCAGCGGGTCACTCCGCACCGGGGAACGAGCAGGCTCTGTTGACGGAGCTCCGCCCGGGCTGCGCGAATCCCGGCCCCGAGCCCGGTGCCGCCTGCGGCCTCGGTCTGCGACGCCGGGGCGATGGGCGGCCGCGCCTGCTGTCGCACTGCTGCAGTCGGTGTCGTCGGGTCCGCGCCCCTCGCCGGAGGCGCCGGCCCACAGGGGAAGCTCTCGGATGTCTGCCTCCGCAGCGAGCCGCACCGCCGGCCATGCCCGTACGGCATGACCGGCGGCAGGTCGTACCGACAGCGACGCGCCCACGACGACACCACTTCTTCGCGCATGCTCTGCCCGGACGGCTCTTCGCGGTACCCGCGCGGGCGGGCTCAGTCCGTGGTGGCCCGGGCGGGCGTGGTGACCGGCTTCGGCCTGCTCGGCGGAACGGCCCGGAGGACGACACGGGTCAGGGCCACCCCGGGAACCACGCCGAGCGCGGCGACCGCCAGAATCCAGCTCGTGGTCGTCGCCATGGCGTCACCGAGGCTGTCGGCTCCCGTGTGGCCGGCCAGGGTGAGGTACAGCGCGCCGAAGACCGTGACGCCCGCGACCTGACCGAGTTGGACCACGGTGGTAAGGAGGCCGCTGGCATCCACCGCCTTGTCCATGGGCACGTTCACCAGCGACTGGGTCAACAGCGGACTCACCGACAGGCCCATGCCCACACCGTTGACGATCGTTCCCAGCCACATCAGCGCCCCGCCACCGGTGCCGTCCTGCATGGCGGCCGCGATCATGCCGTACGACACGGCGGACGATGCGAGACCGGCGGGTGCGAGCCCGAGGTGGAACCGCTCGGGGAGTTTGCGCCAGTAATAGCCCGAGAGGCCGAAGGTGACGGACATGGGGAGATAGGTGAGTCCGGTGCGCAGCGCACTCTCCCCCAGCCCGGCCTGCAGGTGAAGGGTGAAGACGAACAGGAAGCCGCCATAGGTGAGCTGGACGCACGTCAGGGTGAGCAGCCCGGCCGGCATTCCGGCTGCCCGGAACACGGCGAAGTTCAGCAGCGGGTCACCTCCGCGAGCCGCGATCATCTGCTCGGCCCGCACGAAGAGGACAGCCAGGACCACGCCTGCTGCCATGCAGACGAACGTCCAGACGGGCCAGCCCAGTTCTCGCCCGAGGACTGCGGGAAGGACGAGCAGGAACACCGCAGGGGTCGCCAGGGCCAGGCCGACCAGGTCCAGTCGCCGGTTCCCGCTCGGCACGTCCTTGGGAAGCAGGCGCGGCACCAGCGCGATCAGGACGAGACCGATCGGCAGGTTGATCATGAACACCGGGCGCCAGCTCGTCCCGAAGAGGTCCGCGTTGACGATGACTCCGCCGAGGACCAGACCGGCCATCGCACCGGTCGAGAGCACGGCGCCGTAGGCGGACAGCGCCTTGGCGCGCGCCTTCCCCGTGAACTGCATCTGGATGACGCTCATGATCTGCGGCACCATGGCCGCCGCGCTGGCCCCCTGGGCGAACCGGAGCACCACCAGCGTGACGGTGTCCGGCGCGAACGCGCACCCCACGGACATGAGGGTGAAGACGGCGGCACCCAGCAGGTACATCCGGCGCCGCCCGTACAGGGCGCCCAGCCGCGCACCAGTGATCAGCAGCATCGCGTAGGCGACCGTGTAGCCCCCCACGACCAACTGCAGGGACGCGCCGGAGGCGTGGAGCCGGGTGCCGATGGAGGGCATGGCCACATTGACGATGAACACGTCGACCAGGCCCATGAACTGTCCGAGCAGCAGCAGTACCAGCATCATCCATTGCCGGCCGGAGGGTGCGTCGGGTGCTGCGGCCGGACGCGCGGTCGGCCCTGCGGTGGTCATGGTTGTCTCCATTCACTCGTGGCTCCCCGGGCACCGCCGACGGCCGGGGCTCGGTCTATATACCGGCCGGGTCCACGAAACTCACCGGCCTCGGGCGGCACTCAGGAAGAAGCCGCCTCCCTCGCACGATGGCTAGGCTCCCGAGTCGAGTCGCCGGCCCGAGCACGATCGGCGAGCTGCGGGAGTGCGCTGCTCCCCCTGCGGGTCCCCGGCCCTGCTCCGGCCGGCGCCCTTTCCCATCGGACAGACGAATCCCCCGGCCATACGAAGGGTCCGCACATGACGAACGAGCGACGTTCCCTCTCCTTCCTCGAGTCGCAGTTCTATCTCTTCGGTATCGGTCCGGTCGTGGCGAGCGTCACCTTGGAGGGACGGGTGGATGCAGCCGTGATGGAGCGGGCCGTGCGCCTGCTGGGCCGTGACCATCCGCTGCTGCGCTGCGCCTTCCGGCAGGACGGCGGCGGCATCACCCTGGAACTGGCCGGCGAGGGGCCGGGGCTGGCGTTGGCCGAGCCCGGGCCGGACGGCCTCGCGGACGAGCTGAACGTCTCCCTCGCGCAGAACCGCCGGGTCTACTCCGTCTCGCTGTCCCAGGACGCGGGGTCGGCGGTGCTTCGGCTCGCCGGCGACCACGCCGGCAGTGACGGCCGCCTGAACATGCTCCTGCTGCGCCGGCTGCTCGGCTATTACACCGATCTGCTGTGTGCGGTGGAGCCCGAACCGACCGGGAGGTCCGCGTTCGAGGGCTCGTTGGAGGATGCGCTCCTCTCGGCGTACGAACCACGGCCGGTGCAGCCCCCGGCCGCCGCCGAACCGCCGTTGACGCTGGCCGACGCGGCCGCCGCGCCCGGCGCGCTCGCCGTGCGCGGTTTCGGCTTCGATCCGGACACGACGGCCGCGCTGATCGCTGCCGCCCGAGGGGGCGGGATATCCCTCACCAGCCTGCTGGCGGGGGCACTGGCCTGCGCGGTGCGCGCCCAGTTCCCCGGGGCCGGGCCCATGCCGGTGGCGCCGGCCTTCGCCGTGGACCTGCGTCCGCGGATCGAGCCGCCGATCGCGCCGGACGCGCCGTTTCCCTGCGTGGCCCGTCTGGTGTGCTCCACCGGCGTCGACGCCGGCGAACAGCCCGTCGAGGTGGGCCGGCGCATCGGCACGCAGCTCCACGCGGCTCTGGACCAGGAGGAGATCCAGCACAGGCTGGTGTCCCAGGAAGCCACTGGCCGGCCCATCCCGCTGCCGCCCATCTCCTTCATGGTGTCGAACCTCGGCACCCTGGAGGAGTACCGCGTGCCGAACGGCCTGCGAGTCACCGACAGCCGGTGCGCCGGGACGTCCCGGGGGGCGGTTCCGACCCTCTTCGGTTCCACGGTCGACGGGCGGCTCACCCTCGATCTGGTCTACGACACCGGCTTCCACCGTGCCGGCACGATCGAGGATGTGGCGAAGCGCTTCGAGGCGGCGCTGATGACAGGACAGAGCTGACGGGGTAACGGCGTATCGCCTGGGCACCTGGTGCAGCAGCCGAAGGACGACCGCGTCGGCGGGCCCGGGCGTCAGCCCTCCCAGATGACGGACGCGCGTGGCGAGGCGCCCGACGCCCGGCTCGTGCCCACCTCGGCCGACAAGGTCGCCGGCGCCTCCCGGACGACGAATTAAGCTACCTTGACATAGGTATCTTGCGATACCTAAGATCGCCGGCGTGAGTCGGAACAGCGCGCCCGCGCAGAGCATCAGCCAAGTGGCCTCCGGCCTCGTGGCATGCCTGCCCGCGCTCTCCCGCGCCCTGGACCGGCACGTCGGGCAGGAATTCTCGGCCCCGAAGCCGCCGGAGGCCCAGCTCGCTCTGCTCCGGCACGTCGAGGCGCACGACGGCGTCACGGTGCGCAAGGCCGCCGATTCCCTGCTCATGAAGCCCAACAACGTCAGTGCGCTCGTCACGCAGCTCACCGAGCAAGGGCTCCTGGAGCGCCGGCAGGACGCCGCCGACAAGCGCGTCGCGCACCTGCATCTGACCGCGAAGGCGCAGCGGGAACTGGCCGAGGTCCACCGGCTGATGAGCACGCACATCGCGGGCGCGCTGCAGACCATGACCGACGGCGATCTGAAGGCCCTCGGCGCGGCGCTGGGGACGCTGAACTCACTCGTCGAGCGGCTGCACTCCGCCCAGTAGACGGCACGTACGCGGCCCCTTTCACACGTGGCGCGCTTCTTCGCTCCGTCTCTCCTTCCCGCTCCTGCTCTCTCCGCGCTGCCGCCCTCGTGGCGGCGGCTGCCCGTTTCGCCCTGGACACGCCCCCACCGGCCGTGCCGGCGCGCATCACTCCGAAGGACCGAACCGTCTTGCCCTCCGAAGTTCTCAGCTCCCCCGCGCCCATGACCGGGGCACCGGCCGAGTCCCGCCCGCGCGGTGTACGCGCCAATCCGTGGCTGACCCTGATCGCTGTCGCCTTCGGGCTGTTCATGGTCGGCCTCGACGGCTCGGTGGTCTCCATCGCCAACCCCGAGATCGGCCGGGACCTCAATGCCACCACCGCCGACCTGCAGTGGGTGACCAACTCCTACCTGCTGGCCCTCGCGGCCGCACTGATCCTCGGCGGCAAGCTGGGCGACCGGTTCGGACGTCGCACCTTCTACCTGATCGGCGTCGCGGGCTTCACCGCCGCGTCCGTCGCCATCGGCCTGTCCGGCTCCATCGAAGGGGTCATCGTCTTCCGCGCGGTGCAGGGGTTCTTCGGCGCGCTGCTGATGCCCAACACCCTCGGGATGCTGCGCGCCGTCTTCCCGCCGCGGAAATTCGGCATCGCCGTCGGCATCTGGGCCATGGTCTCGTCGGTTTCCACGGCCCTCGGACCCATCGCGGGCGGCCTCCTGGTCGAGCACGTGAACTGGGAGTCGGTCTTCTACATCAACGCTCCCATCGGCATCATCGCTCTGGTCTTCAGCGTCATCGTCCTTCCGCAGAGCAGGAACGCCGCCGCCGCACAGGACAAGTTCGACCTCCCCGGCGTGGTGCTCCTGGCCATCGGCCTGCTCGCCATGGTGTTCGGTGTCGTCAAGGGCGAGACGTGGGGATGGACCTCGGGCAGCACGCTGGGGGCCATCGCGGCGGGGGTCGCGGTACTGCTGCTGTTCGGCTGGTACGAGACGCGGGTGGCGCGCCCCCTGCTTCCGATGCGCCTGTTCCGTAACCCGGCGCTGTCCATCGGCACCGTCATCACCGCGCTGAACTTCTTCATCCTGCTCGGCGTGATCTTCTTCGTCATGCTCTACCTGCAGAACGTCCGCGGTTTCACCCCGGTCCAGGCGGGCGTGCGGACCCTGCCCCTCAGCCTCGCCTCGGTCGTCGCCTCTCCCCTGGGGGCCGTGCTCACCCAGAGGTTCGGGCCGCGCCTGACCATGCCGCTCGGCATGACGCTGCAGGCCGCCGCCTGCTTCGTGATGCTCGGCTGGAGCGCCGAATCCTCGTACGCCGCGCTGTGGCCGCCGTTCGTCGCACTCGGTCTGGGCGTCGGTATGGTCATGGCCTCCTCCTCCGACGCCATCGTGGGCAACGCACCGGTGGAGGACGGCGGCGTCGCAGGCGGCCTGCAAGCCACCGCCCTGCAGATCGGCGGCGCGCTGGGCACCTCCGTGCTGGTGTCGCTCATCAGCAGCCGCGTCGGCTCCACCCTCACCGGCGAACTCACCACGGCCGGTGTGCCCGCGCCCGCGGCCCAGGGGTTCAGCGAGGCCAAGGACGCCGTGTCCATGGGCGTCGCCCCCGTCTCGGCCCGGATGCCCGGCCAGCTGAAGGACGCGGTCGTCGAGGGAAGCCACCAGGCGTTCATGAACGGCGTGCACACCGCGGCACTGGTCTCCGCCGTGCTGGCCGTCATCGGCGCGCTGCTGGCGGTCGCCGGTGTCCGGCGCGCCCCTGAAACGGCCCGCCACCAGGTCCCGTCCGAGGCCGGCGGATCGTGAGGCCATGATCTCCGGCCCCGAGGCGAGACCGCCACGGCCCAGGCCCGGGAGGGTCTGCTGACCGATGGGTTCGCGCGCGAGGTGACCAGGCCGCAGGTCACCTCGCCGCGATCCTCACCCGGGCCCGGGTGCTCCGGGGAACGCCCTGCGGAACGGCTGCGGGCGGGGTACCGGGGTGAGCCCGTGATACGACGGGGCCGCCCCGGTACCCCGCCCGCTTCCTCACACGTGGTCGCTCGGGGTGCCTATGGCGGCGGCGGCCTCCCGTACGTGCGGGATCGCCCGCTCGGCGAGCTCGGGGTCGGAGGTGACGACGTTGATCGCGGCCCGGACCGGCCAGCCGGGCAGGGGGGCTGCGACGCCGTGCGCGCCCACGTTGACCTCGCCGTGGGTGATGACGTAGCCGGCCTCGCGGATGGCCTGGACCCGGTCGGGTTCCGAGGCGCGCGGGGGGCCCGAGGCGAGGGTGGCCAGGCCGCCGGAGCCGTGGTCGAGGGGGTCGCGGCTGCCCTTGCGGTACCAGAGCAGGGGTCCGTCGGTGGGCGGTTCGGCGACCACCGTGGTGACGGCGGCGGTGCCGACGGCCTCGACCAGGCTGGCGGTGGCGTCCAGTGTGCGGGCGAGGCGCTGGAGGACGGGTTCGGCGATGGTGCGCAGGCCGGGGCCCGTGTCACCGAGGAGCCCGGCCACCGCCGGGCCCACGACGTAGCGGCCCTCGTCGTCGCGCGTGGCGAACCCGGTCCGGTGCAGGGAGACCAGCAGGCGGTGCGCGATGGAGCGGTGGAAGCCCGTCGCGGCCGCGACCTGGCTGGTGTTCAGTCCGTCCGGGTGGCGGCTCAGTTCGACGAGGACGGCGAGTCCGCGCTCGAGGGTCTGTGAGCCGCCGCTCTCGGGGTCGTTCGGCGGTGTCATGGCGTCTCTTCGGGGATCGGCCGGATCGTGGGGAGGATCCTGCCACGGACCTCGCCCAGGCCGATGCGGCCCCGGGCACCGGGCGCCGAGTAGCGCAGGACCACCTCGTCGCCGTCCTGGAGGAAGGTGCGCTCCTCGCCGCCCGCCGTCCAGGTCTCCTTGCCGCCCCACGACAGCTCCAGGAACGAACCGCGCTGGTGCTTGTCCGGTCCGGAGATGGTGCCCGAGGCGTAGAAGTCGCCGACCCGCAGCGAGGCGCCGTTGACCGTGAGGTGGGCGAGCATCTGCGCGGGCGACCAGTACATGGACGCGTACGGGGGGCGTGCGACGACGGTGCCGTTGACCTCGACCTCCACGTCGATGTCGTATCCCGACGGTCCTTCCTCCCGCAGGTAGGGCAGTACGGCGGGGTTCTGTCCCGGCAGGTCGGTGCGGGCGTGTTCGAGAGCGGCGAGCGGGGTGACCCAGGCGCTGATGGTGGTGGCGAAGGACTTGCCGAGGTTGGGGCCGAGCGGGACGTACTCCCAGGCCTGGATGTCGCGCGAGGACCAGTCGTTGACGCCGGTGACGCCGAAGACGGTGTCGGTGAACTCGGCGGTCGTGACGCGCTGCCCGAGCGGGATCGTACGGCCGACGACGAAGCCGAGTTCGGCCTCGATGTCCAGGCGCAGGGACGGGCCGAACGTGGGTGCCGGGTCGGTGGGGGCCTTGCGCTGGCCCGCGGGGCGGTGCACCGGTGTGCCGGAGACGACGATGGAGCCCGCGCGGCCGTGGTACGCGACCGGCAGGTGGCGCCAGTTGGGCATCAGGGCGTCGCCGTCGGGGCGGAAGATGCGTCCGACGTTGGTGGCGTGGTCCACGGAGGCGTAGTAGTCGACGTAGTCGCCGACCTCGAACGGCAGGTGCAGCGTGACGTCGGCCAGCGGCACCAGGCGTACGCGGTCGCGGTGCGCGGTGTCGGTGAGCAGCTCGGTGGCCCAGGCGCGGACCTCGGCCCAGGTCGCCGGGCCGGCGGCCATGAGGGGGTTGAGCGCGGGGGCGTCGAGCAGCGGTATCCAGTCGGGGCGCAGGGCGGCGGCCGCGGCGCCCAGGTCGAGGGCGTGGTCGCCGATCCGGACGCCGATGCGCGGGGCGGTGTCCGCGGTGGAGAAGACGGCGTACGGGAGGTTGTCGACGTCGTACGCGCTGCCGGCCGCGGCCTGGACCCAGGTGTCGGGGTGGGTGCTCATGTGCGGAGTCCTTCGGTATCGGTGACTGGCGGTCAGGTGGTGGCCCGGCCGAGGAGGCCCAGGGCGGCCAGGTCCTCCAGCGGTTCGAGCACGCTGCAGGACCCGTACGAGGTGAAGGCCGCCCGCGCGGCGGCGGTGCCTGCGGCCGGGAGCGCGGTGACGGCACAGGCCAGCGTGTCCGGGTCGCGCTCGGCGAGGGCGGCGCGGACGGCGGCCACGGGTGCGCCGGAGCAGGCCCGTGCGGTGGCGAGGAGCACGTTGAGGTAGCCGTGGTGCTCGAAACCGGTGGCGGGGGCGGTGTGCCGGACGGCGTGGTGGAGCCCGGCCGTGCACTTGAAGGCGGCGCCCGCGGCGACGGTGTCGTGGATCCACGCCGCCACCTCGTCCTCGGTCGGGAACGCCGCCGCCTCGGTGCCTCCGGTACGGAACTTCAGCCGGAAGCCGTGGCGTACGGCGGAGGCGAGGGCCTGCTCCCACGCGGGTGCGGCGGGGCGCGGGGCCTCCAGGTACACGGTGCCGGGCAGGCCGAGCGCGGCCAGGCCGTCGATCTGGGGGCGGATGGGCAGCGTGGGGTCGGGCTTGACCTCCAGGGCGGCCGGCACGAGGCGGTCGGTCGCGGCGAGGGCGGCCAGGACGGCCGGGATCGCGGCGGGTGCGGTCACCACGCTCACCCGTAGGCCGTCCGGGAACAGGTCGGGCCCGGCGAGCCCGGCCAGTTCGCCGAGCCGGTCCGCGCCGATGACGAAGGGGCCGACGAGGGCGGCGTGAGCGGAGGCGAGGTGCCCGGCGTGCTCGGCCACGGCGCGCGGCAGCGGGGCCAGGCCGGGCGGGAAGACCGCGGCGTCGTCCACGAGATGCCGGAAGGCGAGAGGTATTGACACAACCGGCACCCTAACCGAGGGGCTTCGAAATACGAATACCCAGTGTTCTTTTATCGGTTAACCATGTCCTGCTGTGAACGTGACCTGTCCGGCCGGGCCGCTTCCGCCGGACGGTCTCCGTCGCGCCCGTCCGGCACCGCTTTCCATGCGTCGGCGCGTCAGCGGGAGATCGGCGCGTCCTGGGCGGGTACGGCGCCCGCCTCGTCCGCGGCCTCCCAGCGCAGCAGGTCCCCCGGCTGGCAGTCGAGCACCTCGCAGAGCGCGGCGAGGGTCGCGAAGCGCACGGCTTTGGCACGGCCGTTCTTGAGGACGGCCAGATTGGCCGGTGTGATCCCGACACGGTCGGCCAGCTCGCCCACGGACATCTTCCGCCTGGCCAGCATGACGTCGATGTCGACGACGATCGGCATCAGATCACCTCGTCCAGCTCGGCCTGCATCCGGGACGCCTGGACGTCGCGGTCGACGGCCTGGGCGAGCAGTGTGCGCAGTACGAGTACGACGAGTGCCACCCCTCCCACCGCCAGGCCGGCCACCCCGATCAGGAGGACGACGCCCGGTGCGACGGCCTCGCCGGGCGCCAGGACGACCCCGAGCGTCCACAGCAGGAGTGCGGCTCCGGTGAAAGCGCCGGTCACGACGTCCACGTACCGGAAGGCGGGGCGGGAGAACACCGTGCCGCGACGAGCCATCGTCAGTAGCCGCCAGATGCAGGCCAGAACGGTCTCGGCGCAGGCGATTCCCAGGATGCCGATCAGCAGAACCGGAATGCGGGGGATGCCCGCGGTGGCGCTGTCGCCGCCCCCCGTCTCGCAAAAGAGCAGCACCGCCATCACCACCTGCAGGCACCCGGCGCCTGCGAGCAACGCCACGATCACGGAGCGCAGCGTGAGCACTGTCAGTTTTCCCATGGACCCTCCTCCTATCGAAAGACGATCCTAATCTATCGTTTCTCGATAAGAGGAGAGCCCGGAAGCGGTCAGCGTCAGCCGAAGACGACGGACCGCACCTTCAGCCGCTCCCCGGCGCCACCGGTGAAGGGACGCAGAGGGAACGAGGCACCCTCGCAGTCCGGTTCGCTGTACACCGTGGCCCAGGAGTCGGTGCGGTTCTTCGGGGAGTGGCCCGCTTCGGGGTTCTCCTCGCCGACACCGGCAAGGTTCACGCACACGCCGTCGGCGGGGTTGTTCAGGAAGCCCGACGCTTCGTAGCCATCGACGGTCACGTAGTCGTAGCGGAACTGGCCCGACGCGGCGGAAGCGGGCGCGGAGGCGGAGACGGCGAGCAGGGCGGCACCGAGGACGGCGGTGAGGCCGAAGCGCAGACGCATGAGCATGTCTTTCTGCTGATGGATTGTTGCCGCGGTGATCATTGCCTCACGGGCCGGCCCGCACCCCGGCGTCACTCGTACGCATGATGCCGAAACGTCCCTGCACCCGCCGAACGGCCCTGCCGCGGCCGGTCTGGCTTCCCCCGCCGCCGGAGGGGGCGGGGGAAGCGTCAGGATTCAGCAGGGGCGGATGTGGAAGACGGGGGTCCAGGAGGCCGTTCCGGTGCCCTTGGCCACGTGGGACCAGCGTTCGCTTCCGTCGCTGTTGTAGAAGCGGGCGCGGGTGCCGGAGGTCTGGTTGTTGTTGAAGGTGCCGTCGCCGACACCGTTGAAGTCGTAGTAGCCGCAGCGGTAGTAGTCGTAGTTGGTGCCGCGCCCGTCCGTGATGCACAGGTGGCCGTTGGCGCAGGCCAGGGCCGTGCCGGGGGAGGCCAGGTTGCGCGTTTCGGCCTGGCCCGGCGCGGGGAGCGTGACGGTGCCGCCGGGGATGGCGAGGGTGTTCGCCGAGGTCTGGCGGGCCCGGGGATCCTGGGCGAGGGCCGCGTCGACCTGCCGCTGGAGCTGCCCGGCCTGCTGGTCGGTGAGACCGGCTGCCCGCGCCTGGGCGGCGTAGGTCTGCTGCGCGCTCGGGGCGGCGGGGGTGGTGGTGGCGTGAGCGGACAGGGTGGGACCGGCGATCAGGGCCGCGGCGGCAGCCATCAGTCCTGCGGATCGACGGAACGAGACACGCTTCAAGGTCTTCTCCTTGGGTCGGCCGTGCGCCTCTTTGATGTGAGGAGCACGGCCAGCCTTTCCAACTCACCGCCCTCTCAAGGGACATAGCGGCAATGTTCACCGTTAAGTGGTGCAGATGCCTTTTTTCGCACGTGCAAGGATCCACCGAGCGGTTGTGTCAATCCCGGCCGGAGGGCCCGGAATTCCAGGGGCCCTCCTCCGCCTCGGTCTCCTCATTCCCCCGGTGTCAGGCAGAGGGTCAGGATCTGGAACGGGCGCAGTGACAGCTGGATGTCCCGCCCCTCGACGGCCGGTGCGGGTTCGTCCGCCAGTTCCCGTTCCAGCAGGTCCGTGATCTGCACGGCGGCCAGGGGGAAGCCGGCCCTGAGCGTGGTCCGTGCGCGGCCTCCCGCGGATTCGTAGAGGCGGACGATCACGCGGCCCGAGCGGTCGTCGGCAAGCTTGACCGTCTCGATGACGACACCGGCCGTGGTCTCATCTGCCGGCCGGACCAGTGGTTCGACGGGGGCACCGCCGGGTACGGCGCGCTCGGGGAGGTTGAAGTGGTACCCCTCGCGAACCGCGTCCTGGAGCCCCGCGCCGATGACCAGCCCGTAGCGCAGCCGATGTTCGCCCCGGTCGCAGTCGGGGTCCGGGAAGACGGGGGCGCGCAGGAGGGAGAGCCGTACGGTCGTGGTGGTTCCGCCGTCGGGGCGTACGTCCCTCGTGACGTCGTGCCCGTAGCTGGAGTCGTTCACGAGGGCCGCGCCCCAGCCGGGTTCCTCGACGTGCAGGTAGCGGTGGGCGCAGATCTCGAAGCGGGCGGCGTCCCACGAGGTGTTGGTGTGAGTGGGGCGCCGGACGTGGCCGAAGGGGATCTCGGCGCTGGACTCCGCCGCCCGCAGGTCGAGCGGGAACGCAGCCTTGAGGATCTTCTCGCGCTCCTGCCAGGCGACGTCGGTCTCGATGTCGAGGCGGCGGCCGCCCTCGTCGAGGCGCAGGACCTGGGTGATGCGGGAGGCGTTGAAGCTTCGCACGACCCGGATGCCTCCGGGGACGGCGACGACCTCGTCGGCCTCGGTCAGGTCGCGCACGGTGTTGCGGTAGAAGGCGTCGACGTCCCAGGCGTCCCACTGGTTCGGGAAGTCCTGGTGCAGTTGGAGAAGGTTTCCGACCGTGTGCGGGGCGAGTGCTTCGCGTCCGGCGGTCAGGTCGTACGCGGAGGTGATCAGGCCGCGGGTGTCCACCGTGACGCGTACGAGGCCGTTGTCCAGGACGAATCCGCCGCCGGGCGCGGGGCGGGCCTCGACCGGGCGCGTGGCCTGCGCGCGGGGGGACGCGCCGAGCGCCGGGACTCCGTCGCGGGAGTGCGGTGCCGCGTTGAACACGGTTTCTTGGGCCGTCCCGTCCGCGAGGACGGCCCCGTCCGTGCCCGCCGCCGCGAGGGTTCGCTGGGCGGATTCGATGACCTCGCCGAGTTCGCGGGCGGTCTCGGCGTAGACCGCCTCGGCCTCGCGGTGCACCCAGGCGATCGAGGTGCCGGGCAGGATGTCGTGGAACTGGTGGAGCAGTACCGTCTTCCACACCCGGTCGAGCAGTTCGTACGGGTAGGGCAGTCCGGTACGCAGGGCCGCCGTCGCGGACCACAGCTCGGCTTCCCTGAGCAGGTGTTCGCTGCGCCGGTTGCCCTGCTTGGTGGCGAGTTGGCTGGTGAGGGTGCCGCGGTGCAGTTCCAGGTACAGCTCTCCCGACCACACGGGGGCGTCGGTGTACTCCTGCTGGGCCTTGGTGAAGAACTCGGCGGGGCCCTCCAGCTCGATGCGGGCCGAGCCCTCCAGGTTCTCCAGCCTGTCCGCCCGCGCCAGCATCTCGCGGGTGGGACCGCCGCCCCCGTCTCCGTAGCCGAAGGGGACGAGGGAGCGATTGGCAGGTCCCTTGTCGCGGAAGTTGCGCTCGGTGTGCCCGAGGTCGGCGCCGGAGAGGTCGCCGTTGTAGGAGTCGACGGGCGGGAAGTGGCTGAAGATGCGGGTTCCGTCGATGCCCTCCCACCAGAAGGTGTGGTGCGGGAAGGAGTTGGTCGCGTTCCAGGAGATCTTCTGGGTGAGGAACCACTTGATGCCGGCCAGCTTCATGAGCTGGGGCAGGGCCGCGTTGTAGCCGAACGTGTCGGGCAGCCACATGTCCTCGGTCTCGATCCCGAATTCCTCCAGGTAGAAGCGCTTTCCGTGGACGAACTGGCGTACGAGGGACTCGCCGCCGGAGAGATTGGTGTCGGGTTCGATCCAGAGGCTGCCCGTGGGTATGAACTGTCCGGTGCGGACCTTCTCGACGACGCGGGCGAAGACCTCGGGCCGCTGTTCCTTGAGCCAGGCCAGCTGCTGGGCCTGTGACATGACGAAGCGGAATCCGGGGTGGTCGTCCATCAGGGCCGTGACGTTGGAGACGGTCCTGGCCGCCTTGCGGACGGTCTCCCGTACGGGCCAGAGCCAGGCGGTGTCAATGTGCGCGTGGCCCACGGCGGAGACGCGGTGCGCCCCGGCGTGCGCGGGTGCGGCGAGCACGGGGGCGAGTGCTTCGCGCGCCTGCTCGGCCGTTCCGGCGATGTCCTGGAGGTCGACCATGTCGAGGGCGCGGTCCACCGCGTGCACCAGCTGCCAGCGCCGGGTGGAGTCCTCGGGCAGTTGGTGCATCAGTCCGGACAGGACGTCGAGGTCCTGTACGAGTTCCCAGACGGTGGTGTCGAAGACGGCGAGGTCCATCCGGTTCAGCCTGTAGAGCGGTGTGTCCGGTGCGGTTTCACCGCGCAGCCAGGAGGGGACGTCACCGGCCCGGGTGGGGACGAAGGGGTCGCCGCCGCTGCCCGAGTCGAAGATGACCGGGTTGGCGGCCGCCTCGATGTAGTAGACGAACTCCTCACCGCCCTCGGCGCGTTCGGCGATCGGCAGCCACGCGTTGCGGGGGTTGAGCGCCTTGACCGGGCTTCCGTCGGGCCGGTACACGAGCCCTTCGGCGGAGAAGCCCGGCTGGGTGGCGCCGAAGCCGAGGTCGAGAACCGCTTCGACGCGCTGGCCGGCCCATCCGGCGGGAACGGTGCCGCTGATCCGGAACCAGGTGGTGGACCAGGCGGGGCCCCACAGGTCGCCCGTGCGGACCGGTTCGTAGGGGGCGGCGATCCCTTCGTGGACGGGCACGGGTTCGCCGGGAACCCTCCACCCGGCGATGTCGAGCGGAAGGCTCTCGCGGTACACGGCGGGCCTCAGGCGCAGGTCGAGTACGCGGGCGAGCCGGCGTTCGGTGACGGTTCGGTCGTGGTGCATGGGTGCTCCGGGGGGATGGCGGGGGCGAGAGGGCAGACCGGTGCCGTGGCGGGGGCGGTGAAGTCGGGTCAGCGCGTCCCGTAGCGGATGACGCGGGTGGGTACGACGGTTCTGCGGGCCGGGATCGGCTCGGCGGACGAGCCGTTGATCCGGTCGATGAGCATCTGGCCCGCCCGTCGGCCGATCTCGTCGGCGTCGTACGAGACGATCGTCAGGGGCAGGCCGAGGACGTCGGCCAGGTCGAAGTCGTCGAAACCCGCGAGCGCGACCGGGCGGCCGAGTCCGTGCACGGCGCGGATGGCGCCCTGCGTCAGCCGGTTGTTGGTGCAGAAGAGCGCGGTCGGTGGGTCGGGGGCGTCGAGGAGAGCGCGTGCGGTGGCCTCGGCGGCGGGTACGTCGGTGAGGCCACGCCGTACGTGGCTCTCGGCCGGCTCGATCCCGGCCGCCTCGTGGGCCGCCCAGTAGCCGCGGAACCGTTCCGCGCCGGTGTACAGGGCGGGCGGGTTGCCGAGGAAACCGATGCGGCTGTGGCCGTCCGCGATCAGCTGTTCCACGGCCTGTTCGGCGCCGCCGAAGTCGTCGACCAGGACACAGTCGGCGTCCATGCCGGCGGGCGGCCTGGAGGCCAGGACGATGGGCATGCCGCGCAGTGCCGCAGGGCCGAGGTGCCGGTGGCTGCTGCCCGCCGGGACGACGATCATGCCGTCGACCTGGCGGCCGGCCAGGTCCGCGACGAGGCCGCGTTCCTTGTCGACCTGCTCGGCGGTGTTGCTGAGCAGGACCCGCAGACCGTGTTCGGATGCCACCTCCTGCACACCGAGGGCCAGACGTGAGTAGAACGGGTTGGCGAGGTTGGTGACCACCAGTCCGATCATCCCGCTGCCGCCCAGGCGCAGGCTGCGTGCCGTCTCGTTGCGCCGGTAGCCCAGTGCTTCGACGGCGGCCAGTACGCGTTCCCGTGTGCTGCCGCTGACCCGGGCGTCGTCCTTGAGCACGCGGGAGACGGTCATGGCACTGACACCGGCGCTCGCGGCCACGTCGCGCATCGTCGGGGCGCCGGTCTCGCCCGCGCGCTGCTGTGCCATGAGCGGTTCTCCTGCGGATTCGTGGGGTGGCCTGTGAGTCGGGAACGCGGTCATTCTAGGTCCGTGCCCGAAGGGCCTCGGCAGCCCTGCAGGGTCGAGTGGGCGGCGCCGATGAGGGGGGCGTCGGCCGGGCGCAGCGCCGGGACCATCGCAGGCGCGGACCCCGGTGCCCATGATTCGAAGCCTTCGCGGATGGCGGGTCCGACGAGGTCCCAGGAGCCGGCCATCGATCCGCCGACGACCATGAGCTCCGGCTCGAACCGCTCGCACCAGGGGGCGAGAGCCCGTCCCAGCGCGCCGAAGCAGTGCCGGATCGTGTGCAGGGCGGGCGCGTTCCCTCCACGGGCCGCGGCGGCGATGTCGTGCACGTCGGGGTGCGGCCCGTCGCCGGGAAGGGCCGCGGCGGTGGCGTGGAAGCTGCGGATCGCCCGTCGCGAGACCACTTCCTCCAGGGGAAGTCCGTGGGCGGTGAGCCGATGGGCGCGGCCCCCGGGCGGTACCTCGGGCCCCTCGACCACGGGCTGTCCGCCGTCCAGGAATGAGGAGCCGACGCCTGTTCCGAGCGTGATGCACACGGCCCGGCTCCGCCCCGCTGCCGCGCCTGCCCGGTACTCGCCCATGGCGAAGGCGTCGGCGTCGTTGACGAAGCTGATGCGGCGGGGGGCTCCGGGGAGCCGGGCGAGCAGCCCCGCGCCCACGTCGACGCCGTGCAGCGATTCGAACTTGCCGATTCCCCGGAACCGGCCGATCCCGGTTTCGTAGTCGAAGGGGCCGGGTATCGCCACGCCCCAGTGGGCGCCCTCCGGAACGTCGACACGAGCGCCGACGGCGGCGATCGCGTCGAGGAGGTCATCGGCCGGTGCGTCGGCGGGGACCGGCTGTCGTACGGCGTCCAGGGGGGCGGGCCCGGCGGAGGTGGTGTCGATGACGGCGGCCGTCACATGGGTGCCGCCGATCTCCAGCACGGGGACGCGGCTCATGCGGGCGTCACCAGGGACTTCACCACGTGCACCGGGCCGCCTCCCACCGGGTGCAGCCGGTAACCGCCCACGGAGGCGGGAACGGTGAGGGTTTCGGCGAAGGCCAGATCGTGCCGGTCCCCCCGGTCGGTCTCCACGACGACGCCGCCGCCCGAGGAGACGTTGAGGATGTGGAAGCGGCCGTCGGTGTCGTCCTCGGCGGGCTCGGTGCCCTCGATCACGAAGCGGTGCACCGCGTAGAACATCTCGGGCAGTGCGCCGATGACCTCCTCGCGCCAGCCCGGCCCCTCGCGCAGGGTCCTCGGCTCCTGCACGAGTTCCTTCAGGACGTCGTCGCCGCGCCGCGCGGTGTCGAGGTTGGCGAAAGCGTGGGCGGAGGAGAGCGGCCTCGGAGCGCCGGAGAGGCCCTTGCGCAGCCAGTCGTAGAAACGCAGGGAGTAGAGGTAGGGGGTAGCGCTGATCTCCAGGACCAGGTTTCCCTCGCCGGAGGCGTGCGGGGTGCCGGCCGGGATCATGTAGAGCTGCCCGGTGTCCGACGGGTGCTTCATCACATGGTCCTCGACGCGCAGCGGGACTTCGTCCGCCGCGGACGCCTCGACCTCCTTGCGCATGACCGTCACATCCGTACTGTCCCGCAGCCCGAGGTAGACCTGCGCACCGGGTTCGCTCGCCGTGACGTAGTACGTCTCGTGCTGGGTGTAGGGCCGGCCGAAGGTCTCCCGCATGTACTGCTCCCGGGGGTGCAGGTGCAGGGAGAGGTTGCCGCCGCCGACGGTGTCGAGGTAGTCGAAGCGGATAGGGAAGGACGTGCCGAAGCGGTGGTGGACGTCCGGGCCGAGGAACGTCTCCGGGTGGAGCTCGCAGAGCAGCTGGAAGGGCAGTTCCACCTGGGCCGTCTCGTCCTGGCCGACCAGGATTCCGGCTTCGGGGGCGATCAGCTCGTAGCCGAGGGCCGTGTTGCCGTTGCGGGGCTCGAAGCCGAGCTCCCGGGCGGCCCACTGACCGCCCCACGCAGTGGAGTTGAAGAAGGGGCGGCTTCGGACGGGACCCGACGCCAGGGCGGCCAGGGTGGCCCGTACGGCCGTGCCGTCCAGCGAAGCGGGACCGTTCTCGCCCTGGAGGTCGATCCAGCGGTCGATGCGGGGGGCCAGGCGGTCGCGGTGGCGGTCGCCGACGGGCCAGTCGGTGTAGAAGAGGCTGCGCAGCTCACCGGGGGTACCGGGGCGGCCCAGGTTGACCCCGAGGGGCAGCTCCGCGCGGGTGACGGCCTCTTCGGCGTACCGCTTGGGCAGGTCGGCCCACCACAGCAGGTCGGGCTCGCCGAGTGCGGCGCCGGGGCCGAAGACGAGCAGGACGCCGCTGTCCGGCCGGGGCTGGACGGGGGGCGTCTCGAACAGGTCGTCCATCGAGAACTCGGCGAGCGGCAGGAAGAACGGATCGGCGTCCGCGCCGGGCACGCAGAGCCTCTGGACGGCCTCGGCCGACCAGAGGCCGCGCACGTCGCACAGCGTGACCTGGATGCCCCGCGTCCGCAGGGCGGCGGCGAGGGAGCCGGCGGCCTCCTCCCAGTCGAGTGCGGCGGGGCCGTCGAGGGCGAGGACGGTGGGCGTCGTGGGCACGGCCGCGACCGCGGCGGCCCAGCCGGTGACGACTGCGCCGCCGGTGACGGCGTAGCGCGGGTTGCGTTCATAGGGACGGGGCTGGTGCACAGAAGCTCCTGGGGAAGGGACCGGCGAGCATCCGAATGGTATCGATAACACCCCTGATCAAACAAGACGCATGACAAAGGCCGCCACACAGACCCTCTCCAACAGCAGTTTTATTGATTCCACGGAAGAAGCTCTTGTTTCGGCCACATGGTGTCGTTAACATCCTCGCAACCCGGAGCGCGGAAACGCACGCCGTACACGCTTCCGGTGGCCTCCTCACCGCACACCGGAGCCAGGGACCCCCCAGGGGGTCCAGAGGGAAGTGAGCCCATGAGATCAACCGGCGAGACGACAGAGCGGTCGTCTCACCCGCTCCGCCGGCGCACCGTGCTGGCCGGCCTCGGGGCCGGCGCGGCGGCCGCACTGGCGGGCGGCTGCGCGCGGGGCGACAGCACCGCCGCGAAGCCGGGGACGACGTCCCTGGCCAACGACAACGCGACCTGGGACGACGGCTACGTGGCCGCCGGACGCGAGCTGAAGAAGCTCACCGGCTACGCCCTGCGCCCCCTGTCGAACCCGAATCCCACCGCCTACACCCAGGTCACGCAGATCTCCCTGCAGACGACCAAGGCCACCGATCTGATCAAGTGGCAGTCGGGCTACAACCTCAAGCAGCTCGCTCGCACCGGCAGCCTCAGCGATCTGACGCGGCTGTGGGAGGCGTACGAACGCAAGGGCTGGGTGACGAAGTCCCTGCGCGACGCGATGTCCTACCGGGGTGCCGTGTACGGGATGCCCCTCTACCAGTCGTACTACGTGCTCTTCTACAACACGCATGTGTTCGACAAGCACGGGCTGCGGGCGCCGGAGACCTGGGACGAGCTGCTGCACACGGCCGAGGTGCTCAAGAAGTCCGGTGTCGTCCCGTTCGTCGCCACGCAGAACGGCAACTGGCCCGCCTACGAGTGGTTCGAGGAGCTGATCAGCAAGGTCGACCCGGTGTTCTACGCGGATCTGATCGCGGGCCGGGCCCGGTACACCGATCCGCAGGCGCACAAGGCCATGCAGATCTGGCAGGACTTCATGAAGAAGGGCTGGATGACGCCGGCCGACTTCGACCAGAACAACGGTCCGGCCGCACTGAAGACCGGCAAGGTCGGCATGTTCCTGCACGGCTCCTGGCAGTCGCAGGGGCTGACGGCGGCGGGCATGAAACCGGGCGAGGACTTCGACGCCTTCGTCCTGCCCCCCGTCACCCCCTCCACCCCGCGGTCCGTGATCACCGAGGCAGGCGTGCTCGCCGTCCCGGAGAAGGCCGTGTCCCACGACGCCGCCATGGCCAACGCGGGCCACTGGCTGCACCCCTCGGTCCAGCGGGTGTGGACCGACTTCCTCCAGGACGGCTCGGCCAACCCGAAGGCGGTCACCTCCAATCCGGTCCTCGCCCGGCTCAGGAAGCGGGCGCTGGACGAGCACTGGACCGAACTGCCTCGCTACGGCCAGTCCGGACCGCCCAATCTCATGCAGGGAAACACCGATGACCTGGGAGCCTTCATGACGCAGGCCATGTCGCCGGAGGCGACGCTGCGCAGCATGGCGAGCCGTGCCACCAAGGAGTGGGCCGCGTGGAACAAGGACGAGTCATGACATCGGCCCTCGACGCGCGACGCACCCGGACCGACGCCTCCACCGTCCCCGCCGCCCCGCCCGCTCCCCCGGTACGCGCCCCTTCCCGCAGGCTCAGGGACCGGCTCGCCGGTGCGGGCTTCCTGGCCCCGGCCGTCCTGCTCGTGGCCGGACTGCTGCTCACGCCGTTCGTGATGACGCTGTACCGCGGCTTCTTCAGCGACGGCCGGGTCTCCGGCTTCAGCTGGTTCACCAACTACGACCTGTTCTTCAGCGACCCGGTGCTCGCGAAGTCGGTGGAGAACACCCTGATGTGGGTGGTCGGCACGGTCGTCCTGCCGCTGGTCCTGGGGCTCGGCATCGCCGTCATGACGAACGGCTCCGGGTGGTCCCGGGTGGCGCGGCTGCTGGTCGTCCTGCCGTACGCGATCTCCGGCTCGGCCGTGGCCGTCGTATGGAACTTCATCCTGACCACGGACGGGGCGGCCAACCAGGCGCTGGACGCGCTGGGGCTCGGGTCCTTCGCCCAGGGCTGGCTGCTGGAGTGGCCGGGCAACACCCTCGTCATGATCGTCGCCAACACCTGGCAGGCGACCGGGGTGGCCGTGATCCTCTTCCTGGTCGGTCTGCAGACCATCCCTCCGGAGACCCTGGAGGCCGCGTCGCTCGACGGCGCCGACGGGCTGCGCAAGTTCTGGTACGTGGTCCTGCCGCAGCTGCGGACCGTGTCCGTGATCGTCGTCGGGAGCAGCCTGGTGAACGGGCTGAAGTCGTTCGACCTGATCTGGGTCCTCACCCAGGGCGGTCCGGGCCGCAGCTCCGAGACGCTCGCCGTCTCGATGTACCAGGAGACCTTCCTCGCGCTGCGCCCCGGCGCCGGAGCGGCCGTCGCCGTCGTCCTCACCGTCATCGTGCTGCTGGCCTCCTGGCTGTATCTGCGGCGCCAGCTCAATCCGAAAGGCGCCTGAGCATGTCCCTCCGCCGCGTCTCCGCCGGCACCGCCGTCCGCAATACCGTCCTGGTGATCGTCTCGCTCCTCTGGGCCGTACCGACCTGGCTTCTGCTGGTCAACGCACTGGTGCCGGCCTCCGAATACGGCGGCGCGCCGCACTGGCTGCCGCACGGCGGTTTCGGTCTCTTCGACAACATGTCCCAGGCCTGGTCCCGGGCCAGGCTCGGCCCCGCCATGGGCAACAGCCTGCTGTACGCCGTGACCAGTTCGGCCGCGGCCATCGTGGTGGCCACGACCGCCGCGTTCGCCACGGTGATCATGCCGGTCAAGCGCAAGACCATGTGGTTCTGGCTGATCTACTCGGGCACCCTGCTCCCCCTCCAGGTCTTCCTGCGACCGCTCTTCCTCGCGTACGCGAACACCGGCCTGTACGACGCGCAGATCGGGCTGTTCCTCATCTACGCGGCGGTGGCGATCCCGTTCGCGTACTTCATCATGCGCAACTTCGCGCAGACGCTGCCCGGCGAGGTGATCGAGGCGGCGCGGCTGGACGGCGCCTCCTGGTGGCGGGTCTTCTGGCAGATCCATGTACCACTGTCCAGGTCGGCGATGATCGCCGCGTTCGTCTTCCAGTTCGTCGCCGTCTGGAACGACCTGCTCTTCGGCATCACCCTGTCCACGAGCCGCAACATCCGGCCGGTGATGGCCGCGCTCGCCGAACTCCAGGGCAACTACTCCAACGTCGGGCCTCCGGTGGTCCTCGGTGGAGCCCTGCTGGTCTCGCTGCCGACCGTCGTCCTCTTCTTCGCGGCGCAGCGGTTCTTCGTCAGCAGCCTCAAGCTCGGCTGAGCCGCGCCGTACCGCCGATCAGGCACCCGAGCCGATTCCCGAAAGGCACCCCGGTGAAACTCCCCGCCCGCACCGCCCTCGCCCTGGCCGCAGCTCCTCTGCTCTGCACCGCCCTGTGCCCCGCCCCCGCCCTCGCCGCCGGCCACCCGGCGACAGGCCCCTGGAAGGACCGTGCCGTGCACACGTACGACGCGCTCCAGCGGCACCTGTACCAGGGCGAGGAGAACCACGGCCTCTACCAGGAGGCGACACCCCACCGCAGCACCGACAACGCCCACTCCTACCTCTGGCCGATGCGGGAGGCGGCGGCCGCGACGGTCGACATGGCCGGCCTTCCCGGATCGGGCAGGCGCTACACGGCGGACGCGGCGGAACGCTTCACCACCCTGGAGCTGTACTTCGAGCCCCGGGACGGCCGGCCCGGATACGACTCGTACCTGCCGGCACCGCTCGGGCAGGGCGGTGACGTCTTCTACGACGACAACTCCGTCGTCGGGCTGACGCTGCTGGACCAGTACAGCGCCACCGGGGACGCCGCCTACCTGCGCCGGGCCGAGCTGACCTTCGACGTCGTCAGCCGAGGCTGGGACGACGACCCGGCCAAGGAGTGCCCCGGCGGGATGGACTGGGTCGACTCCCCGGCCAACAACATGCGGGCCGCCAACGTCACGGGCCTGGCCGCGGAACTGGCCGCCCGGCTCCACCAGGAGACGCGCCGGAGCCGCTACCTGACGAGTGCGCAGCGGTGGTACGAGTGGAACTGGTCGTGTCTGCGCCAGTCCCCCGGCCTGTACCGCAACAGCCTCGGCGACGACGGTTCCGTCAACTCCACCCTGTGGACGTACAACTCCGGGGCCATGGTCGGCACCGCCGCGATCCTCTACCGGGCCACCGGGGACCGTACGTATCTCAAGCGTGCCGTGCAGGACGCCGAGGGGTCGCTCGCGTACTGGAAGCAGGGTGAACGCCTGCACGACCAGCCGGCGATCTTCAACGCGATCTACTTCGACAATCTCCGGATCCTGGACGAGGCCGGCCCCGCCCCCGCCCCCGCCTACCGGCAGACGGAGAGCGCGTACGCGGAGCGTGTCTGGAAGGAGAACCGCGATCCGTCCACCGGTCTCTTCCGGTTCCAGCCTTCGGGCGGCGGCGCCTACGACCCGGACGCCTCCGCCGAGACCCTCGAGCAGTCCGCGATGGTCCAGATCTTCGCGGGCCTCGCCACCGACGCCTCCTGACCCCGCACATCCCCGCCCGACCGACGCACCGAACCGGCACCATGCCAGAGCGGAGAACACTCTCCATGCCCCGCCCCGACCTGTCCCGCCCCTCCTGGTGGGACTCCGACATCGCCCGCGGCATCCTGCGTGACCGCGGCGTGAGCGCCACCGGAGTCCTCGGCGGACACCCCGTCCGGCTCTCCTGCGAACCGCTGCTGCGCCACGACGGCGACGGCGGGCTCCTGCAGTCCGTGCGGATCCAGGCCGGCCGCCCCGTCGACCGGGCCGTGGTCACCACCCTGTCCGGCACCTCCCTGCGCAGCGAGCTGATACCCGGACCGGCCGGCGAGACCCGGATGCTGGTCCCAGAGGTGGACGCCCCGCTGCCCGTACTGGTCGAACTGCCCGACCTGGCGCCGGGCGAGCACGTCGAGGTGCTGCTGACTCCGCAGCGGCACTGGACCCTGCACCTGGTGCAGCACGCCCATCTCGACATCGGCTACACAGACCCCCAGGGCACCGTGCTCGCTGAGGGCCGCAAGTACCTCGACTCCCTGCTCGAACTGTGCCGCGCGACGGACGACCGCCCCGACGCGTCGCAGTTCCGCTGGGCCGTCGAGGGGTTCTTCAGCTTCGAGAACTGGTCGGCGAACCGTCCGCCCGAGCAGGTCGCGCAGTTCCTGGACCGGGTGCGCCAGGGCCGTATCGAGCTGACCGCGATGCCCTTCAACCTGCACACGGAAACCTGCTCGACGGACGAACTGCACGAGCTCCTGCGCCCCGTGCGCGAACTGCGCGCCCGGCACGGCATCGACGTCACCACGGCCATGCAGACCGATGTCCCCGGTCAGGTGGTGGGACTGCCCGACGTGCTCGCGGACAGCGGCATCCGCTATCTCTCGGTCGCCCACAACTGGGCGGGGCGGGCGGTGCCGCACCACACCGGCGGCGGGGCGCTGCCCCGGCTGTTCCGGTGGCGCGCGCCGGGCGGCCGCAGCGTCCTGGTGTGGCGCACCGACACCCCGCACGGGCTGGCGTACATGGAGGGCTCGATCCTGGGCTTCGACGAGTCGTACGACCGGGTCGACGATCTCCTGCCGCACTACCTGTCGGCGCTGGCCACTCATCAGTACCCGCACGAGGGGCGCGGCATCCCCGGCTTCCCCGTCCTGGACGAGGAGTTCAAGGGCGACCCGTATCCGTGGGACGTCCTGCACCTGCGGGTGCTGGGCAAGTTCGCGGACAACGGGCCGCCGCGCCGGATCATCGCGGACACCGTGCGCAGGTGGAACGAGGAGTGGGCCTTCCCGGTCCTGCGCACTTCACGCAACGAGGACTTCTTCGTCGACGCGGAGGAGCGTTACGGGGACCGGCTGGAGACGTTCGAGGGTGACTGGAGCGACTGGTGGGTGGACGGGGTGGGCGCCGGCGCGGTCCCGCTGGCCGCCACCCGTGACGGCCAGGCGGCGCTGGCGGACGCCCAGACGGTCGCCGGACACGCGGAGATCCTCGGTGCGGCGGGTTCGGGCATCACGGCGTCGGCTCCTGATGTCTACCGGGCGGCGTCCCTGTTCAACGAGCACACCTGGGGCGGCGGCGACCCCTGGACGCACGGCGACCACGGCCACGCGTCCGGTGAGCGCCAGTGGCACTGGAAGTACGCCCAGGCGCTGCGCGCCCACGACGAGGCGAAGACGCTCCTGGACGGTGCGGGCGCGGCCCTCGGCGGCCGGCTCTCCCCGTGCGAGGGCACGCTCGCTGGCTTCTACGTCACCAATACGTGCAGTTGGCCGCGGTCGGAGGCGGTCCGCCTCTTCCTCCCCGAGAGCACGGTCGCGCTGGAGGACCCGGTCCGGGTGCTCGACGCGCGGGACGGCTCGGTGCTGGCGCACACGGAGGAGGCGCAGTCCAACGAGCTGCACCGGGCCGCGGGCCGCTTCCTGCTGTTCCGGCTCGCGGAGGTGCCGGCGCATGGTGCGGTACGGGTGGACGTCGTCCCGGCACAGGGGCCCCCGGAGGTCCCCGAGGACCTTTTCGGGGAGCCGACGGTCCTGGAGAACGAGTTCCTGCGGGTGAGCGTGGACCTGCGGGCGGCGTGGATCGGCTCGGTCGTCGACAAGCGCACCGGCCGGGAACTGGTGCGGCAGGACGCAACGGTCGGGCTCAACGCCTATGTGTACGACGAGTACGCGACGGCCGGCGGCTTCAACCACCAGTCGAGCAAGACCACGGCGAACGGGTCGATGCATCTCCTCGCCTCCCGGACGGCGGCGCCCCCGGCCGCGCTGGTGGACCGTTTCCGCGACGCCACGGGCGAGACGCTGGTCTACGAGTGCTCCCCGGCCGGCACCGAGCGGCTGCGGGTCCGTGTCCACCTGCCGCACGGGCAGGCCCGGATCGATCTGGAGAACCGGATCGCGAAGCCCGCGACGCTCACCAAGGAGAGCGCGTTCTTCGCGTTCCCTTTCGCGATGCGGGAGCCGGCCGTCCGGATGGAGGCGACCGGCGGCATGACGGGCACCGGTCTGCCGACCGTGCCGGGGTCCGCGCAGCACATGCGCGCGGTACGGCGCTGGGTGAGCTTCGAGGAGGACGCGGTGGTCGCGGCGGTGGCCACGCAGGACGCCCCGCTCGTCCAGGTGGGCGGGATCGCCGTGCCGTACGTGCCCTATCCTCAGTCGCTCGCCCAGGACGAGCCGGGCACGCTGTTCTCCTGGGTCCACAACAACATCTGGGACACCAACTTCCCCTCCGAGCAGGCGTTCGACCACGTGTTCCGCTACAGCGTGGCCTTCGGCCAGACCGCGCACACCAGTGGGCCCGTGCTCGGCATGCACACGGCCGCCGTCGGCAGCCGTCCGCTGCTCGCCGTCCGCGCACTGGGCGAGGAGAGCACGGCCCCGGATGCCTCGTACGCGTTGCTGACCCTCGGCGACCGGCGCGTGCGCGTCGTGGGGCTCACCGTTCCCGCCCCCGGCCAGGTGCTTGTCAGGCTCCAGTCCTTCGCCGAGGAACCGGTCGCCTGCCGGATCACCCCCGGCTTCCCCGTCGCGGAGGCCCGCACGGCCGACTACCTCGGCGCTGCCGGTGACCTCCTGACGCCGGACGGGGAGGGCGTCATGACCGTGGACATGCCCGTGATGGGCACCTGCGCGGTGCTGTTGCGGCTGTAATCCCCGCCCGGCCCCGGAGCGCCGAAAGCTCCGGGGCTCCGGCAGTACGCCGGCGTGTTCTCCACCGACCGGGGTCACCGTGGGCCGCTGGGGCGAGCTCAACCTCTTCGTCTGCCCCGAGGAGCCCGGCCACCCGCACAGCTGGAGCATCCAGTAGGCCGCTCGGCCATGACCCGCGCACGCGGCACAAGCGGCCCAACGGCCTTCCGCCGCCCCGTAGGTGTGCATCACGTGCCACCGCGGGGGCCGGGCCGGGCGGGCAGCCGCCGCTCCGGTGATGTCCGGCTCGGTGACGGCCACGCGGTCGCCCGTACCGCCCGGCATAGGATCTCCCTGGATCGTTGGGGGCGGGGGCGTTATGACGAGAGCTGCACGGGCGAGCACCGTGGCCGTGCTGGCCGCCTTCGCGTCCGTCTACGTGCTCGCGGGGTCTCCCGCGGCCCTCATGGTGTTCGGGCTGCAGCTCTTCCATGTGCTGCCGGTGCTGCGCCGGTACCGCGGACCGTGGCTGCTGGTCGCGCAGGCCTGTGCCGGGTACGGCGCGGTGCTGGTCTCCGGCGCGTCCGTGGGCGTCCTGGGATTTCTCGGCGGTTCCCTGCTGTTGTGCCGTCAACCCTGGCCGCTGCTGGCCCTGCCGGCCGCGGGCAGCGCGGTGATCCTCGGCTCCTTGGACGCGTCCATCAGCATGGTGCTGGCCTCCCTGGTGGTGTACGGGCTGACCAGGCTCACCGAGCACGCCGAGGAGGCGGACGCCGCACGCGTCGGCGGCGTGATGGCGGCGGTCGCCGAGGAGCGGCTGCGGATCTCCCTGGAGCTCGGTGACGGACTGGGGCGCGGGCTCGCCGAGATCGGCACCGGCGCGCGGGCCGTGCTGGCCCGCCCGGAGCGTGCGGCCGCCGTGCTCGCCGAGGTCACCGAGTCGGCGCGGGCCTGCCTCGCGTCGGCCCGGCAGTCGGCGGCCTCGTACCGGGCCATGTCGCTCGCGCCGGAACTGACCACCGCACGTGCCCTGTTGACGGCCGCCGGGATCGAGGCGGAGGTCCGCACCGGGCACACGGAGCCGCTGGGCTCTTCCGGCGCCCTGCTGGCCCACGTGCTCCGCGAGGCGGTGACCGGTGTGGTGCGCCGGGGGGCCACCAACTGCCGCATCGAGACCTACGCGGCCCACGGGCGGGTGGGGCTGCGCGTCGTCAGCGACTCGGCCCGGACCGCCGACGACGAGATCCTCGGGGGCGTACCGGGGCGGGTTGCGGAGGCCGGCGGGCGCGTGACCACCGGGCTGACTCCCGAGGGGCGGTACTTCACCGAGGCGGTCCTGCCCGGAGCGGTCGCCGGCGTGCCGGAGTCCGTGGACGACGGGCGGGCGTACCGGCTGTCGATCGTTCTGCTCGGTGTGGTCCTCGTCGGGTTCTGCGCCAAGGCGCTGCTGATGCTGGACGCTTCTCAGCTGCTGCCCGCGGCGGCCGGGCTCGCGCTGATCGTCTACCTCCAGATGTCGTCGGTGCACGGGCGGCATCCGTACAAGCTGGCGGTGATGACCCTGCTCGCGTTCCTTCCCGTACCGGTGTTCGGGCAGGCGTGGCTGGGTGTTCCCGGATTCGTCGCCGGGCCGCTGCTGCTGGCCCTGCCCTGGCGGCTGGCGTGGCCGTCGGTGGTCGCGGTGTCCGGTGCGGTGGCCTGGATGGCGGTGCGGATCGGGCTTCCCGCGGGAACCGTCGCCAACTACGCCGTGTCGAGCGTGGTGACGGGTCTGGTGATGTACGGGCTGCTGCGGCAGGCGCAGATCGTCAGGGAGCTGCACCTGGACCGGGATCGTCAGGCCCGGGCCGCGGTGGTCGAGGAGCGGCTGCGCGCCGCCCGTGACCTGCACGATCTGCTGGGGCACAGTCTGGCGGCCATCCTCCTCAAGTGCGAGCTGGCCCGCCGGCTGCCGTGGGAGCGTGCGCGGGGGGAGCTGGCCGACGTGCTCACCATGACCGCGCGCGGGGAAGCGGATCTGCGGGCGGCCTCGGGTGGGGAGGTGCGGATGGCGCTGGCCTCGGAGGCGGAGTCCGCGCGTGCGGTGGTGGTCGCGGCCGGGATCGAGGCGAAGGTGCGTCTGGAGCACGACGCGTTGGGGCCGGCGGCGGAGACGGTGCTGAGCGCCGGGCTGCGTGAGGCCGTGACCAACGTACTGCGGCACAGCTCAGCCACGCTCTGCGAGATCAGTACGGAGTCCGCGGCCGGCGGCACCCTGCTGCGGGTCCGCAACGACGGGGTGTCCGGCATCGGCGGCCGTCCCGGTTCGTCCGGCATCGGAAACCTGACGACGCGTCTGGCGGCCCGGGGCGGCACGCTGACCACGGGGGCGGCGGACGGCTGGTTCACGCTGGAGGCATGGCTGCCGGCCGCCGCACCCGATGTGCGGGACGCCCCGCCGGACCCTGCCTGCGCTCCCTAGATCCAGCCCGCTTCGGAGGCGATGCGGGCCGCGTCGGTGCGGTTGCGTGCGTTGAGCTTGGCGACGATCGCGGTCAGGTAGTTGCGTACGGTGCCGGCCGACAGGTGCAGCTGGGCGGCGACCTCGGTCGCCTCCGCGCCCGCCGCCACCAGTCGCAGTACGGCGGCCTCGCGGGAGGTGAGCGGGTTGTCGGCCAGGTCCCAGGCGGTGACGGCGAGCGAGGGGTCGAGGACCCGTTCGCCGGCGGCGACCTTGCGGACGGCGGCCAGGAGTTCGTCGGGGGGCGCGGTCTTCAGGACGAAGCCCTGGACCTGGGCGGCGAGTGCCCTGCGCAGGTGGCCGGGTTTGCCGTACGCGGTGAGCATCAGCAGCCTGCAGCCGGGGACCTTCGCGGTGATGTGCGCCGCCGCGTCGAGACCGTCCATCTCGCCGGGCATGTCGATGTCGAGGACCGCCACGTCGGGCCGGTGGACCATGGCCTTGGAGAGGGCGGCGGCGCCCGTGTCGGCTTCCGCGACGATGTCGATGTCGTCCTCGAGGCCGAGCAGCATCGCCAGCGCGGTGCGGATGACGTGCTGGTCCTCGGCCAGCAGTACGCGTATCACCTTGGGGGCCTCTCGTCGGTCCGGCGCAATGGGCGGCGGTGTCCGGATCATGACGAGGTCATGGTAGATGCAGGACGAGGTCTGTGGGGTTGGTCCCCGCAGGTCAGCAGTCTTGGACACATGACGGATGCAGTGCAGTTGGAAGCCGTGAGCAAGGTCTACGGCAAGGGGCAGGGCGCGGTCGCCGCTCTGCGCGAGGTGTCGGTGCGGATCCCGTCGGGTTCGTTCACGGCCGTGATGGGGCCCTCGGGGTCGGGCAAGAGTACGTTTCTGCACTGTGCGGCCGGGCTCGACACCCCGTCGTCGGGGTCGGTACGGCTCGGTGACACGGAGCTCGCCGGGATGAACGAGACGAAGCTGACGAAGCTGCGGCGCCGCCGGGTCGGGTTCGTCTTCCAGTCGTTCAACCTGATCCCCTCGCTGGACGTCCTGGAGAACATCACCCTGCCGATGCGGCTGGCCGGTGCCCGCGTGGAACGGGCGTGGCTGGACGAGATCGTGGTGCGGGTGGGCCTCACGGGCCGGGTGGGTCACCGCCCCGCCGAGCTCTCCGGCGGTCAGCAGCAGCGTGTGGCGATCGCGCGGGCGCTCGTCACCCGGCCCGAAGTGGTCTTCGGTGACGAGCCGACCGGCGCGCTGGACACGGTGACGGCCCGGGAGGTGCTGACCTTGCTGCGCGACGTGACCGATGCCATGGGGCAGACGGTGGTGATGGTGACGCACGACCCGATGGCGGCCTCGTACGCGGACACCGTGCTGTTCCTGGCCGACGGCCGGATCGTGGACGCGATGACGGAACCGACGGCGGACCGGGTCGCCGAGCGGATGACCCGACTGGGGGCGTGGACGTGATGATGGGTTTCGCTCTGAAGACGCTGCGGCACCGCAAGGCCGCCTTCGCGGGGGCGTTCGTCACCCTGCTGTGCGCCGCGGCGCTGGTGACCGGCTGCGGGATGCTGCTGGAGACCGGGCTGCGGGGAAAGGTGGCGCCCGAGCGGTACGCGGGGACGCCGGTCGTCGTCGCCGGTGACCAGTACGTGCATCGGACGGTCGTCAAGAAGAAGGGCAAGACGAAGCACAAGGCCAAGCAGATCGCCGAACGGCGCTGGATCCCCGCCTCGCTGGCGGACGAGCTGCGCGAGCTGCCCGGTGTCCGGAAGGTCGTCGCCGAGGTGACCTTCCCGGTCCGCGAGGACGGCGGGCGCGAGGCGCTGGGCCACGGCTGGGATTCGGCGGCCCTGACACCGTTCACCCTGGCCGCCGGCCGGGCCCCGAAGGCCGCCGACGAAGTGGTGGTGGACGCCGCGTCCGGGCAGCGCGTGGGATCGCGGCTCAAGCTGCAGACGCCCGCGGGCCCCGGCTCGTACCGGGTCGTGGGGGTGACCCGGCAGCGGCTGAGCAGCCGGAGCACCCTGTTCTTCTCCCCCGCCCAGGCGGCCGGGCTGGCCGGACGGCCCGGGCAGGTCACGGCGTTCGGCGTCTTCCCGCACGTGGACGTCTCGAAGATCGAGCGGTCCGGTGAGGTACTCGTGTACTCCGGTGAGGAGCGGGGCAAGGCGGAGTTCTTCGACGCGGAGCAGGCGCGGATCAAGCTGATCAGCCTGGGCGGTGCGCTGGGCGGTACCGCGCTGCTGGTGGCGGTGCTCGTGGTGGTGGGCACGTTCGCGCTGTCCGTGCAGCAGCGGCAGCGGGAGATCGCCCTGCTGCGGGCCGTCGCGGCGACGCCGAAGCAGCTGCGCGGGCTGCTGGGCGGCGAGGCGCTGCTGGTCGCCGCCGTCGCCTCGGTGTGCGGTGCGGGGGCGGGACTGGGCGTCGGGTTCTGGCTGCGGTCGAAGTTCGTGGAACTGGGGGCCATGCCGGAGCAGCTGAAGCTGGTCGTCAGCCCGTTCCCGGCGGCGGCCGCGGTGCTGGCCACGCTGGTGGCGGCCTGGGCCGCGGCGCGTCTGTCGGCCCGGCGGGCGGCGCGGATCCGGCCGGTCGAGGCGCTCGGCGAGGCGGCGCTGCCCACGGCGCGGCTGCCGTGGCCCCGGCTGCTGGCGGGGGTCCTGGTGACGGCGGGCGCGGTGACGCTGACGCTGGTCCTGTCGACGCTGACGACCGAGGCGGCCTCCGGTCCCCTGACCATGGTCACCGCCCTGCTGTGGGCCGTGGCGGTCTCGGTGCTGGGCCCGCTGGTGGTGCGGGCGGCGGTGGCCCTGCTCGGGGTGGTGCTGCGGACCTCGCGGACCAGCGGCTATCTGGCCGCCGCGAACCTGCGGGCCCGGGCGCGCCGACTGGCCTCCGTGGTGGCGCCGTTGACCCTGATGATCGGGTTGACCTGCACGATCCTGTTCGTACCGACGACGATGGGGCACGCGGCGCGGGCGGAGGCGGAGGCGGGCAACCGGGCGGACTTCGTGCTGGGCCCGCACGTCCCTTCCGTTTCGGCGGAGCGGCTGCGGGAGCGGGCCGGGGTCGAGGCGGTCACCGAGGTGCTGCACACCTCGGTGCGGGTGGGGCTGACGAAGTACGGGGCGCAGGGGGTGACGTCGCAGGGCCTGGCCCGGACGTCGGACCTCGGCGTGACGTCGGGGTCCCTGGACCGGCTCGGCAAGGGCACCATGGCCGTGAGCGAGAACGCGGCCGACCGGCTGAAGGTCGCTGTCGGCGAGAACGTGAGCCTGACCCTCGGCGACGGCACGCCGGTCCGGCTGCGGGTGGTCGCCGTGTACGCGCGCGGCCTCGGATTCGGTGAGCTGACCCTGGATCACGGGCTCATGGCCCGGCACGTGGACGATCCGACGGGCACGCTGCTCGTCGCCGCTCCGGGGCTGAGCCGTACGGACGTGGCGGCCGCGGTGCCGGGGGCCTCGGTCCTGGACCGGGCGGAGGCGGTCGAGGCGGCCGCTCCGGACGCGGAGGTCAACTACGTCGCCATGGGGCTGATCATCGCCTTCACCGCGATCGCGGTGGTCAACACCCTCGCCATGTCCATCACCGACCGCACCCGTGAGCTGGCCCTGCTGCGGCTGGTCGGCACCACCCGCCGGCAGGTCCTGCGGATGCTCCGCCTGGAGACCCTGACGGCACTGGCGATCGCCGCGGTGCTCGGCACGGCCCTGTCGGTGGTCACGCTGACGGCGTTCAGCAGCGGTATGACCGGCGCCGCCCCTCATATCCCGCCGGCGGTTTACGTGGCGGTGCTCGCTGCGGCGAGCGGTCTCACGCTGGTGGCCACCGGAGTGCCGGCCCGGGTGGCGCTGCGGCAGCACGCGGCGGAGGCGGTGGCCGGGGGCGAGTAGACGGCGGAGACGGGGCCGGGTGCCGCTCCCGGTGCCCGGTGCCGTGGTCTGGCCGCAGGACGCGGAATCGGTCCCCCGGCCCCGTGCGGGTACGGGCCCGGGGGGAGAACGGGGGCCGAAGGCCCTGCCGGCCGCGGGATCAGCGAGCCGTCGCCCTTCGGGGGTCCGGGGAGCAGGTTCCAGTAGCCGGGCGCGTCGGCGGAGGTGGCCAGGGTGCCCAGGACGTCCTGGGCACCCTGGCCAGGTGGCACACCAGGTCCCGGACGAGCCACCCCGTACAGCCGGACGGTTTGTCGAAGTCCTCCTCCGGAAGGCCCGCCACGGCGTCGAGCAGCGCTGTCCAGGAACGCGAGAAGGGGTGCCCCGGGGCCACATGAGTTGTGCCCTCGCAGGACAGCGGTTCCTCGCGGTCAGGCTCGGCGAGCGTAGGACGCAAGGCGATCGGCGAGCTCGGTGAGGAGGTCGCGCAGTTCGTCGGGGCGCTCGATGACGAACGGCCGGTCGAGCGAGGCGAGTACGGGAGGCAACCAGTCGAGCCGCTCCGCCCGCAGCTCGACGCGCAGCCAGCGCTCGGTCGCCCGGTCCTGGCCTGCCGCGGGCTCGTACTCCTCCAGGCTCGCGATGCCGGCGGGCAGGCGGGCGCGGATCTGCTCGACCGTCCCGTGGATCCGCAAGGTCACCTCATGCCGGTACTCGGCCGTGGCGAACGCCGACAGCACACGCTCTGCCGGTCCGGGACCCCCGGGCGCTTCGAATGAGCCGGGCAGGGTCCGCGCATCTGCGATGCGATCGAGCCGGAAGGTGCGGTCCTCGCCGATCCGGGCGTCCTTGCCCGTGACGTACCACCGGCCGGCATGCGCGACGATCCCGTACGCGTGCAGCGTGCGTTCGCTGCGCCGTCCGTCGCGGTCGGTGTAGCGAAGGGCGACCGGCCGGTGGTGGCGCACCGCATCGGCGAGGGTGAGCAGGACCCCGGCGTCCGGAGTGTCGAACTCTCCGGGCCGTTCCGTGAAGGCGAGGGATTCCAGGAGTGCGTCGAGCCGGCGGGCGATGTGCTTGGGCAGCACCCGCCGGATCTTCGCCGATGCCGTCTCGTTCGCCGTGTGCTGCGTCGTCGTCAGCCCCGCCCGGCGGCCGGCGAGCAGGCCGAGCAGCACGGCCAGCGCCTCGTCGTCGCTGAGCATGAGCGGAGGCAGGCGGTACCCGGGAGCGAGCCGGTACCCCCCGTAGCGGCCGCGCACCGATTCCACGGGCACGTCCAGGTCGATGAGCTGGGCCACATACCGCCGCACGGTGCGTCCTTCGACGCCGAGCCGGTCGGCCAGTTCGGCCACCGTCCGGGTGCCGCCCGACTGCAGCAGCTCCAGGAGTGTCAGCACGCGGCCGGTGGGTCGAGGCATGTCGGCAGCCTAACGCCAATACAGGACCGGTTCTGTCCACTATTTCTCCTAGCCTGCGACGTGCACGCCTTCAGCACAGCCAAGGAGAATCCCGTGGAGTTCGTCTCGATCCGCATCATCACCGGCGACGTAGCGCGCCTCGTCGAGTTCTATGAGCGAGCCACAGGGGCGCGGGCCACGTGGGCCACCGAAAGCTTCGCCGAGCTCAGGACTGCGGGCGCCGCCCTCGCGATCGGCGACACCAGCACCGTCCCGCTGTTCGCCCCGGGCTCTGCCCGCCCGGCGGACAACCACAGCGTGATCACCGAGTTCCTCGTCGACGACGTGGACGGCGTTCACCAGAACCTGACCGGCTTCGTCACGGACTTCGTCACCGAGCCCACCACGATGCCCTGGGGCAACCGGTCGCTGCTGGTCCGCGACCCCGACGGCAACCTCGTCAACTTCTTCACCCCCGTCACCCCAGCGGCCCTCGCGAAGTTCGCACGCTGACCCCGCGCACAGCCGCTCACGCGGGGGCCCTGAGATCCCGGGGCTCCCGGTGAACGCGAGCGCCGAGTCCAGGAGCGCCCCCAGCAGGGACACCGGAAGGACCCCGGTCTCCCGTCTCCGACCCACGGTGCAGCGTAGCGACCGAGGTCATGCGCTCGTCGGGACCGCGGCTGCTCGTCATGTTCGCGGAGCATCCGCATGACGGTGGCAGGTGAGGGGTGCCGGCCCGGCTTCGTGCCGGTGGTGACGCCGGCCCCTTCGGGGGTCTCGCCTCACGTTCGGGCGGACTGCTCCGCCCCCTCGACGAGGTCATTCCGGGCCGGGACCGGGACCGCTCACGGGTGGTTCGGGCAGCCAGTCGCGGGTCGGGTCGTACTCCAGCCATCGATTTTGTCCTGCTTCCTCGGCGCAGGCGGTGAGGAGGCTGTTCAGGCCCGGGCGCCCGTTCCCGGCACGCCACAGCAGCGACCAGGCATACAGCGGCGTGGGATCGGCCAACGGGACGGAGCGCACCCCGGTGACCTCCGGCAGGGGCACATCGGCAGGCACCAGCGAGAAGCGTCGCGGCTCTTGTGCCACCCCGGCGAGGAAGTGGGCGAGCCCCAGGTTGACGCTCGTGGCCGTTTCCTGAATGCCGAATCGGTCGGCGAACCGGTGGAGGAAGTCGAGCCGGTCCAGCGCGCCGGGCGCCCACAGCACGCTGTCGCGCAACTGGTCCGGCCGCAGCGCCGGTTCGGCTGCGAGCGGATGGTCCGCGCTCAGTACGGCGTCCACCGGTTCGAGGCGGACGAGGCGGTGGGCCAGCCCCGCGGGCAGCGGGGGGTGGACCCGGCCCAGGGCGGCGTCGATGTCGCCGTGCAGCAGTGCCGTCGTCGCTGCCGGCAGATCACGCCCGTGCCCCAACACCAGCTCTCCGGCCCGTCCGGCGACCTGGGCGAGCGTCCGCATCGGCGCGTAGAGGTGACCCCAGACGTCCACGCGCAGCGGACGGTCCTCGCCGACCGCCGCCGCGACTGCGGCGTCGGCGGCAGCCACGGTCTGCCGGGCCGGTGGGAGGAAACGCCGGCCGGCCTCGGTGAGGCGTACGCCGTTGCCACCGCGCTGGAACAACTCGGTGCCGAGCAGGAATTCCAGCCGCGCGATCCTCTTGGACAGCGCCTGCTGGGAGATGGCGAGCGTCCCGGCTGCCCGGCCGAAGTGCAGTTCCTCGGCGGTGCGCACGAAGGCACGTACCTGCGCCATGTCGAGATCCACGGCTCTCACCCTAGGTGACAACCGAAAGATGTCGGCTTCGCTTGTTCGTTGTTGGATCGCGGGACGGCCTCGGGGGTTGCATCTCTCCATGCAAAGACTGATTCCCACAGGGGAAGCGGCGCGTCCGGTCGCCTTCGCCGAGGTCCCCCAGCCCGTGCCGCAGTCCGGTGAGGCACTGATCCAGGTCGAGGCGTTCGCCCCGAACCGGGGCGAGACATTCCTTCTCGAACGCCCCCGGCCGGAGCTGCTTCCCGGCAAGGACATCGCAGGGCTCGTCGTACAGGCGGCGGCCGACGGGTCCGGCCCCGGCATCGGTGCCCGTGTGGTCGGGCATCCGGCACAGGGCGGCTGGGCCGAGTACGCAGCCGTGCCCACGCACTCGCTCGCGGTCCTGCCGGACAGTATCGACAGCGTACGGGCGGCGGCTCTGCCCCTGGCCGGGATCACTGCCCTGCGACTGCTGCGTACGGCCGGTTCCCTGGCCGGCCGACGGGTGCTGCTGACCGGCGCCTCGGGCGGGGTGGGTCACTACGTCACCGAGCTGGCCGTCGGCGCGGGAGCCGAGCTGACCGCGGTGACAGCCACGCCGGTGCGTGGCGAACGGCTCGCAGAGCTGGGCGCGAACGTGGTGCACGAGGTCGAAGCGGCTCAGGGACCGTTCGATGTCGTGCTGGAATCCACAGGTGGGCCGGCTCTGGCCCTCGCCCTGTCGAAGGTACGCCCGGGCGGCACGCTCGTCTGGTTCGGCCAGGCGAGCCGCACCCCGGTGACCCTTGACTTCTTCCAACTCCTCGGCGGGCCCGAGCGCGTCACGATCCAGCACTTCCACTACGCCGACGCCCCGTACGGCTCCGATCTCTCAGCGCTGGTACGCCTCGTGGAACAGAACCGGCTGCACCCGGAGATCGACCGCATCACCGACTGGGCACAGACCGCCGGCACCCTGGTCGACCTCCGGGAGCGCCGGATACGCGGCAAGGCCGTCCTGCTGACCGGAGGAGCACGATGAGCACCACCGACTTCGCCGACGCCCTGTGGACACGCGCCACCGGCACAGGAGTGGACCCTCACGAGTACCGGCGCGTGACCGAGGGCCTCGCCTCCGTCGCCGACTGGGGCCCATCCTTCCTGCGCACCGGATACGGATACCTGCAGCGCGCGGAGGACGCGGGATCGTCCCTCTCCGCGGGTGAGTACCTGTTGACGGCGGCCCGGTGGTTCCACCTGGCCACCCTGGCACCGTACGCGGACGCACCCCGTGCCGCCGTCGAGGCGGACCACGCCCTGAGCCGGGCGCTTACGGTGCTGGAGCCCGGTGCGCGGCGGGTGAGCGGCGAGGGATTCACCGGCTGGCTGCGTGGCCCCGCCGACGCGCAGGGGACCGTGGTGGTGGTCCCCGGCCTGGACTCGGCCAAGGAGGAGTTCCTCGATCTGGTGTCCGTGCTGCTGGCCAGGGGGCTCGCGGTGTTCGCGATGGACGGCCCCGGGCAGGGCGTGCTCGCGGCCACCACGACCTTCGTGCCGGACTACGAGCGGGTCGTGGGCCGGGTCGTCGACGCCCTCGGCGTCGCACGCATCGGACTCGTCGGCATGAGCCTGGGCGGCTATTTCGCGGCCCGCGCCGCGGCGCTGGAGCCGCGCGTGGCGGCCGTCGCCACCGTCAGCGGTCCCTTCCGCCTCGACTGGGAGGAACTGCCCCCGCCGGTACAGGAGATCATGACACGACGCGCGGGGGGTTCCGACGCAGCCCACGAGTTCGTACGTCACGTGGACCTCGCCGCCCTGGCCCCCCGCATCACGGCCCCGCTGCTGGTCGTGGACGGAGACCAGGACGTCATCCCCGGCGTGACGAACGGCGAGCCCCTGGCCCGTCTGGCACCGCACGGCACCTATCTGTCCGTCCCTCACGGCGACCACCTCCTCGGTAACGCCCGGCCCGACTGGCTGCCCCACCTCGGCGACCACCTCACGCACACCCTGGTGGGAACACCGGCATGAACCGCTTCACCGACAGGACCGTCCTCACCGTCGAAGGCGCCCGCGCCGTCGTCACCGGCCGCGCCCCTCCGTTCCTCACCCTCGACGACGCGAATGCGTCTGCTTCTCCACCTGCCGGTCTCTCCCCGTCGTCGGACACCGCCACCCGTGGTCGTACGCCCTGGGCCGTCGCCTGACACGCCCCCCTTCCCAGGTGACGCGCGTCACAGTCGTGCCATGTCACATCCGAGGGCCCTGCCTCCATCCACTGGTTCGTCAGCGACGGACGAGGAAGGGACCGAGCATGAGCGCGCAGCAGGAGAGCCGTACGGCGGCCACGCACCGCGTAGTGATCCTGGGGGCCGGATACGCGGGCATGGCCGCCGCCATTCAGCTGGCGGCCCGGACCAGGAAGCGCCGCGACGCGGTGCAGGTGACCGTGGTGAACGCGCAGGAACGGTTCACCGAGCGGATGCGGCTGCACCTGACGGCCACCGCCGCGAACGAACGGCGGTGGCCGGGCGGCGTCACACCACGTCGAACTCGTTGCCCTCGGGGTCCTCCATGGCGGCGGCGTAGAACTCCATGTCCGGTTCCTCCCTGATCCGCGCCACCGTGGCGCCGGCCTCGACCAGCCGTGCCACCGTGGCGTCGACCCGCTCTCTGCGGATGCCCAGCGGGACGTCGCGGCCCCCGCCGGCCTTGAGGTCGAAGTGCCATCGGTTCTTGGCGGCTTTCGGCTCCGGCACCCGCTGGAACCACACCCTCGGCCCGCGTCCCGCGGGATCGATGATGGACTCCGGTACGTCCCCGGCGCCGGGCGGCAGCTCCTCCTCGGGCACCCCCATCCCCTCCCAGTAGGCGCGCCACGTGGCGTGCCCGGCCGGTGGGGGCTCGGGCACGTAGCCCAGGGCCTCGGCCCAGAAGGCCACCATTCGCTGCGGATCGGCGCAGTCGATCGTCAGTTGCACTGTCAGCTCCATGCCCGGAGCATCCCAGGCGGGTCTGACAGTCAGTCGCGGCAAGCGCACCTTGACCTCAAGTTCGCTTGATGTATGAGTCCCGCGCCCTGGATGACGAAGCGGCGCAGCGACAGCTGGCGACAGGGCCACGGGCCGTGGCGCCCTGCTGAGCACCCATGTCCTCGTGGCCGGCTCAAAGAGCGTCTTCGTCTCCGCCGGGCACTCCCCCCACCGAACTGGTCAGGACGGCCGGGGGCGGATCTCCGCCTCGGCGCTGCGGGGGGTGTGGGCGCAGGGGCCTCCGCCGCGTCTGCCGACGAAGTTCGCTCCGGCCCCCGTCAAGTCCGGGCCGGTGATCGACGACGGCCTGATCGCGTGGAGGTCATCGCCGGTGCCGCGGCGCCAAGGGCTGCCCCGTCATCCCTGGTGGATCGGCGCGCGGCGTCGGATGCGGTGCGTCGCGAGGCCGAGGGGCGTCCGCATACTGGATGTATCCGGGCGTTCCGACAACGCGGCGAGATGGCGTAGCTGTCGTCGTGCGCCCGCCAGGGATGACGGGACAGCCCTTAGCCTGACGGCATGACGGAGGCTGTGCGGGGGAGCGGTGAGACGGTGCCCTGGTGTCCCGAGGGGCGGCCGGACGGTGCTCCGCTCGTCGTACCGAACGCGCTCGGTGGGCTGTGGGCGGTGCGGCACGGGCAGAGCACCGCCAACGTCGCCTTCGCAAAGGCCGAGCGCGCCGGGGCGGGGGCGCCGCGCGTGGCGGGACGCGACTGCGACGTACCGCTGTCCGACCACGGCCGTGCGCAGGCGCGGGCACTCGGGCGGTGGCTCTCCGGTTACGGCGGGGAGCTGGACCTCGTCGTCTGCTCGCCGTACGTACGGGCCCGGCAGACCTGGCAGGTGATGGCCGGGCACGCGGCCGGCGAGGGTGTCGCGCCGCTTCCGCTTCTGGTCGACGAGCGGCTGCGGGACCGGGAGATGGGGGTCTTCGAGCTGCACCCGCCGGCCGCGCTGGCGGCGCGGGACCCGGAGGAGGCCGCGCGGCGGGAACGGCTGGGCGAGTGGTTCTACCGGCCGCCGGGCGGGGAATCGCTCGCCGATGTCGCCCTGCGGGTACGCGGCTTCCTGGCCGAGCTGGAACGGGCCGCGCCCGGGCGGCGCGTGCTGCTCGTCGCTCATGACGCGGTGGTCGTCGCCGTCCGCTTCGTCCTGGCCGGTCCCGGGACGGCGGCTCCCGAGAGCGTGCCGCCGGTGCCCCATGCCTCGCTCTCCCACTGGTGGGGGGACGGCCGCCGTCTGGGCCTTCGGCTCTGGGGCGACACCTCTCACCTCGGTTAGCTTCCGTCACCGCGGAAAACGCCGCGCGGAAAACGCCGCGCGGAAAACGCCGTGCGGACTGTACGGCGCCTTCGTAGGGTCGCCGCTGTGACGGGTGACGACGTGCTGGAGATCCTGGACGTGCTGCGCGGTGCCGGGGCGGAGGTCTGGATCGGTGGCGGGTGGGGCATCGACGCGCTGGTGGGGCGGCAGACCCGGGAGCATCAGGACCTGGATCTGATGCACAGGCTGGAGCAGGAGCCGCTCGTCGTCGCCGCTCTCGCCGAAACCGGGTTCGCCGAAACGCTCGACTGGCGGCCCGTCCGGTTCGTCGTCGCGGACGCCGCGGGGCGCCGGATCGACCTGCACCCTCTCGTCTTCGGGTCCGGGGGCGGTGCGCTCCAGGAGTCACTGGAGCCCGGGAAGCCGTTCGCGTATCCGGCGGACTGCTTCGTCACGGGCAGCGTGGAGGGCCGCACCGTGCCGTGCCTGTCCGCCGGGCAGCAGGTCTTCTTCCACCAGGGTTACGAGCCCAGGGCGCGGGATCTCCACGACATGGCCCGGCTGCGCGAGGCGTTCGGGATCAGGACGCACTTCTGACCGCAGGGGCCGGGCGCCACCCCGTCCCGGTGGCCCCGCGTTACGCCGCGGCCGTCAGGACCAGGGTGGCCGGGGCCTTGATCCGGCCGTAGTCCGCGAGGTCCGGCGCGCCGACGGCCGGACGCTGCTTGAACTCGCCCCCAGCGCGCCGGGTCACCTCGTCCGCGCGCAGGTAGTCGCGGAACGACCGTTCCCCGATTCCGTCTCGTACAACCGGGTGCACGGAACCGCCCGAGTTCGTACGAGGAGTGCTCGAAAGGCGCTCGGAAGTGACTGGAGAGGTCCGGATGAAGCGCCCCGCCGAACGAGGTCCCGGTGCTTGAATGGCCTTGATCGGTAGGGCAGTTGACTCAGGGGAACGGACGCCGCCATGCGGAAGTCGTATTACGCAGCGCATGTCTACATGATCGTCGGAGTGATCTCGGGCCTCTTCCACCGGGAGTTCACGAAGATCAAGGACTTCCACGGAGACACGCAGCTGGCACTCATGCACACCCACCTGCTGGCGCTGGGCATGCTCGTCTTCCTGATCGTCCTCGCCCTGGACAAAGCCTTCGGGCTGTCCGGCTCGAAGCTGTTCACGGCGTTCTTCTGGTTCTACAACATCGGCATCGCCCTCTCGACCACGATGATGGGCGTCCACGGCATCCTGACCGTCCTCGGCCGCGACGAGGACCACATCGCCGAGGTCGTGCCGCTGACCGCCGGGCTCGGGCACATCCTGCTGACCGTCGGGCTGGTCCTGCTCTTCATCCTGCTCGGCAAACGCGTCAACGAGCACGTCAAGCCGGCCGCCACGACGAACGACCCGGCCCCGGAGACCGCCGGCGCCGCCTGACAGGCCCCCGCGTCGCGCAACCGCTACGGCACGTGCACCGGATCCGGCTGAGACGCCCGGAACGAGACCTCCGGGACTCCAGCAGCGGTTCCGCCTCCTTCGCGCTCATGTACGGCGCGGGCACACCGCTCCCGGCCCGTGCCGGGTAGAACACGGACGTCAGCAGTTCGCGCCCGCCGGCCTCCGGTACGTACGGGTCGGCGCGGCCGGTGTCCCAAAGGTGCAGGGTGCTCTCGCCGACGGCCTACGGTCCCCTCCCCGGCGCGGGCAGTCGCAGCTGCGGGGCGATCGCGGTGAGCGCGGGGCCGTCCCCGGCGGGCGACGGGGTGACGGCGACGGCCGGGGCGACGGCCGTGGCCCCCAGGGCGAAAACGAGGAGCGAGGCGGCCAGGCCGCGGTGACGAGTTCTCATGATCCGAACGCCAGGCGCGGCGCGGGTGCCTCAACGTCCGCCCAAAGACCGCCCTTTGGTACCTCCGGGGTCGCATGCACGGGGGTGGTGTCGTCCCACGGGCCTACCGGCGGCGGGCTCGGCTCACCCGCTGCCGAGCAGGTCCCGGCCCGCGTAGTACGCGTGCAGCGCGGCCTCGCCGCCGGAGCCCAGGGCGGTCATGATCCGCTGGTAGCGCGCGGAGCGGAGGTCTCCGGCCACGAGGACGCGGGGGTGCTGGTCGGCGGGCGCGCAGTAGCCGTCCGGGCCCCGGACCAGGTCGCCGGGTGGGGCGGCCGGCGCGCTGCCGAGGCTGAGGTAGGCGGCGTCCGCCGCCACCGCCCACCGCTCGCCGTCCGGACCCACCGCTTCCGCCGAGCCCGTGGGCCCCAGCGTCAGATGTTCGACGGCGAGAAGCGTGACCCGGGGGTCCTCGCGGATCTCCTCCGTCTTGTACGCGTCGGCCGCCGGATACGCCACGAGGAGCCGGGTGCCGGTGTCCGGGTGGGCGCGCAGGAAGGTCCCGATCGGGCGGTCGCCACCGAGGACGAGCAGGACGCGCCCTTCGGCGTCGTCCGCCTCGGCCTGCCGGAGCGGCGGCAGGGTGAGCCCGTCCGGGGCGGTGATCCAGGCGGCGTCGCGCGGCTGGAGCGGCCCGACGCCGGTGGCGACGACGGCGTACGGGGCGGTGAGGCGGGCACCGGTGTCGAGTGTGACGGCCACGTGGTCGTCGTGGGCGCGGAGTCCACTGACGTACCGCCCCAGTTCGAGCCGGCACAGCTCCGTGCCCTCGATCTCCGCGGTGATGGCGTCGGCGAGCTCGGGGCCGCCGGTGTGACCGCCGAGCACGTTGTTCAGGGCCGGGATGCGCCAGAGGTTCCGGCACAGGCGGTCCGGCTCGACCAGGACCGTCCGCATCCCGAGTCCGGCGGCCATCCGGACGGCGGCGCAGCCGGCGGGGCCGCCGCCGATGACGAGGAGGTCGGCGTGGGGCGGGCGGGCAGGCATGGGGCTATTCCAGCACTCGGGCTCGGCTCCTCGCCGCCCGGGCCTGATCTCCACCCCCGCGAAGACGCCTTCGACCGCTGGTACAGGGCCGGTTGGGCCACCGAGGCAGTACCGGAGTGGCAGTAACGCATCTGTAACAGCCCTCTCCTAGCGTCCTGACGCCAGCTGACCCCCCGGGCAATCCCCTTGCAGGTCAGCGATGTTCGGAATGCGCGGCCCCCATCCGTGCTCAACTGCAGAGGAAATCCTTCATGTTGCGACACAACGCCTGGCGCGGAGTTCTGGTCGGCGCCACCCTGGCCGGCCTGACGGCGTTCGGTACGGGCGCGGCGAGCGCCGCCGACGCGTCGGCCTCCTCCATCGCCTGCCACGTCGACGGATACGTCTGCATGACCGTGAACGACGTCTACCAGCCGACCGTCTGGGTCGCCGGCGGGGACTCGTACACCTTCCTGCGCGCGTCCGAGGTCACGAGCATCTCGAACGACACGTCGGTGACGTACTGCGTGGGCGGCGAGTTCAACTTCTCCGTGGCTCCGGGACAGTCCATCGAGGTGCCGCGCACGGTCACGGCCCTGGAGCCGTCGCCCGGCGGGCGCTGCCTGTCCTGAGCATCGGCCCCGGCGTCCCCCTTGTACCAAAACGCAAGGGGGGCGCCGGCCGGCCGGTCGGTGCCGGCGGAGCGACGCGCGGCCGGCTTGCACACCACCGCCTCGCCGTAACCGGCCTGGTGATCACCGACAGCAGGGCTCCCGTCCCGCGCTTCCTCGACGGGGCAGCGGTCATCGAACAACTTGACGACCGAGCCCGGGGGCTCGGCAGAGCCGTGGCGGGAAGCCCGGAACGTGGCCCCCGTGGCCGCCGACCTGATCGACGGGCGCCACGGCGGCCGGGTGACTTAGCGTTACCTGATCGCGCTGGGGGCTCCCGCAGGCGGCAGCCCTTACCCGCTCACGCCCACGACCCCCCAGCCCCGCCGGGCGGCCTCGGCCAGGACGCCTCCCCAGTCGGTCAGGAGGCGCACGAAGGCGTCGAAGTCGCGGATCCACCCCATGGGCTGGGCGGCGTACTCCTCGAAGGGCGCGCGCAGCTCGTCGAGCCGGGACCGTACGCGCTCCCAGGTCGCGAGCAGTTCCCTTACGCGCTCCGGTGAACACGCCACCAGCATGCGGTCGTGGGAGAAGAAGGCGCGGTCCTCGCTCTCCTCGTCGTCGAAGTCCGGCCCGTCCCAGATCAGCCCGCCGAGCAGCGCGTCCAGCTCCACCCGCGCGGCCGGGTCGGCGTGTTCCCGCACCTTCTCCCAGCCCTCCCCCGCCCAGAAGTGCGGCTTGAACGAACCGAGGGTGCCGGGGAACTCGTACACGCCGAAGTGCACGCTGTGGGGCCCGCGCGGCCACTCCCAGCCGCCGTCCGTCCCGGGCGCCTCGCGGTCCCACAGCCCGGTCGCGTCGTCGTACCAGGCATCCCGCAGGCGGGGCAGCCGCTCCCGGGGCGGGACCTCGGCCAGCCACGACCAGTCGGCGATCAGTGTGGTGAGGTCCAGGCCCATGGCGGTGAGCCTATCGACCGGGTGCACGAGGGGCCGCCCCGCGGGCGCGAGGGTCTACGGAACGTAGACGAGGCGCTCGTCGCTCCGGTGGTCGTTCCATGCCTGCCCGATCCCGGCCGCCCCCACGGGCCGGGCCCGGACGTCGATGGTGCCCTCGGTCACCGCCGCGGCCAGTTCCGGGAGTTCGGCGATGAAGTCGCGGGGGGAGAGCGATCCGATGCCGCTGCCCACGATCTGCAGCCGGGCCGCACGCAGCGCGGCGGCGGGGATGGGTGCGGCCGGACCCGCCATGGAGCCGATCTGGACCCAGGTGAGCGGGGCGGAGCGGTCGGCACGCGCGGTGAGGAGGGGCAGCATGGCGCCTGCGGCGGGTTCGCCCCAGACGAAGTCGAGGACGACGTCGACGTCGGCCGCGGCGGCGATCTCGTCGAAGGTGAGCACGCGGTCCGCGCCGAGGCCGGGCAGCGCCGCCAGCCGGGCGGTGTCCCGGCCGGCGGCGAAGACCTCCGCCGCGCCGAACCGCTTGGCGATCTGGACGGCCATGCGTCCGGCGCTGCCGGTGGCGCCGATGACGAGGACGCGCTGCCCCTCGCGAAAGGTGATGCGGCGGCGCAGCGCGACCCAGGAGGACATGCCCGGGTTCATCGCGGCGGCGATTTGGACCGGGTCCGCGCCGTCGGGGAGGACGATGCTGCGGCGTACGTCGATCACGGTGCGCTCGGCGAAGGTACCGAGGGCCGTGTCGTCCAGGACCGCGTAGCGCAGGCGGCCCGAGGGTTCGCGCACGACACCGTCGACGCCGGGCACGATCGGGAAGACGCCGGTGGCCGAGTAGTGGGTGCCGTCGGCCTTCGACCGGGTGAGATGGTGCAGGCCCGCCGCGAGGACGTCCACGACCATCTCGTGTTCGCCCCGGGCCACGGGGTCGGGGTGCTCACGGTGGACGGGCGGGGTGTCGTGGGCCGTGATGACTGCTGCGTGCATGAGGGGCTCCCTCGCCGGTTTGGTTTGCATTACCAATCAATACCAGAGTTGTTCGTAATGCCAACAATGTCAAGTAGGGTGGGAGCCATGGCCCCCGACGACTCCACCGACGCCCTGCTGGACGGCCTGGTCCGCAGTGCCTTCCAGATCATGGGCGTGCTCACGCGCATCGGCGCCGAGCACGATCTGTCCCTCACCCAGCTGCGGGTGCTCGGCATCCTGCGCGACCGGGAGCCCCGCATGAGCGATCTGGCGGCCTTCCTCGGCCTGGACAAGTCGACCCTGTCCGGCCTCATCGCCCGGGCCGAACGCCGGGGTCTGCTGACCCGGGGCACCAGCCCCGAGGACAAGCGAGCCGTGGTCGTCCTGATCACCGACGCGGGGCGCGACCTCATCGACCGGCTCTACGAGCAAGGACGGGAGGAACTGTCACCGGCCACCGACCGGCTCGATCCGCACCAGCGCCACCAGCTCGCGCAGCTCCTGGAGCCCCTGCTCTCCCCGCCCCTGCCGCCCATGTCCCGGCGCCCGGCCCACTGAGCGCCTCGCTCAGGCGTACTGAGCGGTCGGGCGGGGCGGCTCGCGAGGGGGTGAGCCCTGCCGGAGGCGTCGCCGTGCGAGGACTTGAACCAGATCGCGCTTCCGGTCGTGTTTCCTTGCGTTCTACGGGCCTTCGAGGCCGATGACCGTGCCGAACGGGTCACGTAGCTGGGCGATCCTGCGGCCGGGTCCGATGGTCAGCGGGCCGCGGTGATGCTCGCAGCCGGCCGCCAGCAGCCGCTCGCGGACCCGGTCGAGGTCCTCCACGCCCCAGTACACGACCGGGCTGCCACCCTGGGGGTTGCGTTCGTCGTCGGCCGGATGGAAACCGATCTCGACCCCACCGGCCTCCACCCAGGCGTAGACGGCCCCGCCGTCGCCGACCTCCACCTTCACGGGGACACCCAAGAGCCCGCCCCACCACCGGGCCGACGCCTCGGGGTCCACGGCGAAGGTCATCACGGTACGGACGGCGCTGAACACGGCTTACCTCCATGGGGTGCTCTGCGTGTTGCGACGACCGGGCCCGCCGCGCACGGGACGATGGCCCCCTCCGACACGGAAGGGCCATCGCGCCAAGTGGTCGAGGGCGTAAATCCTACGGGGAAGCGAAGGGCCACATCGCCGGGCGAGGGCGTGCCGGGGAAGGGATCCGCGGCACAGAAGGCGTGGACGGCCCTTCCTCTCCATGCCCTCCATGCTCATCGGCCCGGCGAACGCGTCGCCCGCACAGGCAGCGATGTTCACCCAGAACGATTGTGAGACAGGTAGCGGAATCGGGCGATCGGAGCGCCGAGCGCAAAATGAGTTTCAGGGAACTCGCCCCTCGGGGCGGAGCGGCACTCGACCGCCGGTAGATGGCCAATCAAGTACCCGTAGGACAGGGCTAGTTGGATACGCCTAGGCGCTTTCCCGGGCGCGCACGGCAGCCCTGCCTGCAGACTGGACCCCATGAACCTGATGCCTTATGCGGCATTTGTCACATTATGCCCTCTCGGCTTCCGCGTGACGCCGTCTACCAGGTCGACGGCTTTCCAGATCTTGGCGATTGGGCAGAGTGCCGCGAGTCGCGATAGGCATAGGACTCCACTTTCGCCCCAAGCCACCTCAACGCGGCGATCGCGCAAGCCTTTACCTGCCCTGCAATATTGAAGCGCCCATCTCCTGGAGACACCTGATGCGAGCCCGCACACCCCGCGATCTCAATGAGCTCCCGTACCTGCATCGCCTTACATCATTCACCGGAGAGATGGAAAGGGAGGGCTCCTACGAATGGATTCACTTCGAGGGTTGCGATTTCGAGGAAGTAGATGGCGGCAGCTCTGGATTCACTGAATCCGCATTCTCTGCGGTCACCTTCACTCGGGGCCGTTACCGGCGCTCCCAGTTCGACGACGTCTGGCTGCACACCGTGCGCATGGTGGGGACCGACCTCTCAGAGACCACCTGGATGGACAGTGAGTGCGACCAGGCGGTCCTCGCCGGCACAGAACTTTCCGGCTCCCACATGAACCGCGTCACTTTCTACAACTGCAAGTTCGACTCGGTCAACGCCCGCCTGACCAAGCTGAAGAATGTTTCGTTCGTGGACTGTCTCCTGCGCGACGTGGACTTCGGCGGAGCCGTGCTCACCAATGTCTCCTTCCCCGGATCCACCCTGGAGCGAGCACACTTCGACAACTCCAAGATGACGAAGGTCGACCTGCGAGGGGCAGGCGGGCTGAACATCGCTTCCGGACTCGAAGCCTTGAAGGGTGCAATGATCAGCACTTATCAGCTCCTGGAGCTGGCACCGGCACTCGCTCAGGTCCTCGGCCTCACGGTGAAGGACGAATAGGCGTGGACACCCACAAACGCGCATGAGTCCTTGAATTCATGAGAACGTATGCGGTCAACGTGCCCGGCACCCTCGGGTACCTGCAATGCAAGCACGGGATCAGGCTACTCACCTCATTCCGTTTCCGTCGCAAGCATGTCATCCTTCTCCCGCTTCACCGGCCGCAAATCTCAGAAATCATCACTGCTTTCCGGCAGGCTCGCCGACTCCACCAGGGGAACAACCTGGGGTGACTGGCAGCACCGCTCCCGGATCTTTCCCCCAGACCCCGACTTCGGCACCAAAGCCGTCCGCCTCCTGGACCTGTAGCCGCACCTTCAACAAGGTTCCGCCGGGCGATGGCGAGTACGTGATCAGCGCCGACGAGAAGACCTCCGTCCAGGCCCGCTGTCGCCGCCACCCCGCCCTTGCCCCCCAGGGCTTGAGCGTTCTCGACTGATGAGACGTCACGCTGGTCCGCCGACGGGCGGGTTGTCCTGCTTGTCGGGGTGGTGAAAACAGAGCACGGCCCTTGATGATCAAGGTGTCTAAGCCAGATCACCACAAGGGCCGTGCCGCATGCCATCCTCTCCGATACCTGTCCTCTCGCGCCACCTCGACCAGGCGGATCTTCCCGAACCGGCCGTCGATCCGGACCGCTATGTCACGCTTGCCGATTTCCTCGACCGGCTGCCGGACCCGCGCAGACGACAGGGCCGGCGCTATCGGCTCGGAGCCCTCCTCATGCTCTGCAGTGCCGCGGTCCTGGCCGGAGCGGTCACGCTCGCCGCGATCACCCGCTTCGCCACCAGCCTCGACCCTGACCTGCGACAGCGTCTCGGCCTCCCTCGAGGCGTCCCCCGCTCCTGCACCCTGGGCCGACTCCTGGCCCGCATCGACGGCGACGCTCTGGACACAGCCATCGGAACCTGGATGGCCCTGCAACTCGGCGACGACAGCCCGGCGCCGGCCGCAAGCAGGCCGCCGCTGCGAGCCGTCGCCGTCGACGGCAAGGCCCTGCGCGGCTCACGCACCGCCACCACGGCCGCGGTCCATCTGGTCGCCGCACTCCTCCATGGCGAGCGGGCCGTCCTCGCCCAACGCCAGGTCGCCTCCAAAAGCAACGAAATCACCGCCTTCCGCCCCTTGCACGAGTCTCTCGACCTCCGGGACACGGTGGTCACCTTCGACGCGCTCCACACCCAGCACGACCATGCCCACTTCCTCGTCGAGGAGAAGAACGCGCACTACGTGGCGGTCGTGAAGGGCAATCACCCCACTCTCCAGGCCCAGCTGAAGCAACTTCCCTGGCGCGAGGTCCCACTGCTGGACCGGACCCGCGAGCGCGGCCACGGCCGCGACGAGATCCGCCGGCTCAAGGCGGCATCCGTCAGCGGGCTGCCCTTCCCTTACGCCGACCAGGCCCTGCAGATCCTCCGACGCCGCCGCGACCTACGCACCGGCAAGGTCAGCATCGAGCGCGTCTACGCGGTCACCGACCTGACCATGCACCTGGCCACCGCACCCCAACTCGCCCAATTCGTACGCGGACACTGGGAGATCGAGGCCCTGCACAACGTCAGGGACACCACACTCGCCGAAGACGCCTCGAAGATCCACACCGGGAACGCACCCCGAGCGATGGCCACCTTCCGCAACCTCGCGATCGGACTCGCCCACCTCGTCGGCTGGCGCAACCAAGCCGCCGCAGTCGATCACTACAGGTCACACCCCGACCACGCGTTCGACCTCATCACGCCCAACGGCTGAGAACGCTCACGCCTTGCCTTGCCCCCGGCAAGGCTCGAGCGATGCGGCTCAACCACACCTACCGGCACGGCGGCGCCAGCGGGAGACGTCAACCGGCGGCGATCCATAGATCTGACCTTTTGCCCCGATCGGGGGTAGTTAGCACGATTCGCCGGAATATCGGCCGGAGAGGGTGGATGATCTTGGACGAGGTGCCCTCCGCCCCGGAGGAACCGACCGGCCCCGGGGCGCCCTTCGCCCATCCTGGAGAAAAATGCGCCACCGTTCCTCCCGCCTGCGCACGAGCGCCCTGGCCGTCGGGCTCGCGCTCGCGGCGTCCGCGCTGCTGCCCTCCGGCTCCGCCGGTGCGGCCGACTCGTACGAGTGGGCCGCGCTGGGCGACTCGTACACCGCCGGCGTCTTCGTCGGAACCCCGCAGCCGCCGCTCGGCGACGCGTCGCGGGACGGCTGTGACCGCACCGCGGACGCGTACCCGGACATCGTGGACCAGGAACTCGCCGAGTTCCCGCCGGGCAGGCCAGTCAACCTGACCAACGTGAGCTGTGGTGCCGCCGTCATCTCCGACATCGCCACGACCCGGCAGACCCCGATCAGCCCGGTCCAGCCGCCCGCCACCGGCTGGCCGTCGGTGGACCCGCAGATCAAGCGTGCCGGACTCGACGACGGGACGGACGTCGTCACCGTCGGCGTCGGCGGCAACAGCCTGCCGTTCGCCGACATTCTGGCCAAGTGCCTGGAGAAGGGCGCGGCCGGCCAGTCCTGCCGCGACTACTTCACCAACCCGCCCGAGGGAGAGGAGAGCCTTCAGGACAGGCTCGCCCGGGTCCAGGACGAGTACATTCGGATGCTGGCCGAGGTGCACCAGGCAGCGCCCAACGCCAAGGTCGTCACGGTCGGCTACCCCGCCGTCCTCCCCGAGGACAGCGGCGACTGCAACCGCTTGGCGCTCACCGAGCTGAGCCTGATCACCCACGCCGACGTCGACTGGCTCCGCGACGAAGTCCTCCAGCCGCTGAACAGCACGATCGAGCGGGTGAGCAGCTTCTTCGGCGACCGCTACGTGGACGTCTACTCCTCCAGCGTCGGCCACGACGTCTGCCAGCCGGCGGACATCAAGTGGGTCGAGGGCATCTGCGGCGACGCCGAGGACTACTGGCCCGCCAGGCTCCCCGGCACGGCGCTGAACTGCGGCGTCGTCGGCAAGAAGGTCACCCTGGTCCACCCCAACGCCGAGGGCCACGCCAACACGGCCGCGTATGTCGAACGGGCCATCCGCATCGCCCTCCTCGAAGGCTGACCAGCGGGCATCGCCCCTGCGGACACGACGGTGGCCCCTCTCCCCGACGGAGGGGGGCCACCGCGCTCGTGCGGCGCGGATCAGCTGCCGAGGTCAGCGGGGAAGGTGGTCCACGCCGTCTCCGTACTCGCGCTCGATACCGTCGGTCTCCCGTGGAAGAGCGACGAGGTCCTCGCGAGGGTGGTCCGCTCATCATCCGCTCGCCTTCGCTCGGCACGAGACCCGCGCGAGCCCCTTCAGCCCCGCGCCACCCACCCCGGCACCCAGGTCCCCGCAGCGCCGCAGTCGCCCGCCGTCGTCGCCAGGTACGCCCGCAGCGTGCTCAACGCGGGATGCGGGTTGTCCCGGTGCCAGAGGAGCGAGTGCGGGTAGACCGGGGTCGGGTCGGTGACCGGGATGCGGCGGAGGTCATGGCCGGCCGGCCAGATGAGGCGGGAGTGCTCGCCCATGAAGGTGGCCAGGGCCGGGGTGTCCGCGATGGTGTCGAGCAGGACGTCGGAGCCGAAGTTGGGGCCGGTCGCCTCGATGGTGAGGCCGAACTCGGCGACCAGGTCGTCGTAGTAGGCGCCCCACTCGGTGCCCGGGGCGATGCCGGGCATCCAGATCCGGTGCCCGAGGAGTTCGGCGAGAGTCACCGAGCGGGCGTCCGCCAGGGCGTGGTCGGGGCCGGTGAGGAGGTGAAGGGGTTCGTCGAGGACCCGGGCGGACTCGATCTCGTCGGGAAGGGGCCGGCCGGGGGCGCCGACGGCGCGGAAGGTCGCGTCGAGTTCGCCGGAGCGGAGGGCAGCGACGGCCGTGTCCATGCTGACCAGCATCATCACGTCGAGGGAAATCTCGGGGTGCGCGCGGTGGAAGGCGCGCATCCGGCTCGACTGCGCGGTGCGCGAGGCGATCACGTCGACGCGCAGCGGGCGGCTGCCGGGGCGTACGGACGCGCTCGCGCGCTCGGCCGCGCGGAGAAGTTCGCGCGCGTGGGGCAGGAACGCCCGGCCGTCTATGGTGAGCTCCGCGCCGCGCGGGGCGCGCGTGAACAGCCGCACGCCGAGGGCCTGTTCCAGCGCGGCGACGCGCTTCGAGACGGCCTGCTGGGTGACCGACAGGTCGGCGGCGGCCTTCTGGAACCCGCCCGCTTCCGTGACGGCGACGAACGTGCGTACTGCTTGGAGGTCCACGTCGAGCCAGCCTAGTGAACAACGGCTGGTTGTGGGGATGGGGCTCGATGGTTGTTTGACCTGGGGTTCTTCCCAGGGGTTAGCTCTCTCGGGTCAATTTCTGGTTGTTCGGGTGAGGCGTGGTGGGCAGGAGAGCGTTGGGCCGGCCGTTCGGCCTGCTGTGGGCCGCGTACGCGGTGAGCGCGTACGGGTCCGGGCTGGGCTTCGGGGCGTTGCCGCTGCTCGCCGTGCTGGTGCTGCACGCCGGGCCCGCCGAGGTGTCCGCGCTGTCGGCCGTGGGGCCGGCGGTGGGGGCGCTGATCGCGGTGCCGCTCGCGCCGTGGGTGGAGTTCCGGCGTAAGCGCCCGGTCATGATCGGGATGGACCTGGTCCGGTTCGCGGCCATGGCGTCGGTGCCGGTGGCGTACGCCTTCGGGATGCTCGGGTTCGTCCAGCTGCTGGTGGTCTCGGCGGTGATCGCCGCGGCGAAGATCGCGTTCGGCGCGGCCGGCGGCGCGTACCTGAAGGCCCTCGTGCGGCCGGAGGACCTGCTCGTCGCCAACGCGCGGTTCGAGTCGACGAACTGGAGCTCCATCGCGGTCGGCCCGCCCCTCGGCGGCGCGGCGATCGGGCTCTTCGGGCCGGTCACCACCGTGGTGGCCGACGCGCTCAGCTACCTGCTCTCCGCGCTCGGGATCACCGCGATCCGGGGCAAGGAGGAGGCGCCACGGCCGAAGGACGGCAGCCCGCTGCGGGCGGGCGCGCTGCTCGCCGGCTGGCGGCACATCCTGGGTCATCCGGTGCTGCGGGCGCTCTACCTCAACCAGATCCTCGTCGCCGGCCTCATCATGGCCACCGAGCCCCTGCTGGCCGTGCTCCTGCTGCGCCGGCTCGGGTTCCCGCCCTGGCAGTACGGTCTCGCCTTCGCCGCCCCGTGCCTCGGGGGGCTCATCGGCTCGCGGCTGGCCCGCCGGGTCGTCGCCCGCTTCGGCCGCGACCGGGTCTTCCGGACCGTCGGCACCCTGCGCGCGGTCTGGCTGATCGGGCTGGTGTTCGTACGGCCGGGTGTCGTCGGGCTCGTCACGGTGATGGCCGTCGAGCTGGCCATCATCGTCAACATGAGCCTGTACGGGCCGGTGCTCTCCACGTACCGGCTGGAACACACCCCCAAGCACCTCGTCGCTCGCACCCTGACCGCCTGGTCGATCGGGCAGCAGGCGTCCATCGCCGTCCTCACCGCGCTCGCCGGACTGCTCGCCGACGTCACCGGGCCGCGTACGGCCCTCGCGGTGGCGGGGGTGCTCATCCTGGCCACGCCGCTGCTGCTTCCGGGGCGGCGGAGCCGTACGGCGCGCCCGGAGCCCGAGGTGACTCCCAGCCACTCATGAGGGCCGGTCAGGGGTGGCGGGCCGGAATTCCAGCAGCCGGTCGACCAGTGCGTCGACGTACTCCGGGGTGAGCGGACCCATGCCGAACAGGACACGGATGTACATCGGGGCCATGACGTGGTCCAGCACCTCGAAGGCGTCGGGCGCGTCCTCGCCGCGTTCGCGGGCGCGGTCGAGCATGGACTGCAGTTGCCGGGTGCGTTCGGTCCGGAGGTTCTCCCGCGCCCGCACGCCCTGCTCCCCCGTACCGGCCAGGGCGACGGCGAGGTGCAGTACCGCCGGGCCGTCGGGGCCGGTGATCTCGCGGGCCACTTGGGCCGCGTACGTACGCAGGTCGCCGGCCAGGCTGCCGGTGTCGGGCATCGGCGACCGCGCGTTGAGGCGGGTGAGCGCCACGTCGCCGAGCAGCGCCTCCAGGTTGCCCCACCGGCGGTAGACGCTGCTGTCGGCCACGCCCGCGCGGGCCGCCACCTCGCCGACGGTGAAGTTGCCGTAACCGCGCTCGCCGATCAGTTCGGTGACGGCCTGATGCACCTGCGCGCCGACGCGGGCACTGCGCCCGCCGGGCCGCCGGGCCCGCTCCTGCTCGTTCATCCCACCACCTTAACGCAGTAGCTGCTTGCGTTTACATGACCGGCCGCCCTAGAGTCGCCAAACGCAGCTTTCGGCTGCGTTAAAGCGTCCGGTGTCCGCCGGCCGCGGATGCCGACCGAGAGGAATCCGCATGACAGTCGCGCCTGCGGCCGTAGGAAGTCGTTCGCACCGGGCCGTTCTGCTCACGGTGACCTGCCTGGGCCAGTTCATGGTCCTGCTCGACAACACGATCGTCGGAGCGGCGCTGCCCGACATGCAGCACCGCCTGCACACCGGGTTGACCGGTCTGCAATGGATCGTCGACGTGTACGTCCTGCTCGTCGCCATGCTGCTGCTGTCCGGCGGCGTCTTCGCCGACCGGTTCGGCCGCAAGCGGGTCTACCTGACCGGCGTCGCGGTGTTCACCGCCGCCTCGGCGCTGTGTGCCGTCGCGCCCTCGCTCGGCTGGCTGATCGCCGGCCGGGTGCTCCAGGGCATCGGGGCCGCCGCGCTGAGCCCCGCCTCGCTCGCCCTGCTCGCCGCCGCGTACCCGGAGCCGCGGGAACGCGTCAGGGCGATCGGGTTGTGGGCCGGAATCAGTGGCATCGGTCTCGCCGCGGGCCCGGTGGCCGGCGGCGCGCTCACGGACGCGTTCGGATGGCCCGCCATCTTCCTGGTCAACCTGCCCCTCGGCGTGATCCTCCTGGTGGCCGGGCTGCACAGCCTCGAAGAGAGCCGCAATCCCGGCGCCCCCGCCATCGACGTGCCGGGGACGGTGCTGTCCGTTCTGGGGGTGGGGACGATGGCCTACGGGCTGATCGAGGGCGGTGCCCGCGGCTGGACCTCGCCGCCGGTCCTGGGCGGCTTCGCCGCCGCGGCGGTCCTCCTCGTCGTCTTCGTGGCCGTCGAAGCGCGCCGCTCCGCGCCGATGCTGCCGCTTCGGCTGTTCCGGGAGCGGCTGTTCACCGTGTCCAACACCGCCATGGCCGTGGTCGGGTTCGCGCTCATGGGCTCGTCGTTCTTCTTCTCCCAGTTCTTCGTGTACGTCCAGGGCAGCTCGATCCTGCGCGCCGGTCTCCAGACGCTGCCGGTGTCCCTCTCCATGGTGGTCGTCAGCCCGTACGCGGGCCGGCTCGCCGCCCGGTACGGCTTCCGCGTCGTGGTCACCGCCGGCCTGGCCCTGGCCGGCCTGGGACTGCTGGCGCTCGGCACGGTGCACGCCGACACCGGTTACGGGAACGTGTGGTGGCGGCTGGCGGTCGCCGGCACCGGCTTCGCCCTGACCATGTCCCCGCTGACCGGAGCAGCCATCCAGGCCGTCAGCCCGCAGGAGGGCGGCCTCGCGTCGGGCATCAGCAGCACGACCCGGCAGATCGGCGCGGTGCTCGGCGTGGCCCTCCTCGGAGCCGTCGTCCGCACCCGGCAGTCCGGCGGCGCCTCCTTCGAGGCCGGCCTCGACAGCGCCTTCACCACGGCCGGCGCGATCACCCTGGCCACCGCCGTGTTCACCGGCCTGCGGCTGACGGGGTCCGGGGCTGCGGAGGGCTCCCCGGGCCCGCAGCGCGCCGTCGTCCCGGCGTCGGCCACCGCCTCGAAGGAGGCGTCCGCGCACAGCCCGGACCAGTGACCGCAACGGTCCTTGTCGTGACGGTTGGCACGCTGAGCACCTTGGCGAGTCGGGGCACGAGGCGGAAGCGGGCGGCGTGGTACTGGATCGCCCCCTTGCCCTTACCGGTGCGACAGGGGGAGCCCGCCAGGGGGCCCAGGTGAACAGCTGGGTAATCGTCTGTTTCACGAGCGACCGCCTATGAAACGGGTTGCTCGATGGCCAACCGCTACCCCTCCGCCGACGGCGGTCAGGTCTTGGTCACGGAGCTGGGTGAAGTCGACGTCGAGTTTGGGTTCGTACACCTCGGGCCGGATGCCGAGTTCGTGGAGGGAGCACTCGCCGAATTGGTGCCCCTCACGAACGTGGTCAGCACGTACCGGCCGAACGGATCCTTCAGCTTCGGGTCGTTGCCCGAGGACGGACCGAAGCGGCGCCACCCCCGCACACCGGCCTTCCCCGCCCAAAAAGTCCAGGCCCACGCCCAAGTGATCCGGACAGCCCTTCACCCCGACCGTTCCCGACCGGGGCGCGGCAGGACCATGTCCTCCGCGCGCCCGGTTCACGTCAGGCCGAGCCCTCCTGCATCGCTGGGGTGAGGACCGAGAACGAGCCGCCCTGGGGGTCCGCCAGGATCGCCATGCGACCGGCGACCATGTCGAAGGCGGGGGCCAGGACGGTTGCTCCGGCGCGGACGGCGGCGGCCTGGATGTCGTCCACGTTGTCCACGGCGAAGTACGGTTGCCAGTGCGGCGAGGCGCCCGGCGGCAGCTTGCTCATGTCCATCATCCCGCCCACCGCCCGTCCGGCGACCTGGAACTCCACGTAGCCCTCGGCGCCCTCCATCTCGGAGCGCGCCGTCGTCACCGGCAGGACGGCGGAGTAGAACGCGGAGGCCGCCGCCAGGTCGGGCGTGGTCAGTTCGCTCCAGATCAGCGCGCCGTGCTCGTTGACGATGCCCGCGCCGTCGAACGTGCCGGGCTGCCAGAGGCCGAAGACGGCGCCCGCCGGGTCGGTGGCCACGGCCATCCTGCCGAGGTCCATGACGTCCATCGGGCCCACGAGGACCGTGCCGCCGGCGTCGGTCACGGACTCGAGGGTGGAGTCGACGGCGTCCGTCGACAAGTATGTCGTCCACTCTGTCGGCGGCATCGGGTCCGGCACCGTACCGTCCGGGTTCATCGCCTTCATGATCCCGGCAACCGCCTTGCCCTTGAGGGTGCAGACGGCGTAGCCGCCCTGCTCGGGCGGTCCCACCTCGCCCTGCCAGCCGAAGAGGCCGCAGTAGAAGTCGAGGGCCGCCTGCTGGTCGGGGGCCATCAGGTCGATCCAGCAGGGGGTGCCGGGCTTGTAGGGACTGTTCACGTCGGGCACGGATGCCTCCAGGAGGCTCTCGGGGGTGGACGGGCCGTCCTTACCCGGAGCGTGCGCGCACCGAATCGGGCCGTACGGGTGATGAGCACCCGGGGGTGCCGTGCCAGGGGCTGCGGACCCGACCCTGACCTGCAAGAGGTCCCTGGTCGTATTGCCCTGTGAGGTTGGGGAGGCAGGGCAGGTCGGCGACCACGACCAGGCGGTGGACGAGGCGTTCGCGGGCGGAGACGTAGCCCACTCGAAGTCCTCCACGGGCACCGGGCGAGCTGGTCCGCCGTACCCCCGTCGGCACGCGCGACGAGGGTCCGTGGCGAGCACCTCGGGGGCCACGGCGGGCCCGGTGCCCCGGCCCGCCAGGCGCAGTCCGGCGAGCTCGCGCGCGAAGCGCGCGTCCGCGTCGGTGCCGGCATCCCCTTCGTCGGTGATCCGCTTGACGATCACCGGCCGCCCGTCGGCCCGCCGCACCCGGAACCGCGGGCTGCTGTCCAGGGGTTCGGCCTGCCCGGGGAGAGCGCCCACGGCGGAGAGCAGCGATTCGGTCAACGGAGGCGAGTTCGGCATGGGGAGGAGCCTACGATTTACTCAGGCGTCCCGCGGACCTTCGGCGGGCCGGTGCTCGCGAATCTCCTCGCGATGTTCGCCACGGTCGGGATGGCCGTCTTCCTCACCCAGTACCTGCAGTCGGTCCTCGGCCTGAGCCCGTTCCGTGCCGCGCTGTGGAGCCTGGTGCCGGCCGTGGGAGTGGCCGGGGCGGCCCCGGCCGGCGCCGCGCTCGCGCAACGTGTCGACCGGGCGTACGTGATGGGCGGCGGGTTCCTCGTCTCCGCCTGTGGGTTCCTCTGGCTGTCCCAGGTCCGGCCGGACTCCGCGCTCTGGTTCACCCTCGCCGGTGCCTCCCTGTACGCGGGGGGCCTGGTGACCGCGATGACGCTGGCCAACGAACTCGCCCTGGGCGCGACCCCGCCGGAGCGCGCGGGGGCGGCGGCGGCCGTGCTGGAGTCGGGCCAGGAGCTGGGCGGCGCGCTGGGCATGGCGATCCTGGGGTCCGTCGGGGCGGCGGCCTACAGCCGGGACATGGCCGGAGCGCTGCCCTCCGGCGTACCGCAGGCCGACGCGGTACGCGAGACGCTGGGCGGCGCCACGGCCGTCGCCGCGCAGCTGCCGCGCGCGTCGGCCGACGCCGTGCTGACGGCGGCGCGCGACGCCTTCACGCACGGGATGAGCATCGCGGCCGTCGGGGCGGCCGCCGTCATGGCCGGGGCGGGCCTGCTGTCGCTGACGTGGCTGCGGGGTGCGGGGAGGACTGCGGACGCCGGTGCCGATGCCGGGCGGAAGTCGGCGCCGGTGGGGTAGGGCCGAGGGCGGACCGGGTCACGGGTACGCGGGGCCGCTGCGCGGCCGGTGGAGGTAGAACAGCTCGGGGTCGCCCTCGTCGAGGCCGTGGAGCAGGCCCGCCGGGGTCCAGCCGGCGCGCTGGAGCAGCCGCTGCATCGGCTGGTTGGACACGTTGGCCGAGGTGAACAGCTTCGGGGTGGTGCACGTGGCCGCCACGGCGTCCAGCAGCCGGTGCCCCACACCCCGGCCGCGTGCCTCCGGGGCCACCATCAGCATGGTGACGAAGCCCTGCTCGAAGAACGTGTACTCCAGCACGCAGTACCCGAGCGGGCCAAAGGACCCGTCCTGCGCCACGTACGCCAGTCCCCGCTCGCACCACGTCGCGATGCTCGCCCGCCGTCCGGCGTCGCCCCCGGCCGCGACCGCGTCGATCCCCGCCAGGGCCTCCGCCTCCGCCGCGAGCGCGCGGCGTACGACGAGAGCGCTGTACTCCCCCGTATCCATGGGTTCATGGTGCCAGCCCGGCCTCCGCACCGGAGGCTGCCGGCGCGGAGTCCCGGCCCGCGGGCGCCCTACTGCCGGTGGACCCAGGTGATCTCGGGGCGGATCCTCGGCAGGGCCCAGGGCTCCAGGACGCCGCCGGCCAGATCGGCGAGGAACTGCACGGCTCCTCCGGTGTAGTGCCACCAGGCCCCGTTGCGGGAGGCGACGGTCACCGTCCAGTCCCCGGGGCCGCCCGGGCCTGTGGTCCACAGGAAGAGGTCGCCCTGGTTCGAGGACGCCCAGGGCAGCAGGCCGGCGGGGGCTGGGTACGGGCGCAGGGGGAGGGTCAGGTCGGCGTCCTCGCACCACTCGGCGAGGATCTCCAGGTCGTCGGTGTCCTCGGCCCAGGCGACCTCGTTCCCCGGTGTCGGGCGTCCGACGCTCAGGAAGTCGCTCAGCTCGAACGCCGGGTAGCGGTCGCACAGGAGCTTGTAGTCGGCGGGCAGCGCCGTCCCCAGCGCGGCTTCCAGGCGCGGCCAGTCGACGCCCGGCGGGGTCGGCAGGCGGTGCGCCGCGAGGCCGGGCAGCACCCGTTCGAGTTCCGCGACCGCCTCGGCGGGGTCGGTGAGGCGGCGGGCCGGGGTCTGCGTACCGACGAGATCATCCACCCGGGCAGGATGCCACCATCACATCCCGCCGCCGCGGGCACCCCCACCCTGGGCTCCGGCACTTGACCTTCCTGTTGCATTCCCTTTGCGCAGAGGAGAGTTGACTTGAGCAAGCACCGCCGAACCGGCAGAAGCTGAAGGGCCGGGCATGGAGATCGCGCCAACGCTCGCGCTCATCGCGGCCACGGTAACGACGGGGCTGGTCAGCGGGCTGTTCTACGGCTTCGCCGTCTCCGCCATGCCGGCGCTGCGCGGGACCGCACGCTCATCGACGTGATGCGGCGGGTCGACGTGGCCATCCTCAACGGGTGGTTCGTGCTCGGCTGCATCGGGGCCCTCCTCTTCACGGGGCTCGCGGCCGGGCTCCAGCGCTGCTGTGCACCGCCGCCACCGGACTGCCGGTCTGGGCCCTCGTGCTGCACGGCGGCAGTTGACACGGCGAAGGGCGGGATCCGGGCCTTCGCCCCGTGCCCGCCCTTGCCAGCCGGTCGCGCTCAGCGGCCCGCGGTCAGCAGTGCCTCCGCGCGGCCGTGCAGCCTGGCGGCGTACGCCGCGCAGCCCAGGGCCGCCGTGGTGAGGAGCGTACGGCAGATGTTGACCGTCTCCCAGGTTCCCTTGAACTTGTCGACGAGGGCGAAGTCGTGGACCTTGGCCGGGTCGCCGAGGTCGGCGAGCTGGGTGTTGAGCGGGATCTCGACGCCCATCGTGAGCATCAGGACGGCGAGGTACAGCACGGCGGCGAGCCCGGCCCACAGGGCGATGGTCTTGTGTCCCCGGCGGAACTCCAGGAACGCCGCGAGGCCCGCCGCGAGGATCGCGCCCATGAAGATGAGGGCGAACAGGCCGTTGCCGTCGATCTCCGCGTTGAACTGCTGCATCGCCGCGACGTAGGTGCGGTCGTCGGTCTTGGCGAGGCCGGGCATGACCGAGACGTCGTAGGCGAAGAACAGGCCGGCCATGAGACCGAGGGTGAGGACCGACACCATGTGCAGCCGGCCCGCGGCCTTGCTCGGCCGGCCGGCCGGCTGCGGCGCGGGGACGTCGCCGGGCCTGCCCCCCTGCTGCTGGGACGGGGCCTGCGCACCGGAGGGGCCGTACTGCTGCACATGCGGATCGGGGGTCATCGGTACGTCCTCGCTCTGGTCCGGTTCGTAAGTAGGTTGCCAAGGCGCGCTGTTCACGAGGATAGAGGTACTTCCCCTCCCTCGGCGGGCCGCTGGGCCGCCCTGGAGAGGATCGCGAGCGTTCCTCCAGCGGTCGTCGAGCGATGTTTGAACGGTGGTGGCCGGGGGCGACGGGTCAGCGGATCCGCAGCTGCGCCCTCATGCCCCTCGCCGACCGGTCGAGCGGATGGCAGTGGTGGACGTACGTGCCGCGGCAGGAATCGAAGGCGGCCTGCGGCTTGACGGTGTCTCGCCGGGCATCACACACACCGTGCTGCCGGTCCGCACCCCGCATCCCGGCGCGGGATGCGCGCCCAGCGGCCGGTTGAACGGCTGGTCGAAGCTCCTCGCGAAGGTCGTCGACACCGGTGCGGAACACTCCACCGCCATCAGCGAGGCGTCCGTCCGGCTGGGCCGGATCCTCGCAGGAGGATGAGCCGTTCGGGATCGCCCGGCTCGTCACGGCGGCGCACTGTTCCAGCGGGCCGTCTCGCGGCCGGCCCTGGGCCCCAGGCCGCTCGGGCAGAACATGCTCGGGCCGTCTACGACCGGATCCGCGGGAACCGCGCCACCCAGCCGTCCGTCGCCGCCGAACCGCACCCGGCTCAGCCGACCGGGCGATGCCCACGCCGCGCCGGGACCGCTTCCTGGCCGATGCCTTCGGCGAGGGCCCGGAGGGAAAGGAGATGACCTCCTTCCGGCGACTGCTGCTCGGCTACTCCCTCACCGGTGACGCGGGTGAGCAGGTGATGCCGTTCCTGTTCGGCTCCGGCAAGAACCACTTCTTCGGCTTCGAGCGACGCACAAGATGTGGCGCTGGGCAACCACCGCCCCGAAGTCGGCACGGGCGGCTTCGCGTTCTGGCGGCGCATACGCCTCATCCCGTTCGAATGGGTCGTCTCCGACGACCGCACGATCGACAACCTGGCGGAGATCCTGGTCGCACAGGAGGGCCCGGCCATCCTCAACCGGCTGATCGAGGGCGCCCGCCGCTGCCCGGGCGGCGACAAGGACCTCTCCGGCCCCGAGCGCGTACGCATCGCGACGAACGGGTACGTGGAGACCGAGGGCCACCCCGGCCGCTTCGTCGGCGAGACCTGCCGGCTCGACGCCGGGCTCCGGGCCGAACAGGCGCAGCTCTACGCGGCGTACAAGCGCTGGTGCCGGCATGAGGGCGTTCCGGCGATTTCGTCGAGAGCCTTCGCGGCGCACATCCGCGAAGGGGTGGAGCCGGCGTCACCGAACCCGAGGAGCTGTACGCGCGGGGCGTGCCGGCCGAGGCCGTGGACGTACGGACGTTGGCGCCGGGCAGCAAGGGGCGCAAGACCGACGCTCGGATGGCGGCTCGATGTCCTCGTCCGCCGCCCGGGAGCTGCGGCCATAGCCCTGCACCCGCCTCCGCACCGGGGCCGGACCTCGGCCGGGACAGATAAAAAAAACAGCATGCCCGGTATATTCGTGCCCGTCGGTGAGGACCTCGGCCAGAAAGGTACGGCCGCGCAGGGGAACCTCCCATCCGGGCCCAGGTGGTCGTGGCCGGCGGAGGTCCGGTCGGGATGCTCGTCGCGGCCGAACTCGCCGCGTACGGCGTCCACGCCGCACTCCTCGAACCCAGGACCGAGGTCTCCGACCAGCCCAAGACGACCCCGCTGCACGCCCGGGCGGTGCAGTCGCCGGCCCGCCGAGGCCGTCTGCCGGGCGGACCGCACCCCTCGTACGCGCCGGAACCCACCTCCAGCACCTTCCGCTTCGCGGGGCCCCGGCCTGGCCGTCACCGCTCCCCCGCACGAACCGGCTCCCGTCCTCAAGTGCGCCCAGACCGGCCCGGAGCGGCACCTGGAGGCCCGGGCGCGCAGGGCCGGGGCGCGCATCCTGCGCGGCCCCCGTGTCACCGACGTCGTCCAGGACGAAGACGGTGTACGGGTCATGGCCGCGGGGTGCGAGGGCCCAGCCGTCTTCCGCGCCGGGAAGCGACCCGGGACCGGGCGGGAATCCTGCGCATCGTCGAGGTGCGGCCCACCCCCGACGTGCCGTACGAGGCGGCGCTGCTGCGGCCCGACGGCTACCTCGCCCGGGCGCCCGGCGACTGCGCGCTCGGGCAGGGGCCGACCGCGTACTTCGGACCGGGCGCCCCTGCCGGGCGGACCGACGGGATTCGGGGCACGCCGTTGCTCTCAGTTCGCGGTCTCCAGGACGTCGCGCAGATCGGCCGCTTTCAGGGCCTCCTCGTACACCTTGGCCCCCCGGCCCTCGGACAGGTCCAGCGAGGCCAGCACCGACGGCACCACCACACTGGGCAGCAGATGGCGCATCAGGGCGGACACCCGCACCACCAGGTCGCGGTACTCGCACACGGCCTGCGACATGGACTGGATACCCGCGAAGGAGCCCACGATGACCTCGGCCGTCTCCGGCGGCGAGATGTGCGGCAGCAACTCGCCCTGGGCCTGCGCCTGCTGGAGCAGCCCGAGACCGACCTCGCCCCACCGCAGGAAGGGGCCGCTGCGATCGAGGTTCCGCGTCAGCTGGTCCATCGCCAGCCGGACACCGGCTCGCACCATCGGGTCGGTCTGGAGCCGGTGGGCCTGCAGCATGACAACGTCCACGACCTCCTGCACCTTGGACGCCCGTATCGGCACGATGATGCGCTGGTCCTGCTCGGAGAGAACGCCCTGGGCAAGATCTTCCTTGGAGTGGAAGTGGAAATACAGCGCGCCCTTGGTCACCCCTGCCTCGGTGAGGATCTGGGAGATCGTGGCTGCTTGGTACCCATGCTCCTCGAAAATCTTGGCCGCCGCCGAAAGAATCGTCTGCCGGGTACGGATGGCCCGTAGCTGCTCAGCCACTCTGCCTCCTCCCTCCTGGGGTGTCGAACGCGGGGAGAGTAAATAAACCGTCCAGTTCGTATCTTACAGACCCGCTCCTCCCCTCTGCCCTGGTCGGGGAATGGTCCGACAGGGAAGGGAAACCAGGAGCCTCGTCACGGACGCAACCTGCACCGGAGCTTCCGCAGGAGGCGCCGGCCCTTGAGGGGGGCCATGGCCTGCTCGCCGAGGCAGCGGGCGCAGCCGGGGTCCGGGCGGGCGATCAGGGCCCCTTCCTCTTCGCCTGCCGGCGGCCGCCGTCGGCGTGGGCCGGTGGCGCCGGGGGAGGCGGACCGGGATGGGGCGACTGGAAGCCGGGCTTGTGTCAATACGGTGACTATCAGGACACTTTCTTTCGGCGGAATGGGTATCGACGGGCAGTCACGCCACCCGGCGCGTTGTACACCCGTGCCCCCCTTGTCACATCCGCCACTGGCAGCCGTGCCTCCTGGACGGACTTCAGCACTTTTCTGCATGGCGGTGCGAGAAGCGAGAGCTTTCGACGGTGGCGGATTTGCGGCTGCTTCCCCCCTCCGTGTTCTTCAACGTGGTGGCCGCTGGGTAGCCCCTTGGCCGACCGGCGGCGAGAGCCGTCCATCACGGATGAACCCATCGAAGGAGTGGATCCCATGGAGCAGCCGGAGATCGAGCAGGTCACCGAAGAACTGCCCGAGTTCGGCCTGATGGTCGACATCGGCGATGACGACTGAGGCACTCGACCCGTCCGCGTAGCAGCACCGGGGTGGGGGGGGGGGCGGGCGCCCCCCGCCCACCCCCCCCCCAAACAACAAAAGTAGAGGGGAGGGTTTTGGGAAGTAGTTTAGGAGGGGGTGTTGTT
>NZ_JBEYCF010000033.1:0-76957 GCF_040632605.1 Streptomyces sp. NPDC019224 | reverse complement strand
CCTCTACCCATCTGCTTCTTACACACCTATGTGGTAAGTGGTTCCAACCATTTATCGCCCACCCCGGACCGACGCCCCGGAAGCTCCGAGAGCTTCCGGGCCGTCGGCGTTCCCGCCCTCACCGCATCCGCCCCAGCGCCTCCTTCACCCGCCGGGCATCGCGCAGCCGCTTCTCGTACGTCGCCCCCACCGCGAGCAGCAGCACCCCGGCCAGTGCCGGCGCCACCCACCGCGGCAGCGCACCCGCCACCTGCACCACGTACGGCGTGAGCTCGTGCAGCGCGTCCAGCGCCAGCACCCCGCCGCCCAGCACCAGCAGCGCCTGGAGCCGCAGCCGCGCACCCGCCAGCGTGATCACCAGGGCCGCCACCCCCAGCAGCAGCGGACGCGTCCAGTGCGGGTCCACCCAGGCCGCGCCCAGCGACGGCACCAGCGTCACCGTGAGACCCGCCCCGTACGCCGTCCACGAGGAGGCCGACGGATCGCGGCGCCGGCGCAGCACCCCGACCACCAGAGCCGGCACGGTCACCGGCAGGGTGTAAGCCTCCGGCGCCGACACCCCCGCCACCATGAGCCGCACCCAGGCCGCCAGGACGAACAGCCCGGTCGCCAGGTACCCGGCGAGCGGGCGCCGCTCCGGGCGCAGCGCCGTCCCCGCCGCCAGCACCCCGCACAGCGCCAGCACCAGCGCCAGGAAGCGCGCGTCGCCCGCCGCCGTCGCGACGGCCACCGCGCCCGCCGCCGCACCGGTCACCTCGACCGGCAGCGCCGCCGGGTGGCCCTTCAGCCGGGCGCCCAGCAGCGCCGTCACCGCCGGGACGGCCAGCAGCAGCGGAGCCGCCTCGTACGCAGCGAGCCCCAGCGAGGCCCCCAGCGCGGCCATCGGCACCACGGCGCCCACCACAGCCGCACACGCCGACGCGCGCACCGCCGCCGGCGACGCCCCCTCCTGCCGGTCCAGGGCGACCGCGAGCGCGACGAACACCGCCACCAGCAGGCCGAACGCCGTGTACGTGGCCGCCTCCGTCGCCAGCGACAGCAGCCCGGCGCCCGCCGCGCCGCCCGCCCCGACCACTCCGGCCGTCAACGCCACGCCCCGCGCGCCGCCGCGCAGCGCGCCCACCGCGACGCCGAACGCTGCCACGGCCAGGGCCAGCTGCACCGCGAGGGCCGCCGCGAAGGACAGGTCCAGCACGGCCGGCAGCACCATGAGCCCCGCCCAGGACAGCACCACCCCCGCCGAGCCCGCAGCGCCGCGCCACGCCGGCCCGGGCACCGCCACCGGCCCGGCCCAGCGGAGCACGCCCTCCCACCACCGGTACGCGGCGCCGAGCACCCAGGCCACCAGCAGCATCACCACCGGCGCGGCCGCCGTCCCGTCCCACGGCAGGTCCGTCGCGCCCCCCGCGGCCCGGGCCCCGCCCCGCGGGACCCCGGACCACACCGCACCCAGCCGCGACACCGGACCCGCCGCGACCACCGCCACCGGAGGCAGCGACATCAGCACCGCGCCCGCCGTCACCACCGCCGAGGCCCACCCGAGCCCCCGCGCCGCCGCGACCCCCAGCGGAGCCTGCACGGCGGTGAGCAGCGCCCCGGCGCACAGCAGGTACATCAGCACCTGCCAGCCCTCCGGAACCCCGGCGGCGGCCACCCCGCCGACCGCCGCCACGGTCGCGAGACCGGCCACCATGCCCCCGGCCCCCGCGAACGGCGCCGGAGCGCTGCGGGCCCCCGCCAGGGCGAGCGCGGCACCGGCCAGCAGCACCGCTCCCGGCGCAACGGCGCCGACGGGCCCGGCGGCCGTCAGCGACTCCACCAGCGCCACCAGCAGCCCGGCCCCGCCCGTCACACACAGAGCGACGCACGCCGTGACCCGTGCCGAGGCCCGCCCGGCCCGCAGCGCCACCACACCGTCCAGCGCCGCCGTCACCAGCAGTGCACCGGAGAACCACAACGGCCCACCACCCGCCGCCCATGTCCACAGCACCAGTGGCAGCTGCACGGCGGACACCGCGAGAGCCAGCGGGAACCGCAGCCGGTCCAGGAGCAGCCCGTAGGCCGTCCACAGCGCCGCGAGTACCGTCGCGGCGCCGGCCGTGTAAGCGGCACCGTCCGCATCCGGCACCGCCACCCAGTACACCGCGTACGCGTCGAGCACCATCAGCACCGAGGCCAGCGCCGCCAGCGCCTCCGCCGTCGCGGACAGCCCCCGCCGCAGCAGCACCGCCGGCGCGACCAGCGCCCCCGCCGTGATGGCCGTCAGGACCGCACTGCGCCCGCCGATCCCCATCTCGCCCCAGCTCACCAGGGTGAAGGCCAGCGCGGCAACCGTCAGCAGCAGCCCGCCGAGGACGAGCAGCACGTTCTGCGCACTGCGCGCGGTGGCCGCAGGAGCCGGCCGGCCGAACGCCCCGGCGCTCCGGCCCGTGGGTGCCGTCCACGGTCCGGGACCGGCGGCAGGCGCCGCACCGGCGGTGCCCAACACCCGCACCAGCCAGGCGCGTCGGATCAGCAGCTGGGACCGGCGGGCGTCCAGCCGGGCCAGTTCACGGTCGAGGATCGCCAATTCCTCGGCGGGCGGCGGTACATATTCCATGGACGCGAGTGTGCTGCGCGCCACGCCGACGGACATGCGCACCCGTACTCAGATCCCCGCCTGAGTACGGGCATCCTGGGGAAGTGAACTGGAACCACTACCGATTCGTCAGCGTATGGGAGCTTCCCGCACCGCCCGGCGCCGTCTACGCCGAGCTCGAACGCATCGAGCACTACCCGCGGTGGTGGCCGCAGGTCCGCGAGGCCACCCGCTCCGGCAACGGTTCCGGCACCACCCGCATCCGCTCCCTCCTCCCGTACGACCTCGTCACGTCCGTGCGCGAACGACGCCACGACCCGGCGAACGGCATCCTCGAAGCCACCCTCGGCGGCGATCTCGACGGCTGGGCCCGCTGGACGGTCACCGCCCACGGACCCGGCACCCGCGTCGTGTACGAGCAGGAGGTCGAGGTGCGCAGGACGCTGCTGCGGATCCTCGCGCTGCCGTGCCGGCCGGTGTTCCGCGCCAATCACGCCCTGATGATGCGGGCCGGGCGGCGCGGGCTCGCGGCCCGGCTGCAAGCGGTTTGAACCATGGCCGCCCCGCCCTGTATGGTTCAACCCGTTCCCGGGCGATTAGCTCAGTGGGAGAGCGCTTCGTTCACACCGAAGAGGTCACTGGTTCGAACCCAGTATCGCCCACCCCGGGAGAGGCCGGTCCGTCAGCACCATCGACGGACCGGCCTCTGCGTGTCCGCGACCCTGTCCCGCCGGCCGCGGACGTTCACGCGGCGGTACGCAGCTCCGGGCGCAGCGGCCAGGCCGGGTCCACCGTCTCCGGCGTCCCGCTGCGGGCGAACCATGCCTGGAGCCCCCGCGCCTGAGCGGCGTGCCACACCGCCTGGAGCGTGTGCAGCTCCGCCGGCGTCAGCCGCTCGAGCCGGGTCGCGAACCGGCGCCCCACCGCCCGGACCAGCTCCAGCGAGGCCGCCGCGTCCGCCGCCGCGTCATGCGCCCCGTCCAGCAGCACGCCGTACAGCTCACACAGGTCCGTGAGCGTGCGCCGGCCCTTGCGGTATCGGTCCAGATGTTTGTCCAGCACCCGGGGATCGAGCACGCACAACGGCGACCGCTCCAGATACGTGCCCAGTGACGCCGCCCGGTGCCGCTTCAACTCCCGGTCCAGCAGGGTCAGATCGAACGGCGCGTTCATCACCACCAGCGGCCGGCCCGCCGCGCACTGCTCGGCCAGCGCCCGGGCCATCTCCTCCACCGCCGGAGCCGGCCACCGGCCGTTGCGCTGGAGGTGGTCGTCGGTCAGCCCGTGGATCTCCGTCGCGCCCGGGGGCACCGGCACCCCGGGATTCACCAGCCAGCGGGTGACGCGCACCGGGCCCTCCGCTCTGTCCTGGACGACGAGGGCGGCCGAAACGATCCGGTCCTCCTCGACGTTCACACCCGTCGTCTCCGTGTCGAAAGCGGCCAGCGGCCCTTCGTACCAATGAGTCATCCCCGAACTCCTCGCACCGCACGGCAGATGGCGTGATTCCCCTGCCCGGTTCGGTGATACCCGCGCCCTTTGCCTGATACGCCGTTTGGGGGCGGTCCCGTGCGGTGACAACACAGGTACCGGCAGTGGAAGTCGCCCGCCCGGTACCCCTCATCCCCATTGACACAGCCCGGAAGGCTTACGGAGCCATGGCGCTCGCGCAGCCAGAACCGAGCGGGCTGCTGCCCCAGCGGACGGCACCGCTGCGCGGCGCACTCGCCACCACCGCCTGCATGGAGACGCTCCAGGTGGGCTATCTGCACGCCGTCGCCGCCGCGGCGGGCTGCTCGCTGTCGCAGCCCTTCCCCGACAACGGCATCGACTGGCACGTCAGCCACGGCGCCCCCGGCCATGTCGTCGACGACGAGGTGACCATCAAGGTCCAGCTGAAGTGCACCTACCAGATACCGCCCCGGCCCCCCGGTGCGACGTTCTCCTTCACGCTCGACAACGCCCACCTCGTGAAGCTCGCCCGGACGCCCGTCTCGGTGCACAAGATCCTGGTCGTGATGCTCGTACCGCGCAGCCAGGACGACTGGCTGCGCGCGGGGCCCGACAGCCTCGACCTGCGGCACTGCTGTTACTGGACCAATCTGGCCGGCCACCCCGTGACCGGCCGCCACCGGACCACCGTGCGGCTCCTGACCTCGCGCGTCTTCGACGACCGGGCGCTCTGCGAGATCATGACCCGTGTCGGGGCGGGAGGGAGACCCTGATGCACCGGCCGATGGACGAGCCCGTCAACCAGCCCGATTCCGTACGCCTCCCCGGCCCGTCCGGTTTCCCGGGCGAGGCCGCCGCACCCTCCTGGAGCCTGCCCGACCCGGCCCGCGTCGACCCGGCCGTCCTGGGAGCCCTGCTCGCCCGGCACGGCTGGCAGCGGCGCGGCGGGAGCGGCGGCCCCTACAGCCGCTGGATCCCGCCCGGCGGCACCGCCAGCCTGCTCGTGCCCCGCAGCCGGGTCCTCCCGGACAGCGAGGAACTGCTGGGCGAGGCCCTGACCGCGCTCGCCCGCAGCGCCGCACCCTCCGCCCGCGAGGTCCTGGTCGCCCTCACCGTGCCCAGCGACGAGATCCGCTGGCGGCGCGAGGTCCCGGAACCCGCCGCCGGGGCCGCCGACTGGCTCGGTGCGGAACAGCTGCACAGCGCCGCCCGGCAGATCCTGCTGGCCGGTGCCCTCGCCGTCCGGGGCCGGGCCGGCTACCACGGCGCCCGCCGCCGCAAGCGCGCCCTCGCCGCCCTCGGACCCGTCCTCGTCGGCCCCGCGCCCGGCGGCCGGACGCTCACCGCGTTCGTACCCGTCGCACCGGGCCGCCCCGCCGCCGTACGCCTCCACCACGCCCTGCACGCCACCCGCGAGGCCGTCGACTACCAACGGGCGACCGGCGGCATGGAAGCCTTCGACAACGCCGTGGCGGCGGGCGTCAGCCGTGAACTCACCGAGGCGCTCGTCGCCCTCGTCCGGGGCTCGGCGGGGGCCGCGATCGCGCTGGACTGGGCGCCCGCCGCCGGAACCCCCGACGGCTGCCCCGCCCGCCCCGAACCCGTCGAGTTCTCCCCGGGCGACCTGCCCGCCCTGCGCCGGGCCGGCGCCCGCTACCTCCGCGACGAGCCCGCCGTCACCGTACGGATCACCGGCGCCGTCGTCCGGCTGCGCCGCTCCGGGCCGCGCGGGGCCGGGATCGTACGGCTGCGGGTGCTGGCCGGCGCCGAGGTGCCGCACGTCCGGATCGAGCTGGACGAGGAGGCGTACCGGATAGCGGGCCAGGCCCACCTGGTGGGGCTGCCGGTACGGGTGGAGGGCCGGCTGGAGAGCCGGGGCGGCTTCCGGCGGCTGACCGGGGCCTCGCAGGTCGTTCCGGTCCAGGTCGACGACGAGGAACGGGACCGGCTGATGAAGTCGCTCCAGGAGAACGTGGACTCCTTCGAGGAGGCGTGCACGGGGGAGTAGGCCGGAAACCGGCCCTTTCGCAATGGGGGCCCTCGGCTCGGTACGATTCCTTCTGCACGCGCTAGAGGAATGCGGTGCGCCCCCTGAGTCAGGAGAGACCGGTGTCAGACGTCCGTGTGACCATCCAACGCGATTCCGAGCGGGAAGAGCGCGTGGTGACGACGGGCACTACGGCGGCCGACCTCTTCCCCGGCGAGCGCACCGTCGTCGCCGCCCGCGTCGGCGGCGAGCTGAAGGACCTCGCCTACGAGCTCCAGGACGGCGAGACCGTCGAGCCCGTCGAGATCTCCTCCGAGGACGGCCTCAACATCCTGCGGCACTCCACCGCGCACGTCATGGCCCAGGCCGTGCAGGAGCTGCACCCCGAGGCCAAGCTCGGCATCGGCCCGCCGGTCAAGGACGGCTTCTACTACGACTTCGACGTCGAGAAGCCGTTCACGCCCGAGGACCTCAAGGCCATCGAGAAGCGGATGCAGGAGATCCAGAAGCGGGGGCAGAAGTTCGCCCGCCGGGTCGTGACGGACGAGGCCGCCCGCGAGGAGCTGGCCGACGAGCCGTACAAGCTGGAGCTCATCGGTATCAAGGGCTCCGCCTCCTCGGACGACGGCGCGGACGTCGAGGTGGGCGGCGGCGAGCTGACCATCTACGACAACCTCGACCCGAAGACCGGCGAGCTGTGCTGGAAGGACCTCTGCCGGGGCCCGCACCTGCCGACGACCCGGTTCATCCCGGCGTTCAAGCTGATGCGGAACGCTGCCGCGTACTGGCGGGGCAGCGAGCGCAATCCGATGCTCCAGCGCATCTACGGGACCGCCTGGCCGACCAAGGACGAGCTGAAGGCGCACCTGGAGTTCCTGGAGGAGGCCGCCAAGCGCGACCACCGCCGCCTGGGCACCGAACTGGATCTCTTCTCCTTCCCCGACGAGATCGGCCCCGGCCTCGCCGTCTTCCACCCCAAGGGCGGCGTCATCCGCCGGGCCATGGAGGACTACTCGCGGCGCCGCCACGAGGAGGAGGGCTACGAGTTCGTCTACTCGCCGCACGCCACCAAGGGCAAGCTCTTCGAGAAGTCCGGCCACCTGGACTGGTACGCCGACGGCATGTACCCGCCCATGCAGCTCGACGACGGGGTGGACTACTACCTCAAGCCGATGAACTGCCCGATGCACAACCTGATCTTCGACGCGCGCGGCCGTTCGTACCGTGAACTGCCCCTGCGTCTCTTCGAGTTCGGCACGGTGTACCGGTACGAGAAGTCGGGCGTGGTGCACGGCCTGACCCGCTCGCGCGGCTTCACGCAGGACGACGCGCACATCTACTGCACCAGGGAGCAGATGGCGGAGGAGCTGGACCGGACGCTCACCTTCGTCCTGAACCTGCTCCGCGACTACGGGCTCACCGACTTCTACCTGGAGCTGTCCACCAAGGACGAGACCAAGTTCGTCGGCTCCGACGAGACCTGGGAAGAGGCCACCGAGACGCTGCGCCAGGTCGCCGAGAAGCAGGGGCTGCCCCTGGTCCCGGACCCGGGCGGCGCCGCGTTCTACGGTCCGAAGATCTCGGTGCAGGCGCGCGACGCCATCGGTCGGACCTGGCAGATGTCGACCATCCAGCTCGACTTCAACCTGCCGGAGCGGTTCGACCTGGAGTACACCGGCCCGGACGGCTCCAAGCAGCGCCCGGTCATGATCCACCGCGCGCTGTTCGGTTCCATCGAGCGCTTCTTCGCGGTGCTCCTGGAGCACTACGCGGGTGCGTTCCCGGTGTGGCTGGCCCCGGTCCAGGCGGTCGGCATCCCGATCGGCGACACGCACATCCCGTACCTCCAGGAGTTCGCGGTGGAGGCGCGGAAGAAGGGGCTGCGCGTCGAGGTGGACGCGTCGTCGGACCGGATGCAGAAGAAGATCCGCAACCACCAGAAGGCCAAGACGCCGTTCATGATCATCGTCGGTGACGAGGACATGAACGCGGGCACGGTCTCGTTCCGGTACCGCGACGGGTCGCAGGAGAACGGCATCGCCCGTGACGAGGCGATCGCCAAGCTCGTTGACGTGGTGGAGCGTCGCGTGCAGGTCTGATCTGTTCCCCGCGCAAGCGGGGATGACCCGGACCCGGAGAAGTCCGTCGGCTGCGACGAGATCTGCTTCCCGCGCAAGCGGGGATGGGCCCCCGGCCGAGCTACCCGCTCGCCGGGGGCCCCTTCTCGTCCTCCCTCCGGAACACCTCGATCAGCCACGACGAGAACGCGCCCGTCACCGCCCCCAGCAGCCCCAGCCCGCACGCCATCAGGCCCACCGCGATGAACCGGCCCACCGGCGTCACCGGCACGGCGTCCCCGTACCCCACCGTCGTCAGCGTCTCGCACGCCCACCAGACGGCGTCCCCGAACGTGCGGATCGAGGCACCCTGGGCGTCGTGCTCCCGGTGGTACACGCCGAGCGCCGCCGAGAAGCCGAGGAGGACGGCCGTCATCCCCGCGTACGAGATCACCCGCGCGTACAGGGTGAGGCGGGGCCGGTCCCGCCTCACCTGGACCGCCGTGTAGATCTGCACCATGCGCAGCGGGCGCAGCAGCGGCAGCACCAGGACGAGGGTGTCGAGCCAGCGCACCCGGACGAAGCGGAGGCCGAGGCCGCTGAGCCTGAGCCGTACCGCGTAGTCCAGGACGAAGATCAGCCAGGTCGCGCCGACGAGGGCGAGGGAGATGTCGTGCCAGGGCTGGGTGTCGTCCGGGGCGAGTACGCGGAAGGCGTAGCCGGCCAGGAAGACCAGTGAGGCGGCGAGGAGCGACACCTCGGTGCGCCGCTCCCACCGGGTGAGAGCGGGAGGGGAGGACCGGTCCGGGGTGCGCGCGCTCATCGGCCCAGCATCGCGGGGCACGGCCGGGACCGGCCCCGGCGACACGCTCCGCACAGGTGAAGCAATATGCTGGCCGGCATGACGAGTGAGCCGGAGCAGCAGATCGGAGTGGGGACGCCCGACGCGTTCCAGCGCCTGTGGACGCCCCACCGGATGGCGTACATCCAGGGCGAGAACAAGCCGACCGGCCCGGAGGCGGGGGACGGCTGTCCGTTCTGCGGGATTCCGGAGAAGTCGGACGAGGACGGGCTCGTCGTCGCGCGCGGTGAGAAGGTCTACGCCGTGCTGAATCTTTACCCGTACAACGGGGGGCACCTGATGGTGGTGCCGTACCGGCATGTCGCGGACTACACGGAGCTGGACGGTCCGGAGACGGCGGAGCTGGCCGATTTCACGAAGCGGGCGATGAGCGCGCTGCGGGCGGCCTCGGGTGCGCACGGTTTCAACATCGGGATGAACCAGGGAACGGTGGCGGGTGCGGGGATCGCCGCGCATCTGCACCAGCACCTGGTGCCCCGGTGGGGCGGCGACGCCAACTTCATGCCGGTGGTGGGGCACACCCGGGTGCTGCCGCAGCTGCTGGCGGACACGCGGAAGATGCTGGCGGACGCCTGGCCGGCCGTCTGATCTCGCTCTTCGCGCGGGGCGCTCCGGATTTCCGGGGCGCCCCGTTCGCGTGCGCGGGCGGTCATGCGTCGTAGAGGTCGGCCTTGCCGGGGGTGGGGGCCTGGACCAGGCCGCTCAGGACCGACGAGCGATTGTCGAAGCGGTCGGTGTCGACGCCGTGCTCCTTCAGGACCTTGATGGCGGCGTTGTGGACGACGCGCAGGACGGGGGTCGCGGCGCGCATGGCGTCGTCGGCCATGAAGCGGTGGCGCCAGGGCTTCTCGGCCCAGGCGTGCCGGAGGCCGAAGGGCTCGGGCAGGGCGATCTTGCCGCCGAGGTAGTCCAGCAGCGGCGGGTACCAGGTGAAGGGGGCGCGCAGGGCGAGGCGGGTGACCTCGTGGGCGTCGACGAGGGCGAGGGTGATGTCGCGGGTCTCCCAGAACCGGACGGTCTTGTTGACGGTCCTGGTCTTCGCGGCGGGTTTGCTGGTGAAGAGGGAGTGGACGGGGCCCAGGGCGTGTCCGGTGACCTCGATGCGCAGGGTCTCGTAGAGGACGGTGACGGTGATCATCATGGTGATGACGAGCTGGCCGTCCCAGAGGGTGAACTGGACGCCGAGGTAGTGCCGGTCTCCGCCGCCGAACTGCTGGTGGTTGCAGATCCGCTGTATCTCGTGGGGCTTGATCTGGAAGGTGGCGACGTCCTCGCCCTGGGGGCGGGTGACGGAGTCGGCGTTCTCCCCGATGGGGGTGACGATCCAGTGGGTGACGGAGGGGGCGGGGAATCCGCCGGTGTTCAGCGGGCCGCGTTCCAGCAGCTTGAGCTGGTCGTGGATGACGCGGATGACGTCCCAGCTGCGGAACTGGTGGATCTCCTTGCCGGGCTCCTTGGGGACGAGGTCCTCGGCGAGCTGCCAGCTTCCCCAGCGGGTGCCCATGCCGAGGATGCCCTTGGGGCCGGCGTAGAAGACGGAGTTGGACTGCTGTTCGGCGGAGAGCTTCTCCAGGCCCTGGCGCAGGGCCTCGCGGGCGGTCTCGCTGGGGTTCTTCGGGACCGTCTCGGGGATCTTGGCGGTGACCCCGCCGCCGGAGAGCAGGCCCTCCCAGCGGGCGCGCATGTCCTGGGCGGACTTCTCCGCGATCCGTTTGGCGAGGTACCAGCCGATGACCGGGGCTACGAACATCGCCCGGAGGTAGAGGCCGAGGAGTCCGGTCAGGGGCAGTCTGATCATCAGGAAGACGATGCCGATGCCGAGGAGGGGCAGCAGGCTGTTGCCGAGCGCGGTCAGGCCCCTGTCCTTGGTCTTGGCGAAGCCGTCGCGCAGCCGGAAGGCGATGACCCACAGCAGCATGCCCGGCAGGAACAGGAAGCCGAACAGCACGGTGACGGCGGTGAGTCTGGTGTCGCGCGCCTTGCGGAGGCTGGTCGCGGAGAGGCAGTGCTCGACGACGGTCTGGGGGTCGGTGCCGAAGGACTGGATGAGGTCCTTGCGGGCGCCGCCGAGCATGCGCTCCTGGACGGCGCGGGAGAACGCCTCGCCGAGGTTGGGCTTGAAGTAGTCGGACTTGAAGAGCGCGGAACGGCCCGCCTTCACTTCGGACTTGTGCCACTCGCTGTTGGCTTTGAGGATGTCCTCCACCGGGCTGTCGCGGTACGCGGCGGAAGCGAGGGCGTTGGTCGCCACCGCCGCGCCTGCCGACCCCTGGAGCGGAATCTGCGCTCCGGGAGAGAAATCGAATCCGTTGCTGGCCACTGTCGCCCCCACTCGCCACCGAGGAACCGCTCCTGCGGCTGTTTCCCAACTGCCGTGCCCGGCACACTTTCTGAGCTGGGGTCTCAGCGTATCGTCCGGATACGTACCTCGTCCTGTCCTGTGGACAACGGCCGGCGGGAACGGTCCTTCGCGTCACCCCTGCCGGGCGTGGACGCGGTCGGCGAGCTGTGCGGGCATGGGCTCGTGGCGGGCGTACGAGCGGTCGAAGCGGCCGGTGCCGTGGGTCAGCGCGCGCAGGTCGACCGCGTACCGGCCGATCTCCAGTTCGGGTACGTCGGCGCGTACGAGGGTGCGTCCGGTGCCCGACTGCTCGGTGCCGGTGACCCGGCCGCGGCGGCCCGAGAGGTCGCTCATCACCGGGCCGACGTAGTCGTCGGGGACGAGGACGCGGACCTCGGCGACGGGTTCCAGGAACCGGACGTGCGCCTCGGCGGCGGCTTCGCGCAGGGCCAGGGCGCCGGCGGTCTGGAAGGCGGCGTCGGAGGAGTCCACGGAGTGGGCCTTGCCGTCCCGCAGGACGACCCGGATGTCGACGAGCGGGTGGCCGGCGGCGACGCCCCGGGCGGCCTGGGCGCGGACGCCCTTCTCGACGGAGGCGATGAACGGACGGGGCACGGCCCCGCCGACGACCCGGTCGACGAATTCGACGCCGGAGCCGGCCGGGAGGGGTTCGACGTCGATCTCGCAGACCGCGTACTGGCCGTGGCCGCCGGACTGTTTGACGTGGCGGCCGCGTCCGGTGGCCGGGCCGGCGAAGGTCTCCCGCAGGGCGACGAGGTACGGGACGGTGTCGACCTGGACGCCGTAGTGGTCGCGCAGCCGGTCCAGGGCGACGTCCAGGTGGGCTTCGCCCAGGCACCACAGGACGAGCTGGCCGGTGTCCGGGTTCTGTTCGAGACGCATGGCCGGGTCCTCGGCGGCGAGGCGGGCCAGGCCGTGCGAGAGCTTGTCCTCGTCGGCCTTGCTGTGCGCCCGGACGGCGAGCGGCAGCAGGGCGTCGGGGGTGGTCCAGGGTTCCAGCAGCAGCGGGTGGCCGGTGCCGGAGAGGGTGTCGCCGGTCTCGGCGGTGTCGAGCCGGGCGACGCAGGCGAGGTCTCCGGCGACACACGCGTCGAGGGGGCGCTGCTGTTTCCCGAAAGGTGAGGTGAGGGCGCCGACGCGGGTGCGTGCCTCGTGGCAGGGGCGGTCCCCGTGCGCGGGGTCGCCGAGCCCGTGGCCGTAGACGTGCACGGTGTCCTCGGGGCGCAGGGTGCCCGAGAAGACGCGGACGAGCGAGAGCCGGCCGACGTACGGGTCGGAGGACGTCTTGACGACCTCGGCGACCAGGGGGCCCTCGGGGTCGCCGTCGAGGGCGGGGAGCGGGGAGCCGTCGGGGGTGGTGACGGCGGGCAGCGGGTGTTCGAGCGGGGTCGGGAAGCCGCCGGTGATCAGGTCGAGGAGTTCGACGGTGCCGATGCCCTGGCGGGCGCCGTCGGCGGCGGGTGCGGCGGCGAGGACGGGGTGGAAGGAGCCGCGGGCCACGGCGCGTTCGAGGTCGGCGACGAGGGTCTCGGTGTCGATGGTCTCGCCGGCGAGGTAGCGGTCCATCAGGGTCTCGTCCTCGCTCTCGGCGATGATCCCCTCGATGAGCCGGGCCCGGGCCCCGGCCAGGGGCACTCGCTCGTCGTCCGTCGGCGGACGCTCGGCACGCTCGCCGCCGGAGTAGTCGAAGACCCGCTGCGGGAGCAGGCCGGTGAGGCCGGTGAGCGGGGCGTGTCCGTCGGCGGCCTCGGGGCCGAGCACGGGCAGGTGGAGGGGGAGCACGGCGTCGGGGTCGTCGGCGCCGAAGAGTTCGCCGCAGAGCCGGGTCATCGCGTCGAAGGGGGTGCGGGCGGTGTCGAGACGGGTGACCACGATGGCGCGGGGCATGCCGACGGCGGCGCACTCCTCCCACAGGGCGCGGGTGGTGCCGGCCACGGCCTCGGCCTCCTGGGCCGCCGAGACGACGAAGAGGGCCGCGTCCGCCGCCCGCAGCCCGGCCCTGACCTCCCCGACGAAGTCGGCGTAGCCCGGCGTGTCCAGCAGGTTGATCCGGAAACCGCCCCAGTCCACGGGGACCAGGGAGAGCTGGACGGACCGGTTCTGGCGGTGCTCGATCTCCTCGTGGTCCGAGACGGTCGTGCCGTCCTCGACCCGGCCCGCCCGGTTGACGGCGCCCGCGGTCTGCGCGAGCGCCTCGACGAGGGTGGTCTTGCCGGAGCCGCTGTGGCCGACCAGCGCCACGTTGCGCAGGGCGCGGGGATGGCCGGCCCTCGGTGTCCCTCCGGCGGCTCCGGTATGCGCGCGCGTCTTGTCGCCCATGGTTCGTGCCTCCTGTCGGCCGGCACACGGGCACGCACTCGGAAGCCGGCACGGCGGCTGTGGCGACGCCCGCGGTCTTTCGAGCTTTGCACTCCCCGCGGGCCGCGTCCATACGTCGCGTCCGCGGGGGCGGGGTGCCCGGACGTGGAGGGAGCAGGGCGTGACTACGATGGGCCCGGAGGGTGCTGAAGACCCCGGCCGGGCTCGCGGTGTCCGGCACGCACGTCTGCCGCGTTGCCGAAACGCCCCCATGGCTCAGCCATGGAGGCGCTCCGGCGCCTTGCAGCCGCACGCACCGGACGCCGCTCCCTGATCCGACCAGGACCTTCAGCACCCTCCAGCCGGTGGCCGACGGGGCCACGCGGCCCACCGACCCCTCGGGAAGGCCATGCTGAACAAGTACGCGCGTGCCTTTTTCACGCGTGTCCTCACGCCGTTCGCCGCACTCCTCCTCCGTCTCGGCGTGAGCCCGGACGCGGTCACCCTGATCGGCACGGCCGGGGTGATGGCCGGAGCACTGGTCTTCTTCCCGATGGGGGAGTTCTTCTGGGGCACGATCGTCATCACGGTCTTCGTGTTCTCCGACCTCGTCGACGGGAACATGGCGCGCCAGGCCGGCATCTCCAGCCGGTGGGGCGCGTTCCTGGACTCCACGCTCGACCGGGTCGCGGACGGGGCGATCTTCGGCGGTTTCGCCCTCTGGTACGCGGGCAGCGGCGACGACAACGTCCTGTGCGCGGTCGCGATCTTCTGCCTGGCGAGCGGGCAGGTGGTCTCGTACACCAAGGCGCGCGGTGAGTCGATCGGGCTGCCGGTCGCGGTCAACGGGCTCGTGGAGCGTGCCGAGCGTCTGGTGATCTCGCTGGTGGCGGCCGGTCTCGCGGGTCTGCACAAGTTCGGCGTGCCGGGCATCCAGGTGCTGCTGCCGATCGCGCTGTGGATCGTCGCCGCCGGCAGCCTCGTGACGCTGGTCCAGCGGGTCGTCACCGTGCGCCGCGAGTCCGCGGAGGCGGACGCGGCCGACGCGGCCGGGGAGTGAGCGTGGCCGGCGCCGACGCGCGGCCCGGTGCGAGGGAACGGCTGAGCGACGCGCTGTACGGGCTGGGCTGGGCGGCGGTCAAGACGCTGCCCGAACCGGCCGCCCGGGCCCTGTTCCGTACGCTCGCCGACCAGGTGTGGAAGCGGCGCGGCAAGAGCGTGCTGCGGCTGGAGGCCAACCTCAAGCGGGTCGTGCCGGACGCCGACCCGGCCCGGCTCGCCGCCCTGTCGCGGGCCGGGATGCGCTCGTACATGCGCTACTGGATGGAGTCGTTCCGGCTGCCCACCTGGAGCCCGGAGCGGATCAAGGCGTCCATCGACGTGACGGACGCGCACCGGCTGACGGACGGGCTCGACTCGGGGCGCGGGGTGATCCTCGCCCTGCCGCACCTGGGGAACTGGGACCTGGCCGGGGCGTGGGTCACCACCGACCTGAAGGTGCCGTTCACCACGGTCGCCGAGCGGCTGAAGCCGGAATCGCTGTACGACCGGTTCGTCGCCTACCGCGAGGGCCTGGGCATGGAGGTGCTGCCGCACAACGGCGGCGCCGCGTTCGGGACACTGGCCCGGCGGCTGCGGTCGGGCGGTCTGGTCTGTCTGGTCGCCGACCGCGATCTGTCGTCGTCGGGGGTCGAGGTGTCGTTCTTCGGCGACACGGCCCGGATGCCGGCCGGCCCCGCGCTGCTGGCCCAGCAGACCGGCGCCCTGCTGCTGCCGGTGACGCTCTCGTACGACGACACGCCGGTGATGAAGGCACGCGTCCATCCGCCCGTCGAGGTGCCGGAGTCAGGTGACAGGGCCGGGAGGACGTCCTCGATGACGCAGGCCCTGGCCGACGCGTTCGCCGTGGGCATCGCCGAGCACCCGGAGGACTGGCACATGCTGCAACGGCTCTGGCTCGCCGACCTCGAACCCCGCGGAGACCAGCAGTGAAGATCGGCATCGTCTGCCCGTACTCCTGGGACGTCCCGGGCGGTGTGCAGTTCCACATCCGTGACCTGGCCGAGCACCTGATCCGGCTCGGCCACCAGGTGTCCGTGCTGGCGCCCGCCGACGACGAGACGCCGCTGCCGCCGTACGTGGTCTCCGCGGGCCGGGCCGTGCCCGTCCCGTACAACGGCTCGGTGGCCCGGCTGAACTTCGGGTTCCTGTCGGCGGCGCGGGTGCGGCGCTGGCTGCACGAGGGCACGTTCGACGTCATCCACATCCACGAGCCGACCTCGCCCTCGCTGGGGCTGCTGACGTGCTGGGCGGCGCAGGGCCCGATCGTCGCCACGTTCCACACGTCCAACCCGCGTTCCCGGGCGATGATCGCCGCGTACGCGATCCTGCAGGCCGCGCTGGAGAAGATCAGCGCGCGGATCGCGGTCAGCGAGTACGCCCGCCGGACCCTCGTCGAGCACCTGGGCGGCGACGCCGTGGTCATCCCGAACGGCGTGGACGTCGACTTCTTCGCCCGGGCCGAACCCAGGCCCGAGTGGCAGGGCGGCACGATCGGCTTCATCGGCCGCATCGACGAACCCCGCAAGGGCCTGCCCGTCCTGATGCGCGCCCTGCCCGCGATCCTGACCGCCCGCCCGGACACCAGGCTGCTGGTGGCCGGCCGGGGCGACGAGGAGGAGGCCGTCGCCTCCCTGCCGAAGGAGATGCGCGCACGCGTGGAGTTCCTCGGCATGGTGAGCGACGAGGACAAGGCGCGGCTGCTGCGCAGCGTCGATGTGTACGTGGCGCCCAACACCGGCGGCGAGAGCTTCGGCATCATCCTGGTCGAGGCCATGTCGGCGGGCGCGCCGGTCCTCGCCAGCGACCTGGACGCCTTCGCGCAGGTCCTGGACCAGGGCGCGGCGGGCGAGCTGTTCGCCAACGAGAACGCGGACGCGCTGGCCGAAGCGGCGATCCGGCTGCTGGGCGACCCGGAGCGGCGGGCCGAGCTGCGCGAGCGCGGCAGCGCCCACGTCCGGCGCTTCGACTGGTCGACGGTCGGTGCGGACATCCTCGCGGTGTACGAGACGGTGACGGACGGCGCCGCCTCGGTCGCCGCGGACGAACGCACGGGGCTGCGCGCCCGGTTCGGACACACGCCTTAGGCCCGTCGCGCGGACCGGTCGGGGCCTCGCGGGTCCTGGGCCGGGCCTCGCGGCGGGCGTCGGCCGGTAGCCTTGCCGCCCGTGACCGCAACCCTCATCTGGGCCGTCGTCGTGCTCGTCGCGATCGGCCTGTACCTCAGCTGGACCGCCGGCCGCCTCGACCGGCTGCACACCCGTATCGACGCGGCCCGGGCAGCCCTCGACGCGCAACTGCTGCGCCGGGCCTCGGTCACCCAGGAACTCGCCACCTCCGGGGTCCTCGACCCCGCCTCGTCGATCGTGCTGTACGAGGCCGCGCACGCCGCCCGGCAGTCGCCCCCGGACCATCGCGAGGTCGCCGAGAGCGAGCTGAGCGCCGCCCTGCGGGCGGTGTTCGGCGAGAGCGCGCAGGTGGAGGCGGTGCGGGAGATCCCCGGCGGTCAGGAGGCGGCGTCCGAGCTGGCGGCCGCGGTGCGGCGGGTGCCGATGGCCCGCAGGTTCCACAACGACGCGGTGCGGGCGGCGCGGGCCCTGCGACGCCATCGCACGGTGCGCTGGTTCCGGCTGGCGGGGCACGCCCCCTTCCCGCTGGCGTTCGAGATGGACGACGAGCCGCCGGTGGCCCTGGCGGACCGCCCCGGCAGCTGACGGACAGCGGCCCGTCCCCGTACGCACAGGGGGCGGCCAAAACGATCCACCGGCCTCTCATTGGCCCTTGCTGTGGACTGGTGCCGGGGAGTTTGCTCGGGAGTGCGTCATTCGGCGCTCCCGCATCCGTTCCCCCAGTGAGGTCCACCCGTGTCCACGCTTCCCAGCACCACGCAGTCCGCCGACACCCCGGCCACCGGCACCGCCCGCGTCAAGCGCGGCATGGCCGAGCAGCTCAAGGGCGGCGTGATCATGGACGTCGTCAACGCCGAGCAGGCGAAGATCGCCGAGGACGCGGGCGCCGTGGCCGTCATGGCCCTGGAGCGGGTGCCGGCCGACATCCGCAAGGACGGCGGCGTGGCCCGGATGTCCGACCCGAACATGATCGAGGAGATCATCGAGGCGGTGTCCATCCCGGTGATGGCCAAGTCCCGCATCGGGCACTTCGTCGAGGCGCAGGTCCTGCAGTCCCTCGGCGTCGACTACATCGACGAGTCCGAGGTCCTGACCCCGGCCGACGAGGTCAACCACAGCGACAAGTTCGCCTTCACCACCCCGTTCGTCTGCGGCGCCACCAACCTGGGCGAGGCGCTGCGCCGTATCGCCGAGGGCGCGGCCATGATCCGCTCCAAGGGCGAGGCAGGCACGGGCAACGTCGTCGAGGCCGTCCGCCACCTGCGCCAGATCAAGAACGAGATCGCCCGGCTGCGCGGCTACGACAACAACGAGCTGTACGCCGCCGCCAAGGAGCTGCGCGCCCCCTACGAGCTGGTCAAGGAGGTCGCCGAGCTGGGCAAGCTGCCCGTCGTGCTGTTCTCCGCGGGCGGCGTCGCCACCCCGGCCGACGCGGCGCTGATGCGCCAGCTCGGTGCCGAGGGCGTCTTCGTCGGCTCCGGCATCTTCAAGTCCGGCGACCCGGCCAAGCGCGCCGCCGCCATCGTGAAGGCCACCACCTTCTACGACGACCCGAAGATCATCGCGGACGCCTCCCGGAACCTGGGCGAGGCCATGGTCGGCATCAACTGCGACACGCTGCCCGAGGCCGAGCGCTACGCCAACCGCGGCTGGTAGTCACCGATGAGCGACACCCCTGTGATCGGAGTCCTGGCCCTCCAGGGCGACGTACGGGAACACCTGATCGCCCTGGCCTCGGCGGACGCCCTGGCCAGGCCGGTCCGGCGTCCCGAAGAGCTGGCCGAGGTGGACGGCCTGGTCCTGCCCGGCGGCGAGTCCACCACCATGTCCAAACTGGCCGCCCTGTTCGGCATGCTGGAACCGCTGCGCGAGCGGATCGCGGCCGGGATGCCGGTCTACGGCACCTGCGCCGGGATGATCCTGCTCGCCGACAAGATCCTCGACCCCCGCTCGGGCCAGGAGACGCTCGGCGGCATCGACATGATCGTGCGCCGCAACGCCTTCGGGCGGCAGAACGAGTCCTTCGAGGCGGCCGTCGAGGTGGCCGGGATCGACGGCGGACCGGTGGAGGGCGTCTTCATCCGGGCCCCCTGGGTCGAGTCCGTGGGCGCCGGGGCGAAGGTGATCGCGGAGCACGGCGGCCACATCGTGGCCGTACGGCAGCAAAACGCCCTCGCCACGTCATTCCACCCGGAACTGACCGGAGACCACCGCCTCCACGCGTACTTCACCGAGATGGTGCGCGCCGCCGGGTGACTCGGTCCCGGTAGGATCTCTCGGGTTCGTACGGAATTTGGTGACGCGAAGGAGAAGGCAGATGTCCGGCCACTCTAAATGGGCTACGACGAAGCACAAGAAGGCCGTGATTGACGCCAAGCGCGGCAAGCTCTTCGCGAAGCTGATCAAGAACATCGAGGTCGCGGCCCGCACCGGTGGTGTGGACCCCGAGGGAAACCCGACCCTCGTGGACGCGATCCAGAAGGCGAAGAAGAGTTCGGTCCCGAACAAGAACATCGACTCCGCGGTCAAGCGCGGTGGCGGTCTCGAAGCGGGCGGCGTCGACTACCAGACGATCATGTACGAGGGTTACGGACCCAACGGTGTCGCGGTCCTCATCGAGTGCCTCACCGACAACCGCAACCGTGCCGCGTCCGACGTACGGGTCGCCATGACCCGCAACGGCGGCTCGATGGCCGACCCGGGTTCCGTCTCGTACCTCTTCAACCGCAAGGGCGTCGTCATCGTCCCCAAGGGCGAGCTGACCGAGGACGACGTGCTCGGTGCCGTCCTGGACGCGGGCGCCGAGGAGGTCAACGACCTCGGTGACACGTACGAGGTCGTCAGTGAGGCCACCGACATGGTCGCGGTGCGCACCGCGCTCCAGGAGGCGGGCATCGACTACGACTCGGCCGAGGCGAACTTCCTGCCCACCATGCAGGTCGACCTCGACGAGGAGGGCGCCCGCAAGATCTTCAAGCTCATCGACGCGCTGGAGGACAGCGACGACGTGCAGAACGTCTTCGCCAACTTCGACGTATCCGACGAGGTCATGGAGAAGATCGACGCCTGAGCCGCGTCGGACGCGGCCGTTGCGGACGGGCCGGCGGGGGACACACCCCGTCGGCCCGCCGCATTGTCAGTGCCGGCCGATAGCCTGCTGGAACAGTTGACCGATCGGCAGGGAGGGCGGACCGTGCGGGTGCTCGGCGTGGACCCAGGTCTGACCAGGTGCGGCGTCGGCGTCGTCGAGGGCGTCGCGGGCCGGCCCCTGACCATGCTCGGCGTAGGCGTCGTACGCACCCCGGCCGACGCGGAGCTCGGACACCGCCTCGTGGTGATCGAGCGCGGCATCGAGGAATGGCTCGACGAGCACCGCCCCGACTGCGTCGCCGTGGAACGGGTCTTCGCCCAGCACAACGTGCGTACGGTGATGGGGACGGCCCAGGCCAGCGCCGTCGCCATGCTCTGCGCGGCAAGGCGCGGCCTCCCGGTCGCCCTGCACACCCCCAGCGAGGTCAAGGCCGCCGTCTCCGGCAGCGGACGTGCCGACAAGGCGCAGGTGGGGGCCATGGTGACCCGGCTCCTGCGGCTGGACGCCCCGCCGAAACCGGCCGACGCCGCCGACGCCCTGGCGCTCGCCATCTGCCACATCTGGCGCGCCCCCGCCCTCAACCGCCTCCAGCAGGCGCACGCGGCGGCCGCCGCCCGCACCCCGCGCGTCCCGCGCACCGCAGCCGCACCCGTCCGGAAGGTCCCCCGATGATCGCCTTCATCAGCGGCCCCGTCGCCGCGCTCGCCCCGACCACCGCTGTGATCGAGGTCGGTGGCATCGGCATGGCCGTCCAGTGCGCGCCGGGCACCCTGGCCGCCCTGCGCGTCGGCCAGGAGGCCAGACTCGCCACCTCCCTCGTCGTCCGAGAGGACTCGCTGACCCTCTACGGCTTCGCCGACGACGACGAGCGGCAGGTCTTCGAGCTGCTGCAGACCGCCAGCGGCGTCGGGCCGCGGCTCGCCCAGGCCATGCTCGCCACGCACACCCCGGACGCCCTGCGCCTCGCCGTGGCCACCGGTGACGAGAAGGCCCTCACCGCGGTCTCCGGCATCGGCAAGAAGGGCGCGCAGAAGCTCCTGCTGGAACTGAAGGACCGGCTCGGCGAACCGGTCGGCTCCCACACCCCCGGCCAGGGCATCGGCACCGCCGTCTCCGTCTCCTGGCGCGACCAGCTCCAGGCCGCGCTGATCGGCCTCGGCTACGCCACCCGCGAGGCGGACGAGGCGGTCGCCGCCGTCGCACCGCAGGCGGAGGAGGCCCTCGCCGCCGACGGCCGGGCACCCGTGCCGCAGCTGCTGCGCGCCGCCCTGCAGACCCTCAACCGGGCGCGCTGAGCCGCGCGGGCCACCCTTCTGCGCCCGGCCGGCCACCCGCGGCCGGGCACCCGATACATCCGAGGCGGACAGACGAGATGAACTGGGACGACACCGGAGCCGACATGGACGACCGGTTCGACGAGCGGCTGGTCGACGCCGGCGCGGACGGCGACGACACCGCGGTCGAGGCGGCGCTGCGCCCCAAGGACCTCGACGAGTTCGTCGGCCAGGAGAAGGTGCGCGAACAGCTCGACCTGGTCCTCAAAGCCGCCCGCGCCCGCGGCGCCACCGCCGACCACGTGCTGCTCTCCGGCGCGCCCGGCCTCGGGAAGACTACCCTTTCCATGATCATCGCGGCGGAGATGAACGCCCCGATCCGGATCACCTCCGGCCCCGCCATCCAGCACGCGGGCGACCTCGCGGCGATCCTCTCCTCGCTCCAGGAGGGCGAGGTCCTCTTCCTGGACGAGATCCACCGCATGTCCCGGCCCGCCGAGGAGATGCTGTACATGGCCATGGAGGACTTCCGGGTCGACGTGATCGTCGGCAAGGGGCCCGGCGCCACCGCCATCCCGCTGGAGCTGCCCCCCTTCACCCTCGTCGGAGCCACCACCCGGGCCGGCCTCCTGCCGCCCCCGCTGCGCGACCGCTTCGGCTTCACCGGCCACATGGAGTTCTACGCCCCCGCCGAACTGGAACGGGTGATCCACCGCTCCGCCCGCCTGCTCGACGTCGAGCTGGACGCCGAGGGCGCCGCCGAGATCGCCGGGCGCTCCCGGGGCACGCCCCGCATCGCCAACCGGCTGCTGCGCCGCGTGCGGGACTACGCCCAGGTCAAGGCCGACGGCCGGATCGACCGCGAGATCGCCGCCGCGGCCCTCGGGGTGTACGAGGTCGACGCCCGGGGCCTGGACCGGCTGGACCGGGCGGTGCTCAGTGCCCTGCTGAAGCTCTTCGGCGGCGGCCCGGTGGGCCTGTCCACGCTCGCGGTCGCCGTGGGGGAGGAGCGCGAGACCGTCGAGGAGGTCGCCGAGCCCTTCCTCGTACGCGAAGGACTGCTGGCCAGGACGCCGCGCGGGCGGGTCGCCACACCGGCGGCCTGGGCCCACCTGGGACTCGTTCCCCCGCAGCACGGCGTAACGGGACAACAGGGTCTGTTCGGGGCGTGATGCATCACAGGTTGACCAGAAGCGGAACCACGGTGCCATGCTGGGCGTTGTTCCATCGATGCGGACTCGCTTAGACTCCGCCGATGCCGCCCTTAAGGGTCGGTGTACCCACCCCCGTAGACCAGGCCGTTCTCCAGTGCGGTCGTGCGAAGGAAACTCGTCCCGTGAATCCCGTGACTCTCCTCCCCTTCATCGTGCTTATCGGGGCCATGTTCCTGATGACGCGGTCCGCCAAGAAGAAGCAGGCGGCGGCTGCGGCCATGCGCAATGAAATGCAGCCCGGCACCGGCGTCCGGACGATCGGGGGCATGTACGCCACCGTCAAGGAGCTTCACGACGACACGGTCCTCCTCGAGATCGCGCCCGGCGTCCACGCCGTGTACGCCAAGAACGCGATCGGCGCCGTCCTCGACGACGCGGAGTACAACCGCATCGTCCACGGCGACGACCCGGAGTTCGACGTCGACGGCGCGGTCGTGCCCGACGACGCCTCCTCGCTGACCGCGTCCGACGACGTCAAGACCGACCTGGTCAAGAAGACCGGCTCGGACGAGGGCGACGAGGCCGAGGTCGAGGACGACAAGAAGTCCGAGGGCAAGGCCGACGGCGAGGCCGACGCGAAGTAGCACGCACGACGCGGGGAGGCCGTGAGCCCACAGGCATCCGGCCGCCCCAGGTCCGTGCACTCCTTCGCGGGGGCGGGTCCCCACTAAACTTCGTGGCCGCTCGGGCGCGTACCCGGCGCGGGGCGGTTGGACAGGGAGAAACGACAAGGTGGCAGCACCGAAGAAGGGCCGAGGCGCGGCCGGCGGTCAGGGGAAGCCAGGGCGTTCCCTGGCGCTGATCCTGATCGCCATGGTCGCCCTCACGGGCGGGATGTTCCTGGCCGACCAGCCGACGCCGCGACTCGGCATCGACCTGGCGGGCGGTACCTCCATCACGCTGGAGGCCAAGGCCGAGCCGGGCCAGGAACAGGCGATCAACAAGACCAACATGGACACCGCGGTCGAGATCATGAACCGCCGTGTCAACGGTCTGGGGGTCAGCGAGGCCGAGGTCCAGACCCAGGGCGACAGCAACATCATCGTCAACATCCCCAAGGGCACGGACTCCGCCCAGGCCCGGAAGCAGGTCGGCACCACGGCCAAGCTGTACTTCCGGCCGGTGCTGACCGTCGCCCAGGGCACGCCCACCCCCGAGCCCAGCGCCTCGTCCACCGGCAAGGCCGACGCTTCGCCGTCGCCGAAGGCGTCGGCCTCCGAGAAGGCGACGGACGGCGACAAGGCCACCAGCCCCTCGTCGAAGCCGTCCGCGTCCGCCACCACCCAGGGCCGCGCGGTCACCGGCGCCCTGAAGGCCGACTCCTCGCCGTCGCCGAAGACCAGCTCCTCGCCGAAGGCCGACAGCACGCCGAAGGCCGGCGAGTCCGCGTCCCCCGAGGACCAGGCCGCAGCCGCGGAACTGCAGAAGCGGTTCGAAGCGCTCGACTGCTCCAGCAAGGCATCCCGCTCCAAGGCCGCCCAGGGCAGCAAGTCCAGCGACACGGTCGTGGCCTGCAGCCAGGAGGGCGACGCGAAGTACGTGCTCGGCCCGGCCGAGGTCTCCGGCACCGAGGTCGACAGCGCCAAGGCGGCCTTCGACCAGCAGCGCGGCATCTGGATCGTCCAGATGGAGTTCTCCGACAAGGGCTCCAAGCAGTTCCAGACGATCACCAAGAAGCTCTCCGCGCAGCAGTCCCCGCAGAACCAGTTCGCCATCGCGCTGGACGGCGAGGTCGTCTCCGCACCCCAGGTCAACGAGACGCTGAGCGGCAGCGCCGAGATCTCCGGCAGCTTCACCCAGCAGTCCGCCGAGGACCTGGCCAACGTGCTCTCCTACGGCGCGCTCCCGCTCTCCTTCAAGGAGCAGAGCGTCACCACCGTCACCGCCGCCCTCGGCGGCGAGCAGCTGCGGGCCGGCCTCATCGCCGGCGCCATCGGCCTCGCCCTCGTGGTCGTCTACCTGGTGGCCTACTACCGCGGCCTGGCTCTCATCGCCCTGCTCAGCCTCCTGGTCTCCGGCATCCTGAGCTACACGATCATGTCGCTGCTCGGCCCGGCCATCGGCTTCGCGCTGAACCTGCCGGCCGTCTGCGGTGCCATCGTGGCCATCGGTATCACCGCCGACTCCTTCATCGTGTACTTCGAACGCGTACGGGACGAGATCCGCGAGGGCCGCACGCTGCGGCCCGCCGTGGAGCGCGGCTGGCCGCGTGCCCGGCGCACCATCCTGGTCTCCGACTTCGTGTCGTTCCTCGCCGCCGCCGTGCTCTTCGTCGTCACCGTCGGCAAGGTCCAGGGCTTCGCGTTCACGCTGGGTCTCACCACCCTGCTCGACGTCGTCGTGGTCTTCCTCTTCACCAAGCCGCTCATGACGATCATGGCCCGCACGAAGTTCTTCGCCAGCGGCCACCCGTGGTCCGGACTGGACCCGAAGCGCCTCGGCGCCAAGCCGCCGCTGCGCCGCTCCCGCCGTGTCAACGCCCCCACCGAACCGAAGGAGGCGTGAGATGTCGCGACTCGGGAATCTCGGCGCCCGTCTCTACCGAGGCGAGGTCGGCTACGACTTCATCGGCAAGCGCAGGATCTGGTACGGCGTCTCCGTCCTGATCACCATCACGGCCATCGTCGGCCTGGCGGTCAGCGGCCTGAACATGGGCATCGAGTTCAAGGGCGGTGCCGTCTTCACCACCCCGAAGACGAGCGTCTCCGTCTCCGAGGCGGAGGACCTGGCGACGGACGCGTCCGGCCACCAGGCCATCGTCCAGAAGCTCGGCAACGGCGGTCTGCGCATCCAGATCACCGAGGTCGACACCGCGAAGTCCGACGAGATCCAGGCCAAGCTCGCCACCGACCTCGACGTCCCGCGCGAGAAGATCGCCGCGGACCTCGTCGGTCCCAGCTGGGGCGAGCAGATCGCCAACAAGGCCTGGACCGGTCTCGGCGTCTTCATGATCCTGGTCGTGATCTACCTGGCCATCGCCTTCGAGTGGCGGATGGCCCTCGCGGCCCTCGTCGCGCTGATCCACGACATCACCATCACGGTCGGCGTCTACGCCCTGGTCGGCTTCGAGGTCACCCCGGGCACCGTGATCGGTCTGCTGACCATCCTCGGTTACTCCCTCTACGACACGGTCGTCGTCTTCGACAGCCTCAAGGAGGGCACGAACGGGATCACCAAGCAGACCCGGTGGACGTACAGCGACGTCGCCAACCGCTCCATCAACAGCACCCTGGTCCGCTCGATCAACACCACCGTCGTCGCCCTGCTGCCGGTCGCCGGTCTGCTGTTCATCGGCGGCGGTGTCCTCGGCGCCGGCATGCTGAACGACATCTCGCTCGCCCTCTTCGTGGGCCTCGCGGCCGGTGCGTACTCCTCGATCTTCATCGCCACCCCGCTGGTGGCGGACCTCAAGGAGCGCGAGCCGCAGATGAAGGCCCTGAAGAAGCGGGTCCTCGCCAAGCGCGCGGCCGCCGCGGCCAAGGGCGAGGCCACCGAGGCGGAGCAGGCCGACGGGGACGTGACCGACCTGGAGGACGCCGCGCCCGCCGGTGCGGTCGTCGGCCAGCGCCAGGAGCCCAGGGGCCACGGCCGGACCCCGGGGAAGCGTCGATGACCAGCACCACCGAGAGCACGAGGGAACTCCTGCTCAGCCGCATCCGTGACGTGGCGGACTACCCGAAGCCGGGCGTGATGTTCAAGGACATCACCCCGCTGCTCGCGGACCCGGTCGCGTTCACGGCCCTCACCGACGCCCTCGCGGAGCTGTGCCTGCGGCACGGCGCCACGAAGGTCGTCGGCCTGGAGGCCCGCGGCTTCATCCTGGCCGCGCCCGTCGCGGTCCGGGCCGGACTCGGCTTCGTACCCGTCCGCAAGGCCGGGAAGCTGCCCGGAGCCACGCTCAGCCAGGCGTACGAGCTGGAGTACGGCACCGCGGAGATCGAGATCCACGCGGAGGACCTGTCGGCCGAGGACCGGATCATGGTCATCGACGACGTCCTGGCCACCGGCGGCACCGCCGACGCCTCCCTGGAGCTCATCCGCCGGGCCGGCGCCCAGGTCGCCGGGGTCGCCGTCCTCATGGAGCTGGGCTTCCTGGACGGCCGGGCCCGCCTGGCCGACAGCCTGCGCGGCGCTCCGCTGGAGGCACTGATCACGGTCTGAGGACCAAGCCGCACCACCCCCGACGGGCACCCGGGAACAACCGGGTGCCCGTCGGCGTTGTGAGGGCTCTCACGGTCCCCGGGGGAGGACCGGCCGCCGGGTCGATACGATGGCCTTTCCGGGTGTCCGGATCCGCACGAGGAGCGCTCTTGCCAGACGAGGCCCAGCCAGTCGCCGCCCCGCAGCCCGACGAGCCCGCGGCGGCCCCCGCCACGCCCGCGAAGCAGCAGCCCGCGGAGAAGCCGAAGCCCCCGGCGCCCCAGCCCGGCACGGGACCGGCGCCCGCCGGGGCCGACGGCCCCGTGCCCGCTTCCCCCGCCCAGCCGGCCGAGCCCGCTCCCACCGCCCCCAAGCCGCCGGCCAAGCCCGCTGCCGGACCCGCCGCCCCGGCCGGCTCGGCGTCCCGCTCCGGCGGCTCCTCCAGCCGCGTCCGGGCCCGGCTCGCCCGCCTCGGCGTCCAGCGTTCCAGCCCCTACAACCCGGTCCTCGAACCGTTGCTGCGTATCGTCCGCGGCAACGACGCCAAGACCGAGACGGCCACGCTGCGCCAGATCGAACGGGCCTACCAGGTCGCCGAGCGCTGGCACCGCGGCCAGAAGCGCAAGAGCGGCGACCCGTACATCACGCACCCGCTCGCCGTCACCACGATCCTCGCCGAGCTGGGCATGGATCCGGCCACCCTGATGGCCGGGCTGCTGCACGACACGGTCGAGGACACCGAGTACGGCCTGGACACCCTGCGCCGCGACTTCGGCGACCAGGTCGCCCTGCTCGTCGACGGCGTCACCAAGCTCGACAAGGTCAAGTTCGGCGAGGCCGCGCAGGCCGAGACCGTACGCAAGATGGTCGTCGCCATGGCCAAGGACCCGCGCGTCCTGGTCATCAAGCTCGCCGACCGGCTGCACAACATGCGCACCATGCGCTACCTCAAGCGGGAGAAGCAGGAGAAGAAGGCCCGCGAGACGCTGGAGATCTACGCTCCGCTCGCCCACCGCCTGGGCATGAACACCATCAAGTGGGAGCTGGAGGACCTCGCCTTCGCGATCCTCTACCCCAAGATGTACGACGAGATCGTGCGGCTGGTCGCCGAGCGCGCGCCCAAGCGCGACGAATACCTCGCCATCGTGACCGACGAGGTCCAGTCCGACCTGCGCGCCGCCCGCATCAAGGCCACCGTCACCGGACGCCCCAAGCACTACTACAGCGTCTACCAGAAGATGATCGTGCGGGGCCGCGACTTCGCCGAGATCTACGACCTGGTGGGCATCCGGGTGCTCGTCGACACCGTCCGCGACTGCTACGCGGCACTCGGCACCGTGCACGCGCGATGGAATCCGGTCCCCGGCCGGTTCAAGGACTACATCGCGATGCCCAAGTTCAACATGTACCAGTCACTGCACACCACGGTGATCGGTCCCAGCGGCAAGCCCGTCGAGCTCCAGATCCGGACGTTCGACATGCACCGCCGCGCCGAGTACGGCATCGCCGCGCACTGGAAGTACAAGCAGGAGGCCGTCGCGGGCGCCTCCAAGGTCCGCACCGACGTCCCCAAGAACACCGGCCGGGGCCAGGACACCGTCAACGACATGGCGTGGCTGCGCCAGCTCCTGGACTGGCAGAAGGAGACCGAGGACCCCAGCGAGTTCCTGGAGTCGCTGCGCTTCGACCTCTCGCGCAACGAGGTCTTCGTCTTCACGCCCAAGGGCGACGTCATAGCGCTGCCGGCCGGGGCCACCCCGGTCGACTTCGCGTACGCCGTCCACACGGAGGTCGGCCACCGCACCATAGGGGCACGGGTCAACGGCCGCCTCGTGCCGCTGGAGTCGACGCTCGACAACGGCGACCTGGTGGAGGTCTTCACCTCCAAGGCGGCCGGCGCCGGGCCCTCCCGCGACTGGCTGGGCTTCGTCAAGTCGCCCCGGGCCCGCAACAAGATCCGTGCCTGGTTCTCCAAGGAGCGCCGCGACGAGGCGATCGAGCAGGGCAAGGACGCCATCGCGCGGGCCATGCGCAAGCAGAACCTGCCGATCCAGCGCATCCTGACCGGCGACTCGCTGGTCACCCTCGCGCACGAGATGCGCTACCCCGACATCTCGTCGCTGTACGCCGCGATCGGCGAGGGTCATGTGGCCGCCGCGGGCGTCGTGCAGAAGCTGGTCCAGGCCCTCGGCGGCGAGGACGCGGCCAACGAGGACCTGGAGGAGAGCACCCCGCCCTCGCGCAGCCGCAACAAGCGCCGCTCCAACGCCGACCCCGGGGTCGTCGTCAAGGGCGTCGACGACGTGTGGGTCAAGCTCGCCCGCTGCTGCACGCCCGTGCCCGGTGACCCCATCATCGGCTTCGTCACCCGGGGCAGCGGCGTCTCCGTGCACCGCGCCGACTGTGTGAACGTCGACTCGCTCTCGCAGCAGCCGGAACGCATCCTGGACGTCGAGTGGGCGCCCACCCAGTCCTCGGTCTTCCTCGTCGCCATCCAGGTCGAGGCCCTGGACCGTTCCCGGCTCCTGTCGGACGTCACCCGGGTGCTGTCCGACCAGCACGTCAACATCCTGTCCGCCGCCGTGCAGACCTCCCGCGACCGGGTGGCCACCTCGCGCTTCACCTTCGAGATGGGCGACCCCAAGCACCTCGGCCACGTCCTGAAGGCGGTACGGGGCGTGGAGGGCGTATACGACGTCTACCGGGTGACCTCGGCCCGCCGGCCGTAGGGGCTGCTACGCGTCGACCTCGTACTGGCCGTACTCCAGGAAGTGGCGCATCTCCTCGGGCGTGCCCTGGATGGCCTCGATGACGGCGGCGCGCATCGCGTCGCTGATGCCGGGGCGGGCGAGGATGCGGAAGAGGGCGACCTGGTCGTCCTCGGCCTGGGCGAGTCGGTAGCCGGTTTCCAGCCACTCCCGGATCTCCGCCGGGTCGCCGCGGTCGAGGAGGCCGTTGATCTCCTGGGTGACGCGCTGGCCGGAGTCGGGGTCGCCGAGGATGCGGAAGAGGGCGACGCGGTCGTCCTCGGCCTGGGCCGGCGCGTAGCCGGTCCTCAGCCACTCGCGCGCCTGCGCGAGGTCGCCGCTTTCGAGGAGCGCGGTGACCTCCCTGGTGACCCGCTGGCCGGAGTCGGGGTCGCCGAGGATGCGGAAGAGGGCGACGCGGACGTCGTCGTCGGACATCTCGTCCACCGGGAGGTCCATGCCGTCCGCCGCGGCGACGGCGGTGGACGGGGAGGCCGTCCCGGCGGCGAAGGCCGGGCCGGACAGGAGGAGGACGGGAGCCAGAGCGGCGGCCGCGGCGGCCAGGGCGACACGGGTCGGTCTCATCGGTGAACCTGCCTCGGGTACGTAAGGGACTCGGCGAGTGCGCGAAGCGCGCCCGTACGAAGCATCGCTTCCCGCACCGTCACCATTCACTTCCGGTTTCCGGCAGTTGTCGCACCCTTTTCGTTGCCCGCGCACGCGGAAGGGGCACTACCTGAGCAAGCTCGGACCGGCGGACGGCCTCTCGTCGCCCGCGCACGCGGAAGGGGCCTCCCCGCGCGCACGCGGGAAGACCCCTCGGACCGACGTCCTGGCGTCAGCCGCCGAACTCCTCCAGGCCCTTGAGCGCCTGGTCGAGAAGCGCCTGCCGGCCCTCGAGCTCACGGGCCAGCTTGTCCGCCCGGGCGTTGTTGCCCGACGCACGGGCCGTGTCGATCTGCGCACGCAGCTTGTCCACGGCCGCCTGGAGCTGACCGGTCAGACCCGCGGCGCGGGCCCGCGCCTCCGGGTTGGTCCGGCGCCACTCGGCCTCCTCGGCCTCCTGGAGCGCCCGCTCCACCGCCTGCATCCGCCCCTCGACCTTCGGACGGGCGTCACGCGGTACGTGGCCGATGGCCTCCCAGCGCTCGTTGAGGGCCCGGAACGCGGACCTGGCCGCCTTCAGGTCCGTCACCGGCACCAGCTTCTCGGCCTCGTCGGCGAGCTCCTCCTTCAGCTTGAGGTTCTCGCCCTGCTCCGCGTCGCGCTCCGCGAAGACCTCGCCCCGGGCGGCGAAGAAGACGTCCTGAGCCCCGCGGAAACGGTTCCACAGCTCGTCCTCGGCCTCGCGCTGGGCGCGGCCCGCCGCCTTCCACTGGGTCATCAGGTCGCGGTAGCGGGCGGCCGTCGTCCCCCAGTCCGTGGACCCGGAGAGCGCCTCGGCCTCCACGGCCAGCTTCTCCTTGACCTTGCGGGCCTCCTCGCGCTGGGCGTCCAGCGAGGCGAAGTGGGCCTTGCGGCGCTTGGAGAACGCCGAGCGGGCGTGCGAGAAGCGGTGCCACAGCTCGTCGTCGGACTTGCGGTCGAGCCGGGGCAGGCCCTTCCACGTGTCCACGAGGGCGCGCAGCCGCTCGCCGGCGGAGCGCCACTGCTCGCTCCCCGCCAGCTCCTCGGCCTCGGCGACCAGTGCCTCCTTGGCGTGCTTCGCCTCGTCGGCCTGCTTCGCCTTCTGCGCCTTGCGCTCCTCGCGCCGCGATTCGACCGTCGCGACGAGCGCGTCCAGCCGCTTGCGCAGCGCGTCCAGGTCGCCGACGGCATGGTGCTCGTCGACCTGGCCGCGCAGGTGCTCGATGGCGGTCGTCGCGTCCTTCGCGGACAGATCGGTGGTCTTCACCCGCCGTTCGAGGAGGCCGATCTCGACCGCAATGCCCTCGTACTTGCGCTCGAAATAGGCCAGGGCCTCCTCCGGCGAACCGGCCTGCCACGATCCGACGACCTGCTCGCCGTCGGCTGTACGCACGTACACGGTGCCCGTCTCATCGACACGGCCCCACGGGTCGCTGCTCACAGCGCCTCCTCCACCTGATGCCCGCGAGGGGACCACCCCCCTGGCATCGTCCACAGTTTCCTGGGGCGGGCAGCGCCCGCCCTGCACGACGCCAATCTAGGCGACGGGCCGCCCGGCTGTCCGCACTCAGCACGGCCGGATTTATTCGGCCGCACCGCGCGCGTCTCCCCGGAATCACCCCTTGTCGACGGTCAGCTTCGAGATGTTCACGGCCTTCTTCGGCGCACCGTCGGCGCCGCCGCCGTCCACACCGGCCTTGCCGATGGCCGCGACGGCCTGCAGCGACTTCTCGTCCATCGTGCCGAATGGCGTGTAGCTGGGCGGCAGTTTGCTGTCCTTGTAGACGAGGAAGAACTGGCTGCCCCCGGTGTGCGCCTGGCCGGTGTTGGCCATCGCCACCGTGCCCGCCGGGTACGTCACCGTGCCGTCCGCGCCCGCCTTGCCCAGCGCGGTCAGGTTCTCGTCGGGGATCGTGTAGCCGGGACCACCCGTGCCGTCGCCCTTGGGGTCGCCGCACTGCAGGACGAAGATGCCGTCCGTGGTCAGCCGGTGGCACTTCGTCCCGTCGAAGAACTTCTTGTCGGCCAGCGACTTGAAGGAGTTCGTCGTGTGCGGGGTCTTCGACGCGTCCATGGTGAACGCGATGTCGCCCTGGCTCGTCTTGAGCGACATCGTGTACTTCGCCTTCTTGTCGATCTTCATCGCCGGTTCCGGCTTCGCCTCCTCCGCGGGCGAGGACGAGGGCGAGGCCTCGGCGGACGGGCTCTGGCTCGCCGCCGCGTCCGTCCTGTCCTTGTCGTCGTCCCCGCCGGCGGCGAAGTACGTGGCACCGCCGATGACCGCCACCACGGCCACCGCCGAGGCGATGACGAGCGTCAGCCGCCTCGTCCTGCGGCGGGCCTCCTCCCGACGCTGCTGCTGCCGCTCGTACTTCTCCCGGGCGAGCTGCCGCCGCCGCTGATCGCTGCTGACCACCGGGTGTTCTCCTTGTACGTCGTGTGATCGGGTCTGGGTCGCCCCGTACCGTATATGGGTTAGCTGTGGAATGAGGAGCGCCGGTAGGCTCTGAACTGCTGCGACCTCGCAGCCGCTCTTCCGCGTAGGACGACCAATTAAGGACGATCGTGCTGATTGCCGGGTTCCCCGCCGGGGCCTGGGGGACCAACTGTTACCTGGTCGCCCCCGCCGCGGGTGAGGAGTGCGTGATCATCGACCCGGGCCACCAGGCCGCCTCCGGGGTCGAGGAAGCGCTGAAGAAGCATCGGCTGAAGCCCGTCGCCGTCGTCCTCACCCACGGCCACATCGACCACGTCGCCTCGGTCGTCCCGGTGTGCGGCGCGCACGACGTCCCCGCCTGGATCCACCCCGAGGACCGCTACATGATGAGCGACCCGGAGAAGGCGCTGGGCCGCTCCATCGGGATGCCGCTCATGGGCGAGCTGACGGTGGGGGAGCCGGACGACGTCCAGGAGCTGACCGACGGCGCCCGGCTGCAGCTCGCGGGCATGGAGTTCGGCGTCTCGCACGCGCCCGGCCATACCAAGGGGTCGGTGACGTTCAGGATGCCCGAGACCCCGGAGGTCCCCCAGGTCCTCTTCTCGGGCGACCTGCTCTTCGCCGGCTCCGTCGGACGTACCGACCTGCCCGGCGGCGACCACGCCGAGCTCCTCGAGTCGCTGGCCCGTGTGTGCCTGCCGCTCGACGACTCGACCGTGGTGCTGTCCGGCCACGGCCCCCAGACGACCATCGGCCGCGAGCGCGCCACCAACCCGTTCCTGACCGGAATGAGCGGTGTGGACGCGCCCCGACGAGGAATGTGACGAGAGCGAAATCGTGAGCACCTTCAAGGCCCCCAAGGGCACGTACGACCTGACCCCGCCGGACTCCGCGAAGTACCTGGCGGTGCGCGAGGCGATCGCCGCACCGCTGAAGAACTCCGGCTACGGCTACATCGAGACCCCCGGCTTCGAGGACGTGGCCCTCTTCTCCCGCGGCGTCGGTGAATCCACCGACATCGTGACCAAGGAGATGTACACCCTCACCACCAAGGGCGGCTCCCAGCTCGCCCTGCGCCCCGAGGGCACCGCGTCCGTGCTGCGCGCCGCTCTGGAGGCCAACCTCCACAAGCTCGGCAACCTGCCGGTCAAGCTCTGGTACTCCGGCTCGTACTACCGCTACGAGCGCCCGCAGAAGGGCCGCTACCGCCACTTCTCACAGGTCGGGGCCGAGGCCATCGGCGCCGAGGACCCGGCGCTCGACGCCGAGCTGATCATCCTGGCCGACCAGGCGTACCGCGCCCTGGGCCTGCGCGAGTTCCGCATCCTGCTGAACTCGCTGGGGGACAAGGAGTGCCGCCCCGTCTACCGCGACGCGCTCCAGGGCTTCCTGCGCGAGCTGGACCTCGACGAGGAGACCCGGCGGCGCATCGAGATCAACCCGCTGCGGGTCCTCGACGACAAGCGCCCCGAGGTCCGGAAGCAGCTGGCCGGCGCCCCCGTGCTGCGCGACTTCCTGTGCGACGCCTGCAAGGCGTACCACGAGGAGGTCCGCGACCTGCTCAACGAGGCGGGCGTGATCTACGAGGACGACGAGAAGCTCGTCCGCGGCCTCGACTACTACACGCGCACCACCTTCGAGTTCGTCCACGACGGCCTCGGCTCGCAGTCGGCGGTGGGCGGCGGCGGCCGCTACGACGGCCTCTCCGAGATGATCGGCGGCCCGGCGCTCCCGTCGGTCGGCTGGGCGCTCGGCGTGGACCGCACGGTCCTCGCCCTGGAGGCCGAGGGCATCGAGCTCGAGCTGCCCTCCGCCACCAGCGTCTTCGCCGTACCGCTCGGCGAGGAGGCGCGCCGGGTCCTCTTCGGCGTCGTCACCCGGCTGCGCCGGGAGGGCGTCGCCGCGGACTTCGCGTACGGCGGCCGGGGGCTGAAGGGCGCCATGAAGAGCGCCAACCGCTCGGGCGCCCGGTTCACGATCGTGGCCGGCGAGCGCGACCTGGCCGAGGGCCACGTCCAGCTCAAGGACATGGAGTCCGGAGAGCAGACGCCCGTCCCGGTGTCCGACCTCGTCGAGACGGTCCGCGCGCGCCTGGCGTGAGACGCGGCCGGGGGCGGCCGGACGGGTCCGCCCCCGGGCCCTCGCGTCAACGCGGTGGGCGTGGATTCATCCCGCCCGGTGATTCGGTCCGCGCGGCCGGTGACGCCCGCGTGACGGCCGGGCGGTCGGTGATCTCCCTTGTCACGGCCGGGAGGGCCGGGATTCCGCTCCCGTACGGCCCCGTAGCGGTGTGTACGTCTTTATGTGCATCGAACGGAAGAGCGGCCGAGTCGTGCGGCACAATGACCCTGCCCCAGCAGGCCACCCAGTGACGGAAACGGCGATATGACGACTGCAGCGGTTGACCATCCCTCCTCCGGCCAGGACGAGCGCGGCGGGAAGCGGACCATCGGCGGCAGCCGCGCGCTGGCCCTCCTGCTGGTGATCACGGGCGCCGCCGGAACGCTCGCGGCATGGGTCATCACGCTCGACAAGCTCAAGATGATGGAGGACCCCTCCTTCGTCCCCGGCTGCAGCCTCAACCCCGTGGTGGCCTGCGGCAACATCATGAAGAGCGAGCAGGCCTCCGCCTTCGGCTTCCCCAACCCCTGGCTCGGCATGGTCACCTACCCGGTGATCATCGCCATCGGCCTGGCCCTGCTCGCCGGAGCCCGCTTCCGCCCCTGGTACTGGCTCGGCATGAACGCGGGCACGCTGTTCGGCGTGGGCTTCTGCACCTGGCTCCAGTACCAGTCGCTGTACAACATCAACTCGCTGTGCCTGTGGTGCTGCCTGGCCTGGGTCGCCACCATCCTCATGTTCTGCTACATCACCACGCACAACATCCGGCACGGGATCATCCCCGCCCCCTCCTGGCTGCGCAACGGCCTCACCGAGTTCCACTGGGTGCCCCCGGTGCTGTGGATCGGCGTCATCGGCATGCTGATCCTGACCCGCTGGTGGGACTTCTGGACCAGCTGACCGGCGCGTCCTGCACCGCGGGGCCGGCCGTCCGGCCGGGCGGTGCCGTCAGTGCGGTGACATAGGCTTCGAGACGTGGAGCCCGACCTCTTTACCGCAGCTGCCGAAGACCGCCAGGAGAAGGACCCGTCCAGCAGCCCCCTCGCTGTCCGGATGCGTCCGCGCACGCTCGACGAGGTCGTGGGCCAGCAGCACCTGCTCAAGCCGGGCTCGCCGCTGCGCCGCCTGGTCGGCGAGGGCAGCGGGGGACCGGCCGGCCCTTCGTCGGTGATCCTCTGGGGCCCGCCCGGCACCGGAAAGACCACCCTCGCGTACGTGGTCAGCAAGGCGACGAACAAACGATTCGTCGAGCTCTCCGCCATCACCGCGGGGGTCAAGGAGGTGCGCGCCGTGATCGACGGCGCCCGCCGAGCCACCGGGGGTTACGGCAAGGAGACCGTCCTCTTCCTCGACGAGATCCACCGCTTCTCCAAGGCCCAGCAGGACTCCCTGCTCCCCGCCGTGGAGAACCGCTGGGTCACCCTGATCGCCGCGACCACCGAGAATCCGTACTTCTCCGTCATCTCCCCGCTGCTCTCGCGTTCGCTGCTGCTCACGCTGGAGCCCCTGACCGACGACGACCTGCGCGGCCTGCTGCGCCGCGCTCTCACCGACGAGCGCGGGCTCGGCGGTGCGGTGACCCTGGCGGAGGATGCGCGGGAGCACCTGCTGCGGATCGCGGGGGGCGACGCGCGCCGGGCCCTGACCGCCCTGGAGGCCGCCGCCGGTGCGGCGCTGTCCAAGCAGGAGACGGAGATCACGCTCCTCACCCTGGAGGAGACGGTCGACCGGGCCGCCGTGAAGTACGACCGGGACGGCGACCAGCACTACGACGTGGCGAGCGCGCTGATCAAGTCGATCCGGGGCTCCGACGTCGACGCGGCCCTGCACTACCTGGCCCGCATGATCGAGGCGGGGGAGGACCCCCGGTTCATCGCCCGGCGGCTGATGATCTCGGCCAGCGAGGACATCGGCCTCGCCGACCCGACGGCGCTGCCCACCGCGGTCGCCGCGGCCCAGGCGGTGGCCCTGATCGGCTTCCCGGAGGCGGCGCTCACCCTCAGCCATGCCACCATCGCCCTGGCGCTGGCCCCCAAGTCCAACGCGGCCACACTGGCGATCTCCGCCGCCCGCGAGGACGTCCGCAAGGGGCTGGCCGGCCCGGTCCCGGCCCATCTGCGCGACGGCCACTACAAGGGCGCGGCCAAGCTCGGCCACGCCCAGGGCTATGTCTACCCGCACGACGTGCCCGGCGGTATCGCCGCCCAGCAGTACGCGCCGGACGCCGTGAGCGACAAGCGGTACTACCGCCCCACCCGCTACGGCGCCGAGGCGCGCTACGCGGACGTGGCGGACCGGGTCAGGGAGCGGCTCGGCCGGACGGGCACCGAGGACGGGGCGGGCACGGTCTGAAGCCGGGCCCGGGGCTCCGGAGGCGAGCGCGGCCCTCGACGCCGGCGGCCCTTCGCGGGGTGTTCCTCAGTGCGCGGCCGCGGCGAAGAGCGTGTGCATGGCGCGGCTGAGCTCCACCACGTCCCGCACCGGCTCGGGGAACTCGAAGCGCGCGTCGAAGCAGCCGCCGTCCCGCTCGCAGAAGCGCACCCGCAGCCCGAGCCGGTCCAGCGCCAGGGGCACCACGGCCGGCCGGTGCGCGGCGCAGGTGCACGACGCCCGCGCGCCGAGCAGTCCGCACAGCGTCGCCAGCTCCTTCGGGTGCGCCGAGTGCAGATGCTGGAGCAGGTCCGTCTCGTGGGCGGCGAGCGGGTCGGGGGCGGCGTCGCGGAAGCTCTCCGCCTCGACGCGCTCCACCCCCCACAGGTCGTCGATGTGGGCCTCGCCCGTTTCCAGCCGCAGCATCATCCGTCCGGGGCCCGCCATGCCGGGCACGGAGGTCAGCCAGCCGCTGACCCGGGCCCGGCCGCGGATGCGGTGGGGTACGGAGACCGGGGCGACGTCCGTGATCTCCAGGACGGCCGGCAGCTCGTCGTCCTGGGCGTGCGTCGCGGCCCGTACGGCCGGGGAGCCCGCGGGGAACTCCAGGAACAGGTCGCCGTCCGGGCCCACGCCCCGGGACAGCGGCATGAGCTGGTCCCAGCCCGCGGTTTCGAGCCCGGGAACGAGCAGTGCCGCGGAGCAGGTACTCTGTACGAGAGTTCGTGTGCGCTCGGCTGCTGACGGCATCCGTGTGATTTCAAGCCCGCTGGGACGCGGCTGACCACGATCTGATCGGTCCTCCGTCATCTCGACGCCTTCAGGCGCGTCGATGCTGTCTGTGCTGTCCGTGACGTGTGTGGTGTTCCCAGGGCGAGACATGCGATCTCCTTGAGTAAGGTGAGCCTAACCTAACCTACAACGGAGGTCTGGAGAACGTGCCTAATCAGTCGCGTCCCAAGGTCAAGAAGAGCCGCGCGCTCGGCATCGCGCTGACGCCGAAGGCCGTCAAGTACTTCGAGGCCCGCCCCTACCCGCCGGGCGAGCACGGCCGCGGCCGCAAGCAGAACTCGGACTACAAGGTCCGTCTGCTGGAGAAGCAGCGTCTGCGCGCGCAGTACGACATCAGCGAGCGCCAGATGGCGCGTGCCTACGACCGCGCCAAGAAGGCCGAGGGCAAGACGGGCGAGGCGCTCGTCGTCGAGCTCGAGCGCCGTCTCGACGCGCTGGTCCTGCGTTCGGGCATCGCCCGGACCATCTACCAGGCCCGCCAGATGGTCGTCCACGGCCACATCGAGGTCAACGGTGGCAAGGTCGACAAGCCGTCGTTCCGCGTCCGCCCGGACGACATCGTGATGGTCCGCGAGCGCAGCCGCGACAAGCACCCCTTCCAGGTGGCCCGCGAGGGTGGCTACGCCACCGACGGCGAGACCCCGCGCTACCTGCAGGTGAACCTGAAGGCCCTGGCCTTCCGCCTTGACCGGGACCCGAACCGCAAGGAAATCCCCGTGATCTGCGACGAGCAGCTCGTCGTCGAGTACTACGCCCGCTGATCCAGGCGTAGCCGCTCTTCACCGGCGCTCAGGCCCGCCCCTTCCCGGTACCCGGGGAGGGGCGGGTTTTCGCGTTCTGCCGGGTGCGGGCAGCGCGGCTCCGGCCGGCTCCCCGGCGCCGGACCCCGCCTGCTCGCCCCCGCCCGGCCGCGCCAGGAGCGCCCGCGCGACCGCCGCGTCCGGCTCCAGCTCCCCTCCCGCCCGCAGGGCCGCCGCGTACCGCGTCTCGCCCAGTTCGCGCAGGGCCAGCTCCTCGCAGCGGGCCCTCGGCGCCCCGTAGTGCGCCGAGCCGAACAGCGGCAGCCCCACCGACGGCCAGATCCGGTCGGCGGCACCCTGGAGCAGCGCCGCCTCGGCCGCGTCGCCCTCGGTCACCGTGACGAGCGCCAGCAGTTCCAGGGCGAGGACGGTGCCGAGCCGGTCGTGGAAGGTGTGGCTGATGGACAGCGACTCCTCCAGCAGCTTCCGGGCCCGCTCCGGCCGCCCGCGCTGCAGGGCGGCATGGGCCAGGACGTACAGCGCGTAGCTCAGGGCCCACCGCTCGCCGTGGTCCTCGCAGATGTCCCGGACCTCCTCGCAGATCGCGACGGCCCGCTCCGGGTCCCCCAGGAAGCCGATCGACATGGCCAGTTCGACCTGGGCCATCAGGACGTTGCTGTTCAGCTCGCCCAGCTCGCGGTAACGGCCGAGCGCCTCGTCCAGCAGATCCCGGGCGCGCTCCATGTCGTCGGTGACCAGGGCCAGGCACCCGGTGCGGTGCACGGCGTACGCGGCCGCGGTGGCGTCGCCCGCCGCCTCCGCCTCCTCCCGGCACTCCGTCAGGGCGGAGACGGCCCCCACCGGGTCACCCTGGAGGACCGCGACGTGCCCCAGTACCCACAGGGCCTTCAGCCGCGAGGCGTCGTACGGGGTCTCCTCCTCCAGGACGTGGTCCAGCCAGTGCCGGCCCTCGGACAACCGCCCGCAGCCGACCCACAGGAACCACAGCGTGCCCGCCAGGTACTGGGCGAGGTGCACCTCCTGCGGGGTCTCCAGCGAGCACTCCATGGCCCGGCGCAGATTCGGCAGCTCGCTCTCCAGCCGGGCCGCGACCTCCGCCTGCCGGGGGCTGAACCAGTCCAGCTCGCACCAGGTCGCCAGTCCCAGGAACCAGTCGCGGTGCCGCCGGCGCAGCCGGTCGGCGTCCCCGGTGGCGGCCAGCCACTCGGCCCCGTACTCGCGCACGGTCTCCAGCAGCCGGTAGCGGGTGCCGACCGGGGAGTCCTCGCGCAGCACCACGGACTGCGCCAGCAACCCGCAGAGCACGTCGAGCACCGAGTCGGCGGGCAGGTCGGGACCGCTGCAGACGTACTCCACGGCCTCCAGGTCGAACTGCCCGGCGAAGACCGAGAGCCGGGCCCACAGCAACCGCTGCGGCGGGGTGCACAGTTCGTGGCTCCAGCCGATGGCCGTGCGCAGCGTCTGGTGCCGGTCCAGGGCGCCCCGGCTGCCGCCGGTCAGCAGCCGGAAGCGGTCGTCGAGCCGCTGCAGCACCTGCTCGGTCGACAGGGCCCGCAGCCGTCCGGCCGCCAGTTCCAGGGCCAGCGGGATCCCGTCCAGCCGGCGGCACAGCTCCCTGGCCGGGCCGCGGCTGCGGTCGGTCAGCCGGAAGTCCGGGCGCACCCCGGCGGCGCGCTCGGCGAACAGCCGGAGCGCGTCCTCGTCCGTCATGGTGGCGAGCGGGTGGACGGCCTCGCCCTCCAGCTCCAGCGGCAGCCGGCCCGCCGCGAGCACCCGCAGCCGCGGGGCGCGGCGCAGCAGCTCCCGTACCAGCGCGGCGCAGTCGTCCACCAGGTGTTCGAAGCCGTCGAGGACCAGCAGGAGGCTGCGGCCGGCGCAGTGCTCGAGGATCGCCGCGCGGGGCGGCCTGGTGGTGTGGTCGGTGAGGCCCAGCGCCTCGGCCACGGCGTGTTCCAGCAGGCCCGCATCGTGGACGGTGGACAGCTCCACCAGCCACACCCCGTCGCAGTACCGTTTCTCCAGCAGGGCCGCCGCTCTGGTGACCAGCCGGGTCTTGCCGACGCCGCCCACCCCGGTGACGGTGACGAGTCTGGATTCCTCCAGCGATCGCGCGAGACCGGCCAGTTCGCTCTCGCGGCCCACGAAGTCGTTCAGCTCGGCGGGCAGGTTGCCCGGGTGCGGGGGCGCGGCGGTGTCGCGGGCGGCGGCCGGGGTACCGGAGTCACCGGCGGGCGGAACGGGGCGCTGAGGGCGTCGCATGAGACACGCAGAGTACTGGCTTGAAAGCGCTCCGTACAATTTCGCCGTCCGGACTCCCGCCGCCCGCCCGGTCGGGCGGTACGGGGCGTGAGCCCCGGCGCGATAGGCTCGGGGGAAGGTGACCGGCCACCACGAAGGCCCTCGCCGCAGAGCAAGCGAACAAGACAGAGACAGACGACAAGCCAGAGAGCGCGGTGCACTGTGTCCGGTGGAGAGGTGGCCGGGATCCTGGTGGCCGTCTTCTGGGCGATCCTGGTTTCGTTCCTCGCCGTCGTGCTGGTGAGGCTCGCCCAGACGCTCAGGGCGACCACCAAACTCGTGGCGGACGTGACCGAACAGGCCGTCCCTCTGCTCGCGGACGCCTCCGCGACCGTACGCTCCGCGCAGACCCAGCTCGACAAGGTCGACGCCATCGCGACGGACGTACAGGAAGTCACCTCCAACGCCTCGGCACTCTCCACCACGGTCGCCTCCGCCTTCGGCGGCCCGCTGGTCAAGGTCGCGGCGTTCGGCTACGGCGTACGGCAGGCCATCGGCCGCCGTTCCGCCCCCGAACCGGAGGCGCGCTCCCGGCGCGCGGTGATCGTCGGCCGGACCGTGCCGTCCGCGCGCGGCAGGAAGCGCAACGGCCGAAATTCCCGCGGACCGAAGGACTGACGCAGCGATGTTCCGCCGTACGTTCTGGTTCACCGCCGGCGCAGCCGCCGGGGTGTGGGCCACCACCAAGGTCAACCGGAAGATCAAGCAGCTGACCCCCGAGAGCCTCGCGGCGCAGGCCGCCGACAAGGCGATCGTGGCCGGTCACAAGCTCAAGGACTTCGCGCTGGACGTCCGCGAGGGCATGGTCAGGCGCGAGGCCGAACTCGGCGAGGCACTGGGCCTGGAGGCACCGGCCGACCCCGAGCTCCCCGGGCGGCGCGGTCTCGCCGTCGAGGCGGCCGAGCCGGAGACGCACCCGGCCCCCGCCACCTACCGCAAGCTCCCCTCCCACTCGTACAACCGGAATGAGGACCACTGATGGAGTCGGCAGAAATTCGTCGCCGCTGGCTGAGCTTCTACGAGGAGCGCGGTCACACCGTTGTCCCTTCGGCGTCGCTCATCGCGGACGACCCGACTCTGCTGCTGGTCCCCGCCGGCATGGTGCCCTTCAAGCCGTACTTCCTCGGTGAGGTCAAGCCGCCCGCCCCGCGCGTCACCAGCGTGCAGAAGTGCGTGCGCACGCCGGACATCGAAGAGGTCGGCAAGACCACCCGGCACGGCACGTTCTTCCAGATGTGCGGCAACTTCTCCTTCGGCGACTACTTCAAGGAAGGCGCCATCGCGTACGCCTGGGAGCTGCTGACCAGCTCCGTGGCGGACGGCGGCTTCGGGCTCGACCCCGAGCGCCTGTGGATCACCGTCTACCTCGACGACGACGAGGCCGAGGCCATCTGGCGCGACAAGATCGGCGTCCCGGCCGAGCGCATCCAGCGCCTGGGCAAGAAGGACAACTTCTGGTCCATGGGCGTCCCCGGCCCCTGCGGCCCCTGTTCCGAGATCAACTACGACCGCGGCCCCGAGTTCGGCGTCGAGGGCGGCCCGGCCGTCAACGACGAGCGGTACGTGGAGATCTGGAACCTGGTCTTCATGCAGTACGAGCGCGGCGCCGGCGAGGGCAAGGACGACTTCCCGATCCTCGGCGACCTGCCGTCGAAGAACATCGACACCGGCCTCGGCCTCGAACGCCTCGCGATGATCCTGCAGGGCGTGCAGAACATGTACGAGACCGACACCCTGCGCGTCGTCATGGACCGGGCCACCGAGCTGACCGGTGTGCGCTACGGCGCGGCCGACGCCACCGACGTCTCGCTGCGCGTGGTCGCCGACCACATCCGCACCTCCGTCATGCTCATCGGCGACGGAGTCACCCCCGGCAACGAGGGCCGCGGCTACGTGCTGCGCCGCATCATGCGCCGCGCCATCCGCAACATGCGCCTGATGGGCGCCACCGGCTCCGTCGTCAACGAGCTGGTCGACGTCGTGGTCAACACCATGGGCCAGCAGTACCCGGAGCTGATCACCGACCGCAAGCGCATCGAGACCGTCGCGCTCGCCGAGGAAGCCGCCTTCCTCAAGGCCCTCAAGGGCGGCACCAACATCCTGGAGACCGCCGTCACCGAGACCAAGGCCTCCGGCGGCACGGTCCTCGCCGGCGACAAGGCGTTCCTGCTCCACGACACCTGGGGCTTCCCGATCGACCTCACCCTGGAGATGGCCGCCGAGCAGGGGCTCTCCGTGGACGAGGACGGGTTCCGCCGCCTCATGCAGGAGCAGCGGGCCAAGGCCAAGGCCGACGCCAAGGCCAAGAAGACCGGCCACGCCGACCTGTCCGCCTACCGCGAGGTCGCCGACAACTCCGGCGTCACCGAGTTCACCGGCTACACCACGACCGAGGGCGAGTCGACGATCGTCGGCCTCCTCGTCGACGGTGTCCCCTCGCCCGCCGCCACCGAGGGCGACGAGGTCGAGGTCGTCCTCGACCGCACCCCGTTCTACGCCGAGGGCGGCGGCCAGCTCGCCGACCAGGGCCGCATCCGGCTCGACAGCGGCGCCGTCATCGTGGTGCGCGACGTCCAGCAGCCGGTTCCGGGTGTCTCCGTGCACAAGGGTTCCGTCCAGGTCGGCGAGGTGACGGTCGGCGCCTCCGCCTACGCCGCCATCGACTCCACCCGCCGCCGGGCCATCGCCCGCGCCCACAGCGCCACGCACCTCACGCACCAGGCACTGCGCGACGCGCTCGGCCCGACGGCCGCCCAGGCCGGCTCCGAGAACTCCCCGGGCCGCTTCCGCTTCGACTTCGGCTCGCCCGCCGCCGTCCCCGGCACGGTCCTCACCGACGTCGAGCAGAAGATCAACGAGGTCCTGGCCCGCGAGCTCGACGTGCAGGCCGAGGTCATGTCGATCGACGAGGCGAAGAAGCAGGGCGCCATCGCGGAGTTCGGCGAGAAGTACGGCGAGCGGGTCCGCGTCGTCACCATCGGCGACTTCTCCAAGGAGCTGTGCGGCGGTACGCACGTGCACAACACCGCCCAGCTCGGCCTGGTCAAGCTGCTCGGTGAGTCGTCCATCGGTTCCGGCGTGCGCCGCATCGAGGCCCTGGTCGGCGTCGACGCGTACAACTTCCTGGCCAAGGAGCACACGGTCGTCGCCCAGCTCCAGGAGCTGGTCAAGGGCCGCTCCGAGGAGCTGCCGGAGAAGATCGCGGGCATGCTCGGCAAGCTGAAGGACGCCGAGAAGGAGATCGAGAAGTTCCGCGCGGAGAAGGTCCTCGCGGCCGCCGCCGGTCTCGCCGACTCCGCGAAGGACGTCCGGGGCGTCGCCCTGGTCACCGGCCAGGTGCCGGACGGCACCTCCGCCGACGACCTGCGCAAGCTCGTCCTCGACGTGCGTGGCCGCATCCAGGGCGGCCGCCCGGCCGTGGTGGCGCTGTTCACGACGGCCAACGGGCGCCCGCTGACCGTCATCGCCACCAACGAGGCGGCCCGCGAGCGTGGCCTCAAGGCCGGCGATCTGGTCCGTACCGCCGCCAAGACCCTCGGCGGCGGGGGCGGCGGCAAGCCGGACGTCGCGCAGGGCGGCGGCCAGAACCCGGAGGCGATCGGTGACGCCGTCGCCGCCGTCGAACGCCTCGTCACCGAGACGGCGTGACCACGGACATGCCGCAGATGCGCCGCGGTCGCCGGCTGGCGATCGACGTCGGGGACGCCCGGATCGGGGTCGCCTCGTGCGACCCCGACGGGATCCTCGCGACGCCGGTGGAGACCGTGCCGGGACGCGACGTCCCGGCCGCCCACCGGCGGCTCGGCCAGATCGTCGCGGAGTACGAGCCGATCGAAGTCGTCGTCGGCCTGCCGCGCTCCCTGGGCGGCGGCGAGGGGCCGGCCGCCGCCAAGGTCCGGGCCTTCGCCGATGTGCTCGCCCGGGCGGTCGCACCCATTCCGGTGCGATTGATGGACGAGAGGATGACCACAGTTACGGCGAGCCAGGGGCTGCGCGCCTCGGGCGTGAAGTCCAAAAAGGGCCGATCCGTCATCGACCAGGCTGCCGCTGTGGTGATCCTTCAGAACGCTCTGGAGTCCGAGCGCGCTTCGGGCCGTCCGCCGGGCGAGGCAGTCGAAGTAGTGGTCTGATCGCAATACGGTAACGTTCCGCGCGATGCGGCGGTGTTCGAACAAGCACCGCACAGCAAAGAGGCGGAACATCGTCTCGCGGCTCAAGGGGATCGATGACTGAGTATGGCCGGGGCCCCGGCTCCGAACCGTGGCATCCCGAGGACCCCTTGTACGGGGACCAGGGGTGGGACGGCCAGCAGCCTGCCCACGGCCAGGCCCCGTACGACAGCCAGAACCAGTACGACGGCCGGCAGCAGTATCAGCAGGGCCAGTACGACCCGTACCAGCAGCAGCCGCACGACCCCTACGCGCAGCAGCACCAGGACCCGTACGCCCACCAGCAGCACCAGCAGCAGGACCCGTACACGCAGCACCAGCAGCAGGACCCGTACGCCCAGCAGCAGTACCAGCAGCAGGCGTACGGGAACCAGCACCCGCAGGACCCGTACGGCCAGCAGCCGCAGCAGCCGCAGCAGCCGCAGCAGCCCGGCTACGGCACCGGCTGGGACACGGGCCAGCAGGCGGTGCCGCCCTACGAGGGCCAGCCGGACGGCACGTACGGTTACGGCGAGACGAACGACTACTACGGCACCCCTGAGGCGTACCCGCCCCCGCAGCCCCCGGGCCGTCGTGAGGACGTATCGGCCCAGGCGCCCGGGCCGGCCCCGGACTGGGACCCGGAGGAGCAGCCGGAGGAGACCCACCCCTTCTTCACGGGCGTGGACGAGAAGGACGGCCGCAAGGCGCCCAGGGACGACGACTACGACGACGATGACGACGGCTCCCGGGGCGGGGGCGGCGGGGAGCGTCGCGGCAAGGGCAAGAAGAAGGGCCGCAGCGGCTGCGCGTGCCTGGTCGTCTCCCTCGTCCTGGTCGCCGGCGTCGGCGGAGCGGGCTACTTCGGCTACTCGTTCTACAAGGACCGCTTCGGCCCGGCCCCCGACTACTCGGGCAGTGGCTCGGGTTCGGTCGAGGTGGAGATCCCGAAGGGCGCGTACGGGTACGACATCGGCAACATCCTGAAGAAGGCCGGCGTCGTGAAGAGCGTCGACGCCTTCGTCTCGGCGCAGAACGAGAACCCGAAGGGCAAGGGAATCCAGGCGGGGGTCTACCTCCTCCACTCGCAGATGTCCGCGGCCGAGGCCGTGAAGATGATGGTGGACCCGAAGAGCCAGAATCTTCTGGTCATACCGGAGGGCACGCCGAACCGGCTGGTGTACGCCTCCATCGACACCAAGCTCGGCATCGCCAAGGGGACGACCGCCAAGGTGGCCGAGAAGCAGGCGGACAGCCTGGGCCTGCCGGGCTGGGCGAAGAATCACGAGGGCGTGCTCGATCCGCTGGAGGGCTTCCTCTACCCGGCTGCGTATCCGGTCACCAAGGGCATGAAGCCGGAGACCGTCCTCAAGTCGATGGTCTCCCGGGCCAACGAGGAGTACAAGAAGGCCGATCTGGAGGCCAACGCCAAGAAGCTGAAGCTCAAGGACCCCTGGCAGCTGATCACCGTCGCCAGTCTCGTCCAGGCCGAGGGCAAGTACAAGCACGACTTCGACAAGGTCGCGCGGGTCGTCTACAACCGGCTCAAGCCCAACAACGTCGAGACCAACGGGCTGCTCGACTTCGACTCCACGGTGAACTACGCGAAGAAGCAGAGCACGCTCGACACCGGAGCCGTTTCGGATCTTCGGAACTTCAAGAACCCGTACAACACGTACTACATCCACGGCCTGCCGCCGGGGCCGATCAACAACCCCGGTGACGCCGCCCTGCAGTCCGCGATCAAGCCCGCCCCCGGCCCCTGGTACTACTTCGTGTCGGTCACCGAGGACAAGACGGTCTTCGCCGTGACCAACGCGGAGCACGAGCGGAACCGGGAGAAGTACAAGAAGGAGCAGGCCGGGCAGTGAGCACCCACCGCCGCGCCGCCGTTCTCGGCTCGCCCATCGCCCACTCGCTCTCCCCGGTCCTGCACCGGGCCGCGTACGCCGAACTCGGGCTCGACCACTGGTCGTACGACCGGTTCGAAGTCGACGAACAGGCGCTGCCCGGGTTCATCGAGGGGCTGGACGGGAGCTGGGCCGGGCTCTCGCTCACCATGCCGCTGAAGCGGGCGATCATCCCGCTGCTCGACGGGATCAGCGACACCGCGGCCTCCGTCGAGGCCGTGAACACCGTGGTCTTCGGCGAGGACGGCCGCCGCACCGGCGACAACACCGACATCCCCGGCATGGTCGCCGCCCTGCGCGAACGCGGCGTCGAGAAGGTGGAGTCCGCCGCGATCCTCGGTGCCGGCGCCACCGCCTCCTCCGCGCTGGCGGCCCTGTCCGGCATCTGCGCCGGACCCGTGACCGCGTACGTCCGCAGCGCGGCCCGCGCCGACGAGATGCGCGGCTGGGGCGAACGGCTCGGCGTCGACATCCGGATCGCCGCCTGGGCCGAGGCCGAGCGGGCGCTGACCGCGCCCCTCGTCATCGCGACCACCCCCGCCGGAGCGGCCGACGCGCTGGCCGGGGCAGTTCCGGAGCGGCCGGGCACGCTCTTCGACGTCCTGTACGAGCCCTGGCCCACCCGGCTCGCCTCCGCCTGGGCCGAACGCGGCGGCGCAGTCGTCGGAGGTCTCGACCTCCTGGTGCACCAGGCGGTCCTTCAGGTCGAGCAGATGACGGGGCGCTCGCCCGCGCCGCTCGCCGCCATGCGCAGAGCCGGGGAACAGGCGCTGGCCGCTCGCTGAAGCCCGTCCGGCCGCGCCCGCGCCGTCCGTCTGCTGGACCGGCGGCGGGGCCGGGGCCCCGTCCGTGGGAGGATCGGGGGCGGCGGGCCAGGGCCGCGCACCCGGTCGCGCCGCTGGATTTCAGGCGCGAGCATGAGGAGCACCGTTGAGCAGGTTGCGCTGGCTGACCGCGGGGGAGTCGCACGGCCCCGCACTGGTGGCGACGCTGGAGGGCCTTCCCGCCGGCGTCCCGGTCACCACGGAGATGGTGGCGGACGCGCTGGCCCGGCGACGGCTCGGTTACGGCCGCGGTGCGCGGATGAAGTTCGAGCGGGACGAGGTCACCTTCCTCGGCGGCGTCCGGCACGGCCTCACCATGGGCTCCCCGGTCGCCGTGATGGTGGGCAACACCGAGTGGCCCAAGTGGGAGCAGGTCATGTCGGCCGACCCGGTCGACCCCCAGGTGCTGGCCGAGCAGGCCCGTAACGCTCCGCTGACCCGGCCCCGGCCCGGCCACGCCGACCTCGCCGGCATGCAGAAGTACGGCTTCGACGAGGCCCGGCCGGTCCTGGAGCGCGCCAGCGCCCGGGAGACCGCCGCCCGCGTCGCCCTCGGTGCCGTCGCCCGGTCCTACCTCAAGGAGACCGCCGGCATCGAGATCGTCAGCCATGTCGTCGAGCTGGCCGCCGCCAAGGCGCCGTACGGGGTCTACCCCGTCCCCGCCGACGTGGAGCGGCTCGACGCCGACCCGGTGCGCTGCCTCGACGCCGACGCGAGCAAGGCGATGGTCGCCGAGATCGACCAGGCCCACAAGGACGGCGACACCCTCGGCGGCGTCGTCGAGGTGCTGGCGTACGGAGTCCCCGTCGGCCTCGGCTCGCACGTGCACTGGGACCGACGGCTCGACTCCCGCCTCGCCGGCGCGCTCATGGGCATCCAGGCCATCAAGGGCGTCGAGGTCGGCGACGGCTTCGACCTCGCCCGGGTGCCGGGGTCCAAGGCGCACGACGAGATCCTGGTGACCGAGGACGGCATCAAGCGCGCCTCCGGCCGGGCCGGCGGCACCGAGGGCGGTCTCACCACCGGTGAGCTGCTGCGCGTCCGCGCCGCCATGAAGCCGATCGCCACCGTGCCGCGCGCCCTGGCCACCGTCGACGTGGTGACCGGCGAGCCCGCCAAGGCCCACCACCAGCGCTCCGACGTCTGCGCCGTGCCGGCCGCCGGCATCGTCGCCGAGGCGATGGTCGCCCTCGTCCTGGCCGACGCCGTGGCGGAGAAGTTCGGCGGCGACAGCGTCACCGAGACCCGCCGCAACGTGCGGTCGTACCTCGACCACCTCCAGATCCGATGACCGGTCCCCTGGTCGTCCTGGTCGGGCCGATGGGCGTCGGCAAGTCCACGGTCGGCGAGCTGCTCGCTGACCGGCTGGGCACCGGCTACCGGGACACCGACGCGGACGTCGTCGCGACCGCGGGCAAGCCCATCGCCGAGATCTTCTACGACGAGGGCGAGGAGCACTTCCGCGCGCTGGAGCGGGAGGCCGTCCGCGCCGCCGTCGCCGAGCACACGGGCGTCCTCTCGCTCGGCGGCGGGGCCGTCCTGGACGAGTCGACCCGCGCGCTGCTCGCCGGCCACCCGGTCGTCTACCTCTCGATGGACGTCGACGAGGCGGTCAGGCGGGTCGGGCTCAACACCGCCCGCCCGCTGCTCGCGGTCAACCCGCGCCGGCAGTGGCGCGAGCTGATGGAGGCCCGCCGGCACCTCTACACCGAGGTCGCCCGCGCGGTCGTCGCCACCGACGAGCGCACACCCGAAGAGGTCGCCCAGGCGGTCCTCGACGCACTGGAGCTGCCGGACGGGGCCCCGTCCGGCCGGGAGAACACACCATGAGCCAGCAGGCACCCACCCGCGTCCGCATCGCAGGCAGCGCGGGCACCGACCCGTACGAGGTACTGATCGGCCGGCAGCTCCTCGGCGAGCTGCCCACGCTCATCGGCACCCGCGCCAAGCGCGTCGCGGTCCTCCACCCCGAGGCCCTCGCCGAGACCGGCGAGGCGGTCCGCCAGGACCTCGCCGACCAGGGCTACGAGGCCATCGCGATCCAGCTGCCCAACGCCGAGGAGGCCAAGACCGTCGAGGTCGCCGCCTACTGCTGGAAGGCCCTCGGCCAGACCGGCTTCACCCGCACCGACGTCATCGTCGGCGTCGGCGGCGGCGCCACCACCGACGTGGCGGGCTTCGTCGCGGCGTCCTGGCTGCGCGGGGTGCGCTGGATCGCCGTACCGACGACCGTGCTCGGCATGGTCGACGCGGCCGTCGGCGGCAAGACCGGCATCAACACCGCCGAGGGCAAGAACCTCGTCGGCGCCTTCCACCCGCCGGCCGGTGTCCTCTGCGACCTGGCCGCCCTGGACTCGCTGCCCGTCCACGACTACGTCTCCGGCATGGCCGAGATCATCAAGGCCGGCTTCATCGCCGACCCGGTGATCCTCGACCTGATCGAACAGGACCCGCAGGCCGCGCGTACGCCCGCCGGACCGCACACCGCCGAGCTCATCGAGCGCTCCATCCGGGTCAAGGCGGACGTCGTCTCCAGCGACCTCAAGGAGTCCGGGCTCCGCGAGATCCTCAACTACGGCCACACCCTGGGCCACGCGATCGAGAAGAACGAGCGCTACAAGTGGCGCCACGGCGCGGCCGTCTCCGTCGGCATGGTCTTCGCCGCCGAACTCGGCCGGCTGGCGGGCCGCCTGGACGACGCCACCGCCGACCGGCACCGCGCGATCCTGGAGTCCGTCGGGCTGCCGCTCACCTACCGCGGCGACCAGTGGCCCAAGCTGCTGGAGAACATGAAGGTCGACAAGAAGTCCCGCGGCGACCTGCTGCGCTTCATCGTCCTGGACGGCCTCGGCAAGCCCGCCGTCCTGGAGGGCCCCGACCCGGCCGTGCTGCTCGCCGCCTACGGGGAGGTCTCGGCATGACCCGCCGGGTCCTCGTGCTCAACGGCCCCAACCTCGGCCGGCTCGGCTCCCGCGAGCCCGACGTCTACGGGTCCACCTCGTACGCCGGTCTCGTCGAGGCCTGCCGCACCCTCGGCAAGGAGCTCGGCCTCGACGCCGACGTGCGCGAGACCAACGACGAGGGCGAGCTGATCCGCTGGCTCCACGAGGCCGCCGACGGTTCGATTCCGGTCGTTCTCAACCCGGGTGCCTTCACGCACTACTCGTACGGCATGCGGGACGCGGCCGCCCAGCGCACCGCCCCGCTGATCGAGGTGCACATCTCGAACCCGTACGCACGGGAGGAATTCCGCCACACCTCGGTGATCGCGCCGGTCGCCACCGGGACCGTGGCCGGATTCGGCATCGGCTCCTACCGGCTCGCCCTGCGCGCCCTGGCGGACGAACTCGCGGACTGAGCAGCCCGACGGGGGCACTCCGGCCCCTCCCCGGCCGTTGTCCGTGCGGCGGCCGGGGAAGGTACGGTTGCCGTTGCACCAGCGCCAGTTGCCTGTACGAGACGGAGTTGCACCGGATGCAGCACGCAGTGGGGGCCCCGCTGCCTCCGCCCCAGGGCCCCGGAAACGGCCCCGCCGGCTGGCCGCACCAGGCCCAGCACCCCGGCCCGCCGGCCCAGCCCCCGGCCGGCCCGCCCTTCCGGCCGCCGGCCGGGCACCCCGGACCGCCGCCCGCGGGGCCGCCCGCGCCGCAGGGCCAGGGCTGGACCGGACCCGCCCCGCAGCAGGCCCCGGCCTCGGCCACCCGCGAGACCACCGGCCACATCCAGCTGCCGCCGGGCGGGCCCGTGCCGCTGCCCGCGCCGCCCGCCGAGCCCGGCACGGGCAACGCGACCCTCGCGGTGCTCCTGATCGGCCCGGCGGGCGCCGGCAAGACCACCGTGGCCCGGCTCTGGGCGGCCCGCCGCCGGGTGCCCACCGCCCACGTCAGCCTCGACGACGTCCGCGAGTGGGTCTGCTCCGGCTTCGCCGACCCGCAGGCCGGGTGGAACGACCAGTCGGAGGCCCAGTACCGCCTGGCCCGTCGTACCTGCGGCTTCGCCGCCCGCAACTTCCTGGCCAACGGGATCTCCTGCATCCTCGACGACGCGGTCTTCCCCGACCGGCCCGTCGTCGGCCTCGGCGGCTGGAAGCGCCACGTCGGCCCCGGACTCCTGCCGGTGGTGCTGCTGCCCGGCCTGGAGATCGTCCTGGAGCGCAACGCCGAGCGCAGCGGCAACCGCCGCCTCTCCGACGAGGAGGTGGCCCGCATCCACGGCCGGATGGCCGGCTGGTACGGCTCCGGGCTGCCGATCATCGACAACTCGACGTACGACGTGGAGACCACCGCCCGGGTCCTGGACGACATACTCGCCCGGTCCCTGGCCAGCCCCCCTTCCTGGTGAGGCGGCGGCGCCCCCCACGGCCGCCCGACCCCCCGGTCGGATGCGCCCGCCGGGCGGGCCCGGCGCCTCGCTCGTACGCTCGACGCATGTCAGAGGTGTACGCCGTCCGACGCGGGCTGCTCCGCGACCGGTGCGCCGCAGTCGGATCCGCGGCCGCCCTGGTCTCCCGTCCCGCCAACGTCCGCTACCTGGCCGGGGGAGCGCCCCCGGGCGCCGTGCTGCTGCTCGGCCCCGGCGAGGACGTCCTGTTCTGCCCCCGCCCCCCGACCGGTGACCCGGCCGACGGGCGTACCGATGAGCACCTGCGGGTGGACCCGCTGCCGGTGGCCGGCGGGGATCCGGTGGTCGCCGCGGCGGACCTGGCCGTCGCGGGCGGCGCGGAGTCGCTGGCCGTCGAGGAGCACGACCTGACGGTCGCCCGGCACCGGGCCATGGCCTCGGTCGCCCCGAAGCTCCGGCTGGCCGATCTGGGCGCCACCGTCGAGCAGCTGCGCATCGTCAAGGACGAGGAGGAGATCGGCTGCCTGCGGATCGCGGCCGAGATCACCGACCAGGCGCTGGGCGAACTCCTCGAATCGATCCTCGTCGGCCGCACCGAACGGCACCTGGCGCTGGAGCTGGAACGCCGGCTGGTGGACCACGGCGCCGACGGCCCCGCCTTCGCGACCTCCGTCGCCACCGGACCGAACTCCGGCCGGGGCCGCCACCGGCCCTCGGACCGGCGGGTGGAGGAAGGGGATTTCCTCTCCGTCTGCCTGGGCGCGAACTACCGCGGCTACCGCTGCGAGATCGGCCGGACCTTCGTCATCGGAACGGCGCCCGCCGACTGGCAGATCGAGCTGTACGAGCTGGTTTTCGCCGCTCAGAGGGCTGGTCGGGAGGCCCTGCTGCCCGGCGCCGAGTACCGTGACGTGGACCGTGCCGCCCGCCATCTCCTGGACTCCGCGGGCCACGGCGAGGGTCTCGCGCCCTTCACCGGCCACGGGGTGGGGCTCGAAATCGACGAGGACCCGCAGCTGGCACCCGCCGCCATGGGTAAACTGGACGCTTGTGTGCCGGTCACCGTCGAACCGGGGGTCCACCTCCCGGGCCGGGGCGGGGTCCGGATCGATGACACGCTCGTCGTGCGCCCCGAGGCGGACGGCGGACCCGAGCTACTCACCATTACGACCAAGGAACTGCTCGCGCTCTAGCGCGTTCCTCGGTCGTTCCACCAGCTTCAGTCCAGGAGATTCCGCAACCGTGGCTTCCACGAACGACCTCAAGAACGGCCTGGTGCTCAAGCTCGACGGAGGCCAGCTCTGGTCCGTCGTCGAGTTCCAGCACGTCAAGCCCGGCAAGGGCCCGGCCTTCGTGCGCACCAAGCTCAAGAACGTGCTGTCCGGCAAGGTCGTCGACAAGACGTTCAACGCCGGCGTGAAGGTCGAGACGGCCACCGTCGACAAGCGCGACATGCAGTTCTCGTACATGGACGGCGACTACTTCGTCTTCATGGACATGGACACCTACGACCAGCTGATGGTCGAGCGCAAGGCCGTCGGCGACGCCGCCAACTTCCTGATCGAGGGCTTCACCGCCACCGTCGCCCAGCACGAGGGCGAGGTGCTCTACGTCGAGCTGCCGGCCGCCGTCGAGCTGACCATCCAGCACACGGACCCGGGCGTCCAGGGCGACCGCTCCACCGGTGGCACCAAGCCGGCCACCCTGGAGACCGGCTACGAGATCGGCGTCCCGCTCTTCATCACCACGGGTGAGAAGATCAAGGTCGACACCCGCTCCGGCGACTACCTCGGCCGGGTGAACAGCTAACCGTGGCTGCCCGGAACACGGCCCGCAAGCGCGCCTTCCAGATCCTCTTCGAGGCCGACCAGCGCGGCGAGTCCGTGCTGACGGTCCTCGCGGACTGGGTGCGGCACTCGCGGTCCGACACCCGTCAGCCGCCGGTCACCGAGTACACGATGGAGCTCGTCGAGGGGTACGCGCAGTACGCGGACCGCATCGACGACCTCATCGTCACCTACGCCGTGGACTGGGAGATCGACCGCATGCCGGTCGTCGACCGGAACATCCTGCGGCTCGGTGCGTACGAGCTGATCTGGGTCGACGCGACCCCGGACGCGGTGGTGATCGACGAGGCGGTGCAGATCGCCAAGGAGTTCTCCACCGACGACTCCCCGTCCTTCGTGAACGGCCTGCTGGCCCGCTTCAAGGACCTCAAGCCGAACCTCCGCCGGGAGCAGTGACCCCGGCGGCGTTCCGCCGACGAAGGGCCCATGGCCGTGCTTGGAGCCATGGGCCCTTCGGCATGCCCGGAGCCGTCCGTTCACCTGCCGCCGGGCCCATGAGAAAAGCCGGGCCCGGCGGGGCTCCCGTGGGGGCCCCGCCGAACCCGGCGGCACGTTTCTTCGAGGGGCTGCTCAGCCCTCGTCGTGGGCGACGGCGCGGCGCGCGTCCGCGTCCAGCACGCCCCAGCTGATCAGCTGCTCCGTCAGCACGGAAGGCGACTGGTCGTAGATCACGGCCAGCGTGCGCAGGTCGTCCTGGCGGATCGAGAGCACCTTGCCGTTGTAGTCGCCGCGCTGGCTCTGGATCGTCGCCGCGTAACGCTGGAGGGGACCGGCCTTCTCCGGCGGCACGTGCGCCAGGCGCTCCAGCTGGAGGACGAGCTTCGGCGGCGGCTCGGCGGCACCGCCGGGCGTCGTGCCCGGCAGGAGCTCCTGGACCGGGACGCCGTAGAAGTCCGCCAGCTCGGCAAGGCGCTGCACGGTCACGGCACGGTCGCCGCGCTCGTACGAACCGACCACGACGGCCTTCCAGCGGCCCTGGGACTTCTCCTCCACGCCGTGGAGGGAGAGGCCCTGCTGGGTGCGGATGGCGCGGAGCTTGGCCCCGAGCTGTTTTGCGTATTCGCTGGACATAAGGCTCCCCGGACGCTGGAACGTTCGCGGCTGGGCCGCGTGGCTGGTAACTCACTGTGAGGTTACGCAGCGTTACTTGGCCGCGTCAAGCTGAGATGGTCCGTACCGGCTCTCCCCCGGGGTGGGGCGGAGGTCCGGCACGTGCCCTGGTAACGTGGACGACGCAATTTCGACGTCCTTTAAGGTCCGTCCCGTGAGGCGGAGAAGGAGGTCCGTTTCTTATGGACGCACAGCACGACGCCACCGGCAACGCGGCACGCCCCGTTCTGGAGGCCCCCGACATCGCACGGGTCCTGACCCGCATCGCCCACGAGATCGTCGAACGCGCCAAGGGTGCCGACGACGTGGTCCTCCTCGGCATCCCGACCCGCGGCGTCTTCCTCGCCCGCCGGCTCGCCGCCAAGCTCGAGGAGATCACCGGCTCCACGATGCCGGTCGGCTCCCTCGACATCACCATGTACCGCGACGACCTCAGGATGCGTCCCGCCCGCGCCCTGGCCCGCACCGAGATCCCCGGCGAGGGCATCGAGGGCCGCCTGGTCGTCCTCGTCGACGACGTCCTCTTCTCCGGCCGCACGATCCGCGCCGCCCTCGACGCGCTCGGCGACATCGGCCGGCCCCGTGCGGTGCAGCTCGCGGTCCTCGTCGACCGGGGCCACCGCGAACTGCCGATCCGCGCCGACTACGTCGGCAAGAACCTCCCCACGTCGCTGCGGGAGACGGTCAAGGTCCAGCTCGCCGAGGAGGACGGCCGCGACGCCGTGCTGCTCGGGGTCGAGCAGGCCGCCCCCGCGGGCGAGCGTTAGCTCTCCGTCCGTACGGCCCACCCGCCGTACGGCGGCTTCCGCGTGCCCGCATGCCTGAAACCTCCAGCCACCCGGAGAACACCCAGATGAAGCGCCACCTCATCTCGGCCGCCGACCTCACCCGCGACGACGCCGTCCTGATCCTCGACACCGCCGAGGAGATGGCCAGGGTCGCGGACCGGCCGATCAAGAAGCTCCCGACCCTGCGCGGCCGTACCGTCGTCAACCTCTTCTTCGAGGACTCGACGCGGACCCGCATCTCCTTCGAGGCGGCCGCCAAGCGGCTGTCCGCCGACGTCATCAACTTCTCCGCGAAGGGCTCGTCCGTCTCCAAGGGCGAGTCGCTCAAGGACACCGCCCTGACCCTGGAGGCGATGGGCGCCGACGCCGTCGTCATCCGCCACGGCGCCTCCGGCGCCCCGTACCGGCTGGCCACCTCCGGCTGGATCGACGGCGCGGTCGTCAACGCCGGCGACGGCACCCACGAGCACCCCACCCAGGCCCTCCTGGACGCCTTCACGATGCGCCGCCGGCTCGTCGGCGCCGACGCCGGCCTCGGCAAGGACCTCGACGGCCGCCGGATCACCATCGTCGGTGACATCCTGCACAGCCGGGTTGCCCGCTCCAATGTCCACCTGCTGAACACGCTCGGCGCCCACGTCACCCTCGTGGCCCCGCCCACCCTGGTCCCGGTCGGCGTCGAGCAGTGGCCCTGCGACGTCAGCTACAGCCTCGACGACGTGCTGCACCGCTCCGACGCTGTGATGATGCTTCGTGTGCAGCGTGAGCGGATGAACGCCGCCTACTTCCCGACCGAGCGCGAGTACTCGCGCCGCTACGGCCTGGACGGCGAGCGCATGGCGAAGATGCCCGAGCACGCCGTCGTCATGCACCCCGGCCCCATGGTCCGCGGGATGGAGATCACCGCCGAGGTCGCCGACTCCGACCGCTGCACGGTCGTCGAGCAGGTCGCCAACGGCGTCTCCATCCGGATGGCCGTGCTCTACCTGCTGCTCGGCGGCTACGAGCCGGCCGCCGTACCCGCCCACCCGTCGCCCGCCCCCACCACCGCCCGCACCGAGGAGAACAAGTAACCATGAGCAAGATCCTTATCCGCGGCGCGAAGGTACTCGGCGGCGACCCGCAGGACGTCCTCATCGACGGCGAGACCATCGCCGCCGTCGGCACCGGCCTCGACGCCGGCGACGCCACCGTGATCGAGGCGGCCGGCCAGGTCCTGCTGCCCGGCCTCGTCGACCTCCACACCCACCTGCGCGAGCCCGGCCGCGAGGACTCCGAGACCGTCCTCACCGGCACCAGGGCCGCCGCGGCCGGCGGCTTCACCGCCGTGCACGCCATGGCCAACACCTTCCCGGTCGCCGACACCGCCGGCGTCGTCGAGCAGGTCTGGCGGCTCGGCAAGGAGTCCGGCTACTGCGACGTGCAGCCCATCGGCGCCGTCACCGTCGGCCTGGAGGGAAAGCAGCTCGCCGAGCTCGGCGCCATGCACGACTCCGCCGCCGGGGTGAAGGTCTTCTCCGACGACGGCAAGTGCGTCGACGACGCGGTCATCATGCGCCGCGCCCTGGAGTACGTGAAGGCGTTCGACGGCGTCGTCGCCCAGCACGCCCAGGAGCCCCGCCTCACCGAGGGCGCCCAGATGAACGAGGGCGTCGTCTCGTCGGAGCTGGGCCTCGGCGGGTGGCCCGCCGTCGCCGAGGAGTCGATCATCGCCCGGGACGTCCTGCTCGCCGCGCACGTCGGCTCCCGGGTCCACATCTGCCACCTGTCGACCGCGGGCTCCGTCGAGATCGTGCGCTGGGCCAAGTCCAAGGGCTGGAACGTCACCGCCGAGGTCACCCCGCACCACCTGCTCCTCACCGACGAGCTCGTCCGGACCTACAACCCCGTCTACAAGGTGAACCCGCCGCTGCGCACCGAGGCCGACGTGCTGGCCCTGCGCGAGGCCCTCGCCGACGGCACCATCGACTGCGTCGCCACCGACCACGCCCCGCACCCGCACGAGGACAAGGACTGCGAGTGGGCCGCGGCCGCCATGGGCATGGTGGGCCTGGAGACCGCGCTCTCCGTCGTCCAGCAGACGATGGTCGAGACCGGGCTGCTCGACTGGGCCGGTGTCGCCGACCGCATGTCGGCACGCCCCGCCGCCATCGGACGGCTCGAAGGACACGGCCGCCCCGTCTCGGCGGGCGAGCCCGCCAACCTCACCCTGGTCGATCCGGCATACCGTGGAGAGGTGGACCCCGCGGGCTTCGCCTCCCGCAGCCGCAACACCCCGTACGAGGGGCGCGAGCTGCCGGGCCGAGTGACCCACACCTTCCTGCGGGGCCGTGCCACGGTCGTCGACGGGAAGCTCGCGTGACAACACTGACCCTGTACCAACTGGCCGCCGAGCGGAAATCGGCGGAGGTGACCGACTGGTCCGCCCGCATCAGCTGGGTGATCGGACTCGTCGTCCTCGTCGTCCTCGTCTACTGGCTGATGCGCCAGGGCTGGAAGTGGCGCGGGAACCTCCAGTCGGACCTGCCCGCCCCGGCGACCGCACCGGACGGCTTCGCGGACGGCGAGAAGCTGCTCACCCTCACCGGCCGCTACCACGCGTCGACCACGGCCGGGCAGTGGCTCGACCGGATCGTCGCCCACGGCCTCGGCACCCGCAGCCGCGTCGAGCTCACCCTCACCGCGGACGGCCTCGACGTCGTACGGCCCGGCGCGGCGGACTTCTTCGTCCCGGCCGCCGACCTGCGCGGCGCCCGTACCGAAAAGGCACTGGCGGGCAAGGTCCTGCCCGAGGGCGGTCTCCTCGTCATCACCTGGGCGCTCGGCGACCGGCTGATCGACTCCGGATTCCGCTCCGATCACTCGGCCGAACACCCCGCCTGGGTCGACGCCGTCAACCATCTCACCAGCACTACGGAAGGCATCGCACGATGACTACCTCCACCCGGGGAGCCCAGGCTCCCGCCGTACTCGTTCTGGAGGACGGCCGCACCTTCCGCGGCCGTGCCTACGGGGCTGTGGGGGAGACCTTCGGCGAGGCGGTCTTCTCCACCGGCATGACCGGCTACCAGGAGACGCTGACCGACCCCTCGTACCACCGCCAGGTCGTCGTGATGACCGCCCCCCACGTCGGCAACACCGGCGTCAACGACGAGGACCCCGAGTCCAAGCAGATCTGGGTCTCCGGCTACGTCGTCCGCGACCCCGCCCGCACCCCCTCCAACTGGCGCTCCCGCCGCACCCTCGACGAGGAGCTGGCGAACCAGGGCGTCGTCGGCATCAGCGGCGTCGACACCCGCGCCCTCACCCGCCATCTGCGCGAGCGCGGCGCGATGCGCGTCGGCATCTTCTCCGGCGACGCCGTCACCGACGAGGCCGCGATGCTGGCCCGCGTCCAGGAGGCCCCCGAGATGAAGGGCGCCGACCTGTCCGCCGAGGTCGCCACCAAGGAGACCTACGTCGTCCCCGCGATCGGCACCAAGAAGTTCACCGTCGCCGCGATCGACCTGGGCATCAAGGGCATGACCCCGCACCGGATGGCCGAGCGCGGCATCGAGGTGCACGTCCTGCCCGCCACCGCGACCCTGGAGGAGATCTACGCGGTCGCCCCCGACGGCGTCTTCTTCTCCAACGGCCCCGGCGACCCCTCCACCGCCGACCACCCGGTCGCCCTGATGCAGGGCGTCCTGGAGCGGCAGACCCCGCTCTTCGGCATCTGCTTCGGCAACCAGATCCTGGGCCGCGCGCTCGGCTTCGGCACGTACAAGCTGAAGTACGGCCACCGCGGCATCAACCAGCCCGTGCAGGACCGCTCGACCGGCAAGGTCGAGGTCACCGCGCACAACCACGGCTTCGCCGTCGACGCCCCCCTCGACAAGGTCTCCGACACCGCCTACGGCCGGGCCGAGGTCTCCCACGTATGCCTGAACGACCAGGTCGTCGAGGGCCTCCAGCTGCTCGACCGGCCGGCCTTCAGCGTCCAGTACCACCCCGAGGCGGCCGCCGGCCCGCACGACGCCGCGTACCTCTTCGACCGCTTCGTTTCCCTGATGGAGGGCCAGCGTGCCTAAGCGCTCCGATATCCAGTCCGTCCTGGTCATCGGGTCCGGCCCGATCGTCATCGGGCAGGCCGCCGAGTTCGACTACTCCGGCACCCAGGCGTGCCGCGTGCTCAAGGCCGAGGGCCTGCGCGTCATCCTGGTGAACTCCAACCCGGCGACGATCATGACCGACCCGGAGATCGCCGACGCCACGTACGTCGAGCCGATCACCCCCGAGTTCGTCGAGAAGATCATCGCCAAGGAGCGCCCCGACGCGCTGCTGCCCACCCTGGGCGGCCAGACCGCGCTGAACACCGCGATCTCCATGCACGAGAACGGTGTCCTCGACAAGTACGGCGTCGAGCTCATCGGCGCCAACGTCGAGGCCATCAACAAGGGCGAGGACCGCGACCTCTTCAAGGGCGTCGTCGAGGCCGTCAAGGAGAAGATCGGCTACGGCGAGTCCGCCCGCTCGGTCATCTGCCACTCCATGGACGACGTCCTCGCCGGCGTCGAGACCCTTGGCGGCTACCCCGTCGTCGTCCGCCCCTCCTTCACCATGGGCGGCGCCGGCTCCGGCTTCGCCCACGACGAGGAGGAGCTGCGCCGCATCGCCGGACAGGGCCTCACGCTCTCCCCGACCACCGAGGTGCTCCTCGAGGAGTCCATCCTCGGCTGGAAGGAGTACGAGCTGGAGCTGATGCGCGACCGCAACGACAACGTCGTGGTCGTCTGCTCCATCGAGAACTTCGACCCGATGGGCGTCCACACCGGCGACTCGATCACCGTCGCCCCGGCGATGACGCTCACCGACCGCGAGTACCAGCGGCTGCGCGACATCGGCATCGCGATCATCCGCGAGGTCGGCGTCGACACCGGCGGCTGCAACATCCAGTTCGCGATCGACCCGTCCGACGGGCGCGTCATCGTGATCGAGATGAACCCGCGCGTCTCCCGCTCCTCGGCGCTCGCCTCCAAGGCCACCGGCTTCCCGATCGCCAAGATCGCCGCCAAGCTGGCCGTCGGCTACACGCTCGACGAGATCCCCAACGACATCACCGAGAAGACGCCGGCCTCCTTCGAGCCGACCCTCGACTACGTCGTCGTCAAGGCCCCGCGCTTCGCCTTCGAGAAGTTCCCCTCCGCCGACTCCACCCTCACCACCACCATGAAGTCGGTGGGCGAGGCCATGGCGATCGGCCGGAACTTCACCGAGGCCCTGCAGAAGGCCCTGCGCTCCCTGGAGAAGAAGGGCTCGCAGTTCACCTTCACCGGCGAGCCCGGCGACAAGGCCGAGCTGCTGGCCGAGGCGGTCCGCCCGACCGACGGCCGGATCAACACCGTCATGCAGGCGATCCGGGCCGGCGCCACCCAGGAGGAGGTCTTCGACGCCACGAAGATCGACCCCTGGTTCGTCGACCAGCTCTTCCTGATCAAGGAGATCGCCGACGAGCTGGCCGCCGCCGACAAGCTCGGCCCCGAGCTGCTCGCCGAGGCCAAGCGGCACGGCTTCTCCGACGTCCAGATCGCCGAGATCCGCGGCCTGCGCGAGGACGTCGTCCGCGAGGTGCGGCACGCGCTGGGCATCCGCCCGGTCTACAAGACGGTCGACACCTGCGCCGCCGAGTTCGCCGCGAAGACGCCGTACTTCTACTCCTCCTACGACGAGGAGAGCGAGGTCGCGCCCCGCACCAAGCCCGCGGTGATCATCCTGGGCTCCGGCCCCAACCGCATCGGCCAGGGCATCGAGTTCGACTACTCCTGCGTCCACGCCTCCTTCGCGCTCAGCGACGCCGGCTACGAGACCGTGATGGTCAACTGCAACCCGGAGACGGTCTCCACCGACTACGACACCTCCGACCGCCTGTACTTCGAGCCGCTGACGCTCGAGGACGTGCTGGAGATCGTGCACGCCGAGTCCCTCGCGGGCCCGATCGCCGGAGTCGTCGTCCAGCTCGGCGGCCAGACCCCGCTGGGCCTGTCGCAGGCGCTCAAGGACAACGGCGTGCCCGTCGTCGGTACCTCCCCGGAGGCGATCCACGCCGCCGAGGACCGCGGCGCCTTCGGCCGCGTCCTGGCCGAGGCCGGCCTGCCCGCCCCCAAGCACGGCACCGCCACCACCTTCGCCGAGGCCAAGGAGATCGCCGACGAGATCGGCTACCCCGTCCTCGTACGCCCGTCCTACGTGCTCGGCGGGCGCGGCATGGAGATCGTGTACGACGAGACCCGGCTCTCCGCGTACATCTCCGAGTCCACCGAGATCAGCCCCACCCGGCCGGTCCTGGTCGACCGCTTCCTCGACGACGCCATCGAGATCGACGTCGACGCCCTCTACGACGGCACCGAGCTCTACCTCGGCGGCGTCATGGAGCACATCGAGGAAGCCGGCATCCACTCCGGCGACTCCGCCTGCGCCCTCCCCCCGATCACCCTCGGCGGCCACGACATCAAGCGGCTGCGCGCCTCCACCGAGGCCATCGCCAAGGGCGTCGGCGTCCGCGGCCTGATCAACATCCAGTTCGCGCTCTCCGGCGACATCCTCTACGTGCTGGAGGCCAACCCGCGCGCCTCGCGGACCGTGCCCTTCACCTCGAAGGCGACCGCGGTCCCGCTCGCCAAGGCCGCCGCCCGGATCTCGCTGGGCGCGACCGTCGCCGAGCTCCGCGCGGAGGGCCTGCTGCCCCGGACCGGCGACGGCGGCACCCTGCCGCTGGACGCGCCGATCTCCGTCAAGGAGGCCGTCATGCCGTGGTCGCGCTTCCGCGACATCCACGGCCGCGGCGTCGACACCATCCTCGGCCCGGAGATGCGCTCCACCGGCGAGGTCATGGGCATCGACTCGGTCTTCGGCACGGCGTACGCCAAGTCGCAGGCCGGCGCCTACGGGCCGCTGCCCACCAAGGGCCGCGCCTTCATCTCGGTGGCCAACCGCGACAAGCGCTCGATGATCTTCCCGGCCCGCGAGCTGGTCGCCCACGGCTTCGAGCTGCTGGCCACCTCCGGCACCGCCGAGGTCCTCAAGCGCAACGGCATCAACGCCACCGTGGTGCGCAAGCAGTCCGAGGGCGAGGGCCCGGACGGCGAGCCGACCATCGTCCAGCTGATCCACGAGGGCGGTGTCGACCTCATCGTCAACACCCCCTACGGGACCGGCGGCCGGCTCGACGGCTACGAGATCCGCACCGCGGCCGTCGCCCGGTCCGTGCCGTGCCTGACCACGGTCCAGGCGCTCGCCGCGGCGGTCCAGGGCATCGACGCCCTCAACAACGGAGACGTCGGCGTCCGTTCCCTCCAGGAACACGCGGAGCATCTGACCGCGGCCCGCGACTAGGCAGCCCACAAGGGGGACACCGGAAACGGTGTCCCCCTCTTCATGAGGACACCGTGATGTACAAGTTCTTCTTCCAGCTGGTCTTCAAGCGCATGGACCCCGAGCAGGCCCACCACCTGGCCTTCCGCTGGATCCGCCTCGCCGCCCGCGTCCCCGTGCTGCGCACCTTCCTGGCCGCCGCCCTCGCCCCCCGGTACAAGGAGCTGCGCACCGAGGCCCTGGGCCTGCGGATGCACGGCCCCTTCGGCCTCGCCGCAGGCTTCGACAAGAACGCCGTCGCGATCGACGGCATGGCGATGCTCGGCTTCGACCACGTCGAGATCGGCACCGTGACCGGCGAGCCGCAGCCGGGCAACCCGAAGAAGCGGCTGTTCCGCCTGGTGGCGGACCGGGCGCTCATCAACCGCATGGGCTTCAACAACGAGGGCTCGGCCGCCGTCGCCGCCCGGCTGGCCGCCCGCAACCCGGTCTTCCGCACCACCGTCGGCGTCAACATCGGCAAGACCAAGGTCGTCCCCGAGGCCGACGCCGCCGCCGACTACGTGAAGTCCACCGAGCGCCTCGCCGCCCACGCCGACTACCTCGTCGTCAACGTCTCCTCGCCCAACACCCCCGGCCTGCGCAACCTCCAGGCCACCGAGTCGCTGCGCCCGCTGCTCACCGCCGTGCGCGAGGCGGCCGACCGGACCGTCACCCACCGCCGTGTCCCGCTGCTCGTCAAGATCGCCCCGGACCTCGCGGACGAGGACGTCGACGCCGTCGCCGACCTCGCCGTCGAACTGGGCCTGGACGGCATCATCGCCACCAACACCACCATCGCCCGGGACGGGCTGGGCCTGAAGTCCCCGGCGGCCCTGGTGAAGGAGACCGGCGGCCTGTCCGGCGCCCCCCTCAAGGAACGCTCCCTGGAGGTCCTGAGCCGCCTCTACCGGCGTGTGGGGGACCGGATCACCCTGGTGGGCGTCGGCGGCATCGAGAACGCCGAGGACGCCTGGCAGCGCATCCTCGCCGGCGCCACCCTCGTCCAGGGCTACAGCGCCTTCATCTACGAGGGCCCGTTCTACGCCCGCGCCATCCACAAGGGCCTGGCCGCGCGCCTGGCCGCCTCCCCGTACGCCACGCTCGCCGACGCCGTCGGCGCGGAAACCCGGAAGGCAGTGAAATGACCCTGGAACCCTTCGGCGCCCGGCTGCGCCACGCCATGGACACCCGAGGCCCGCTCTGCGTCGGCATCGACCCGCACGCCTCGCTGCTCACCGCCTGGGGGCTGAGCGACGACATCGCGGGCCTGGAGCGGTTCACCCGTACGGTCGTCGAGGCGCTGGCCGACCGGGTCGCCGTGCTCAAGCCGCAGTCCGCGTTCTTCGAGCGGTTCGGCTCGCGCGGCATCGCCGTCCTGGAGAAGGCCGTCGAGGAGGCGCGCGCGGCCGGCGCCCTGGTCCTGATGGACGCCAAGCGCGGCGACATCGGCTCCACCATGGGCGCCTACGCGGCAACCTACCTGGACAAGGACTCGCCGCTGTTCTCGGACGCGGTCACGGTCTCGCCGTACCTCGGCTTCGGCTCGCTGCGGCCCGCGCTCGACGCGGCGGCGGTCTCCGGCGCCGGCGTCTTCGTCCTCGCGCTGACCTCCAACCCGGAGGGCGCCGAGGTGCAGCGCGCCACGGCCGCCGACGGCCGGCCGCTGGCGCAGCTGATGCTCGACCACATGGCCGCCGAGAACGCGGGCGCCGCCCCGCTCGGCTCGGTCGGCGCGGTCGTCGGGGCCACGCTCGGCGACGCGGGCGTGGACCTCGCGATCAACGGTCCGCTGCTCGCCCCGGGCATCGGCGCGCAGGGGGCGACCCCGGCGGACCTGCCGGGCGTCTTCGGCGCCGCGGTGCGTAATGTGGTGCCCAGCGTCAGCCGGGGCGTGCTGCGTCACGGGCCGGACGTACCGGGGCTGCGCGGGGCCGCGGAACGGTTCGCGGACGAGGTCCGCGCGGCCGTGTCGGACCGGTGACGCGGCGTGTTCACCGTGCGTTGACGGAAGTCTGACCAAAAAAAGTAGGTCGTTATGTCGGAAAAGTCCTGGTCGGCAGAGGCTGACCAGGACTTTTCGTCTGTTCTCGCTGACTCCGGCGGCCTTGGCCGCTAGTCTCCGTCGAGAGCCGACGAGCACGGGATGTTCGCGGCTCAGCAGGTGAGGGGCGATCCCGCCGCCTCACCGGTCCGTATCCGACAGATCGACATCCGAGGTGACGTAGGCGTGGCTCTTCCGCCCCTTACCCCTGAACAGCGCGCAGCCGCGCTCGAAAAGGCCGCCGCGGCTCGCCGGGAGCGGGCCGAGGTCAAGAATCGACTCAAGCACTCCGGCGCCTCCCTCCACGAGGTCATCAAGTCGGGCCAGGAGAACGACGTCATCGGCAAGATGAAGGTCTCCGCCCTGCTGGAGTCCCTGCCCGGCGTGGGCAAGGTCCGTGCCAAGCAGATCATGGAGCGGCTCGGCATCTCCGAGAGCCGTCGCGTGCGGGGTCTTGGCTCCAACCAGATCGCATCCCTGGAGCGTGAGTTCGGCGGCAGTGCCGCCTGACGTTCTCAGGCACCCCTGAGAACCTGGATAATCGCTTCATGGCTGCAACATCCCGGGGGACGTCCCCCGTACCCCCGGACGTACGTCCGCGGCTGACCGTGCTCTCCGGCCCCTCGGGGGTCGGCAAGAGCACGGTCGTCGCGCATATGCGCAAGGTCCACCCCGAGGTGTGGCTCTCGGTGTCGGCGACGACCCGCAAGCCCCGCCCGGGCGAACGCAACGGCGTCCACTACTTCTTCGTGGACGACGAGGAGTTCGACAAGCTCATCGCCAACGGCGAGCTGCTGGAGTGGGCCGAGTTCGCCGGCAACCGCTACGGCACTCCGCGCCGCGCCGTGCAGGAGCGGCTGGAGGCGGGGGAGCCGGTGCTCCTGGAGATCGACCTCCAGGGGGCCCGGCTGGTCCGCCAGTCGATGGCCGACGCCCAGCTGGTCTTCCTCGCCCCGCCGAGCTGGGAGGAGCTGGTGCGCCGGCTCACCGGCCGGGGGACCGAGGCGCCGGAGGTGATCGAACGCCGGCTCGGCGCCGCCAAGGTCGAACTGGCCGCCGAGGCGGAGTTCGATACGACGCTCGTCAACACCTCCGTCGAGGACGTGGCACGTGAGCTGCTAGCCTTGATGCTGGAGGCTTCCGGCCACCGCGCCGGCGGCGAGTGACCCACCGGCAACGGCGGCTCCGGTAACAGAGCCCCTGACTGTCAAAGATTTCTTTGATCTTCATCCCCTTCGGAAGGCAGAGCGTGTCCTCTTCCATCACCACGCCCGAGGGCATCATCAACCCGCCGATTGATGAGCTCCTCGAAGCAACCGACTCGAAGTACAGCCTCGTGATCTACGCCGCCAAGCGCGCGCGCCAGATCAACGCGTACTACTCGCAGCTCGGTGAGGGCCTCCTCGAGTACGTCGGTCCGCTCGTCGACACCCACGTGCACGAGAAGCCGCTCTCGATCGCGCTCCGCGAGATCAACGCGGGCCTGCTCACGTCCGAGGCCATCGAGGGCCCCGCGCAGTAAGCAGCGACGACGCACCTTCATCCCGGGCCCGGCGGCATCCCCGCCGGGCCCGAGGTGTGTCCGGGCCGCCCGACCGACGCCCGCAGCCGTGAGGCAGCATGGAGACGTACGTACGCAGGGTGCGTGACCGAGTGCGGGGAGACGCAGTGGACAAGCCGAAGGTCGTTCTGGGGGTCAGCGGCGGCATCGCCGCGTACAAGGCGTGCGAGCTGCTGCGCCGGCTGACCGAGTCCGGCCACGACGTACGGGTCGTCCCCACCGCGTCCGCCCTGCACTTCGTCGGCGCGGCCACCTGGTCGGCGCTCTCCGGCCACCCGGTCTCCACCGAGGTCTGGAACGACGTCCACGAGGTGCCCCACGTACGGATCGGGCAGCACGCCGACCTCGTCGTCGTCGCCCCGGCCACCGCCGACATGCTGGCCAAGGCCGCCCACGGCCTCGCCGACGACCTGCTCACCAACACCCTGCTCACCGCCCGCTGCCCGGTCGTCTTCGCACCGGCCATGCACACCGAGATGTGGGAGCACCCCGCCACCCAGGAGAACGTCGCGACCCTGCGCCGCCGGGGCGCCGTCGTCATCGAGCCCGCCGTCGGCCGTCTCACCGGCGTCGACACCGGCAAGGGCCGGCTCCCCGACCCGGGCGAGATCTTCGAGGTCTGCCGCCGGGTCCTCGCCCGCGGCACCGCCGCCCCCGACCTGGCGGGCCGGCACGTGGTGATCAGCGCCGGCGGTACGAGGGAACCCCTCGACCCCGTCCGCTACCTCGGCAACCGCTCCTCCGGCAAGCAGGGCTACGCACTCGCCCGCACCGCCGTCGCCCGCGGCGCCCGGGTCACCCTCGTCGAGGCCAACACCGGACTGCCCGACCCCTCCGGCGCCGATGTCGTGCACACCGGCACGGCGACGCAGCTGCGCGAGGCCGTGCTGAAGGCGGCCCGGGACGCCGATGTCGTGGTCATGGCGGCCGCGGTCGCCGACTTCCGGCCCGCCCAGTACGTCACCGGCAAGATCAAGAAGAAGGACGGCCAGGAGCCCGCCCCCCTCGTCCTCGTCCGCAATCCGGACATCCTCGCCGAGGTCTCCGCCGAACGCGCCACGCCCGGGCAGATCGTCGTCGGATTCGCCGCCGAGACCGACGACGTACTGGCCAACGGCCGCGAGAAGCTGCGCCGCAAGGGCTGCGACCTGTTGGTGGTCAACGAGGTGGGGGAGCGAAAGACCTTCGGCTCGGAGGAGAACGAGGCCGTGGTGCTCGCCGCCGACGGAACGGAGACGCCGGTGCCCCACGGGCCCAAGGAGGCGCTCGCCGACACGGTCTGGGACCTCGTTTCGGCCCGCCTCGGATGAATTTCCGGGGACACGCCGGGGCGGTCAGGATCCGTGCGAAACGGCCCGGGCCCGTACCGGCAGCGGGTTTCCGGGGCGTTTCGGGCCTGGTGGAACGCGTCACAGGAGGGCCAAAGGGCGAGACACGTTGTCCGGCGGCCGGGCCCGACCGATAAACTGCTCCTGGACCGTGCCGGGCGCAGCTCCCGGACCGTCCGGCCAATGATCAGCCAGCAGCCGCTGCAACCCCAGGGAGCGATGTGTCCCGCCGTCTCTTCACCTCGGAGTCCGTGACCGAGGGCCACCCCGACAAGATCGCCGACCAGATCAGCGACACCATTCTCGACGCGCTCCTGCGCGAGGACCCGTCCTCCCGCGTCGCCGTCGAGACCCTGATCACCACCGGTCTGGTGCATGTCGCGGGTGAGGTTACGACCAAGGCCTACGCCGACATTCCGACGCTGGTCCGCAACAAGGTCCTGGAGATCGGCTACGACTCCTCGAAGAAGGGCTTCGACGGCGCCTCCTGCGGCGTCTCGGTGTCCATCGGTGCGCAGTCCCCGGACATCGCGCAGGGCGTCGACACCGCGTACGAGAAGCGGGTCGAGGGGGACGAGGACGAGCTCGACAAGCAGGGCGCCGGTGACCAGGGCCTGATGTTCGGCTACGCCTGCGACGAGACCCCCGAGCTGATGCCGCTGCCGATCTTCCTCGCGCACCGGCTCTCGCGCCGGCTGTCCGAGGTCCGCAAGAACGGGACCATCCCGTACCTGCGCCCCGACGGCAAGACCCAGGTCACCATCGAGTACGACGGCGACAAGGCCGTCCGGCTCGACACGGTCGTCATCTCCTCGCAGCACGCCAGCGACATCGACCTCGACTCGCTGCTCGCACCCGACATCCGCGAGTTCGTCGTCGAGCACGTCCTGTCGCAGCTCATCGAGGACGGCATCAAGCTCGACACCGAGGGTTACCGCCTCCTGGTCAACCCGACCGGCCGCTTCGAGATCGGCGGCCCGATGGGCGACGCCGGCCTCACCGGCCGCAAGATCATCATCGACACCTACGGCGGCATGGCCCGTCACGGTGGCGGCGCCTTCTCCGGCAAGGACCCCTCGAAGGTGGACCGCTCGGCCGCCTACGCCATGCGCTGGGTCGCCAAGAACGTCGTCGCCGCCGGCCTCGCGGCCCGCTGCGAGGTCCAGGTCGCGTACGCGATCGGCAAGGCCGAGCCGGTGGGTCTCTTCGTGGAGACCTTCGGCACCGCCGCGGTCGACACCGAGAAGATCGAGCACGCCATCGGCGAGGTCTTCGACCTGCGCCCGGCCGCGATCATCCGCGACCTCGACCTGCTGCGCCCGATCTACGCCCAGACCGCCGCGTACGGTCACTTCGGCCGCGAGCTGCCCGACTTCACGTGGGAGCGCACCGACCGGGTGGACGCGCTGCGCGCCGCCGCCGGCCTGTAAGGGACGGCCCAGACCGTTTTCCGCCGGAGCCCGGACGCCGTCACGGTGTCCGGGCTCCGGCGTTTCGCGGCCCGGGAGACGAGGGAAGGGCGGGCGCCGTTGTCCGAGGCGTCTGGTAGGGATGGAGCTGTGAGCAGCGAGAACGAGCGACCCGACCGGTCCGGGGCGCCGGAACAGCTTGCGCTGATCCGGGAGACCGTGCGCCGGGCCGACGTGCCGCGAGCCAAGCCGCGCACCTGGCGCGGGGCCGCCCTCGCCAGGGAACTGCCCGTCGCCCGCGTCCTCGTCAACAAGGGGGCGCTCCACCTCGACCAGTACTTCGACTACGCCGTCCCCGAGGAGCTGGACGCCGACGCACAGCCCGGGGTGCGGGTACGGGTCCGGTTCGGGGCCGGGGGCCGCAACGTGCGCGGCGGCCGGCGCGAGGGCGGCGGGCTCGTCGACGGCTTCCTCGTCGAGCGGCTGGCCGAGTCCGACTACAACGGGGCGCTCGCCGCGCTCGCCTCCGTCGTCTCCCCGGAGCCGGTCCTCGGCCCGGACCTCCTCGCCCTCGCCCGCGCCGTCGCCGACCGGTACGCGGGCAGCCTCGCCGACGTCCTCCAGCTCGCCGTCCCCCCGAGGAACGCCCAGGCCGAGTCCAAGCCGTCCCCCGCGCCCCTGCCCGCCCCCGAGCGGCCCGCTCCCGGCAGCTGGGAACGGTACGAGCAGGGACCGGCGTTCCTGTCCGCGCTGGCCACCGGAGGAGCCCCCAGGGCCGTGTGGACCGCGCTGCCCGGCCCGCACTGGCCGGCCGAGATCGCCACGGCCGTCGCCGCGACCCTGTCCTCCGGACGCGGAGCCCTCGTCGTCGTCCCCGACGGACGGGCCGCCGCCCGGGTCGATGCCGCGCTCACCGCCCTGCTCGGCCCGGGCCGGCACGCGCTGCTCACCGCCGGCTCCGGACCCGGCAGGCGCTACCGGGAATGGCTCGCAGTGCGGCGCGGGTCCGTCCGGGCGGTGGTGGGGACCAGGGCCGCGATGTTCGCCCCCGTCACCGACCTCGGGCTCGTCGTCGTCTGGGACGACGGCGACTCCAGCCACAGCGACGACCACGCCCCCTTCCCCCACGTCCGCGAGGTCCTGGAGCTGCGGGCCACGCACGACCGGTGCGCCTTCCTGCTCGGCTCCCTCAGCTGCACCGTGGAGGCCGCACAGCTCGTCGAGAGCGGCTGGGCGCTGCCGCTGCGCGCCGGCCGGGAGCAGCTGAGGGCCGCGGCGCCCGTCATCCGCACCGTGGGCGACGGCGAGCTCGCACGGGACGGGGCGGCCCGGGCCGCCCGGCTGCCCAGCCTCGCCTGGCAGACCGTCCGGGACGGGCTGCGCACCGGTCCGGTGCTGGTCCAGGTGCCCCGCCGGGGCTACGCCCCCCGGCTCGCCTGCGAGCACTGCCGGGAACCCGCCCGGTGCCGGCAGTGCGCGGGGTCGCTGGAGGCACCCGACCAGCAGGACCTGAACTGCGCCTGGTGCGGACGGGCCGAGACCTCCTGGCACTGCGTGGCCTGCGGCGGCCGGCGGCTGCGCGCCCGGATCGTCGGCGCCCGGCGCACGGCGGAGGAGCTGGGCCGGGCGTTCCCGGCCGTGCCGGTGCGGACGTCCGGGCGCGACCATGTGCTGGACGCGGTGCCGGACCAGCCCGCGCTCGTCGTCAGCACCCCGGGCGCCGAACCGGTCGCCGAGGGGGGGTACGCGGCGGCGCTGCTGCTGGACGGCTGGGCGATGGTCGGCCGGCCCGACCTGCGCGCCGGCGAGGAGGCGCTGCGCCGCTGGACGTCTGCCGCCGCGCTGGTCCGGGGGCGGCCCGACGGCGGCACGGTGGTCGTCGTCGCCGAGCCGACGCTGCGGCCGGTGCAGGCCCTGGTCCGCTGGGACCCGGTCGGGCACGCCCGGCGGGAGCTGGCGGAGCGGGCCGAGCTGGGCTTTCCGCCGGTGTCCCGGATGGCGTCGGTGACGGGGGCACCGGAGGCGCTGGCCGGGTTCCTGGCGGCGGCGCGGTTGCCGGCGGACGCGGAGGTGCTGGGTCCGGTCCCGGTGCCGGCGGCTGAGCCGGGGCGGCCGCGCCGGCCCTTCGAGGCGCCGGCGGGGGAGACCTGGGAGCGGGCGCTGGTCCGGGTGCCGCCGGGGAGCGGGGCGGCGCTGGCGGCCGCGTTGAAGGCTGCGCGCTTGGCGCGGGGCACGCCGGGGGGCGGGGGAGCGGTGCGGGTGCGGGTGGACCCGGTGGACATCGGCTGAGGGCGTCACCGGGCGCGGGTGCGTCCCGCGTGGCGTTCTGTCCTCAAGCGCCGGACGGGCCGGATGCGGTGCGGGCGCGTGTGCCGGGTGCGGGTGTGGCCCGCCCCGGCGTATGAGGCGCGGGGCGGCCCACTCACCCGTACCTCAGCCGTTGCGGGGGCCCGGGAAAGGGTTGGGGCGGTCCGTCGGGGGCTGGGGGGAGCGGGCGGCCGGTACGGCGGGTCCACGTTGGGGCACGACCTCCGTGGCGGCCTCGGCCGCCGTCGGCTGCGGGGTGGCCCGCCGGGCCCCGTAACGACGGTGCACGGCCTGCTTGGTGACCCCGAGCGCGGAGCCCACCGCGTCCCAGGAGAAGCCCAGCGAACGGTCGAAGTCCACGGCCGCCGTGACCAGGGTCTCGACGCTGTCCCGCAGTTCCTGGGCCAGTCTGACCGTGGGGGCCGGGGCCCTGCCGTAGACGACGAAGCCCGCGGACGGGCCGGAGCGGCGCGGACGGTAGACGTTGCCCAGTTGGGCGGTGAGCGTGCGCAGTGCGTCCACCTGCCGCCGGACCCGCTCGATGTCCCGCACCAGGAGATGCAGGCTGGCCCGCGCTTGGGCGTCGTGGGTTGCGTGGTCGGCCATGAAGAAGCCTCTCGAACCGGCGTTGAAAGGGATCGGGCCGCACCAGGGCGGCTCGCTTCGGTCAATCTCTCTTGACCAACGCCGCACCCGGGGATCTGGTCACGCTCGGGGGGCGTATGAGCACATGCGAGGGGCGCGCAACTGCGCGTACGCCCCCCGGCTCCCGGCCCCATAGACTTGTGCGTCGCTCGTCACCGTAACGTTTCGGCCTGAGAGTCCGGCCTGAGAGGCAGTCAGCCACCCATGAAGCTCGTCTTCGCCGGCACCCCCGAGGTAGCCGTTCCCGCCCTGGACGCCCTGATCGCCTCCGGCCGCCATGAGGTGGCCGCCGTCGTGACCAGGCCCGACGCGCCCGCCGGGCGTGGCCGGAGGCTGGTGGCCAGCCCGGTCGCCCAGCGTGCCGAGGAGGCCGGGATCGAGGTGCTGAAGCCCGCCAGGCCCCGGGACGAGGACTTCCTCGCGCGGCTGCGGGAGATCGCGCCGGACTGCTGCCCCGTCGTCGCCTACGGCGCGCTGCTGCCCAAGGCGGCGCTCGACGTCCCGGCCCGCGGCTGGGTCAACCTGCACTTCTCGCTGCTGCCCGCCTGGCGCGGCGCGGCCCCGGTGCAGCATGCGGTCATGGCCGGCGACGAGGTGACGGGAGCCTCCACCTTCCTCATCGAGGAGGGGCTCGACTCCGGGCCGGTCTACGGCGTCCTCACCGAGGAGGTCCGCCCGGCCGACACCAGCGGCGATCTGCTGACCCGGCTGGCCTTCGCCGGTGCGGGGCTGCTCGCCGCGACCATGGACGGCATCGAGGACGGCACCCTGCACGCCGTGCCGCAGCCCGCCGACGGGGTCACCCTCGCCCCCAAGCTCACCGTCGAGGACGCCCAGGTCCAGTGGTCCGCGCCCGCCCTGCGCGTCGACCGCGTCGTCCGCGCCTGCACCCCCGCCCCCGGCGCCTGGACCCTGTTCCGGGGCGAGCGCCTGAAGCTGGTCCAGGTCACCCCCGCCGTGGACCGGTCCGAGCTCGCGCCCGGTGAGCTGTCGGTGGGCAAGAACAACGTGTTCGTGGGCACCGGGTCGCACGCGGTCGAGCTGCTCTGGGTGCAGCCGCAGGGCAAGAAGCCGATGCGCGCCGCGGACTGGGCTCGCGGCGTCCGTATCGTCCCCGGCGAGCTGGTCGGGAACTGAGGCCCCCGGGACGGGGACGTAGGCTGGGAGGGTTCGTCCTCTCACCTCCAGCGGAGCACCTTTCACGTGAACGACCAGCCGAGTCGCCGTCCCGCCAAGCCGCACCGCCGCCCCAGGAAGGACCCGGTCCGCTTCCTCGCCTTCGAGGTCCTGCGGGCCGTCGACGAGCGCGACGCGTACGCGAACCTCGTCCTGCCGCCGCTGCTGAAGAAGGCCCGCGCCAAGGGCGACTTCGACCACCGGGACGCGGCCCTGGCGACCGAGCTGGTCTACGGGACGCTGCGCCGCCAGGGCACCTACGACGCGATCGTCGCCGCCTGCATCGACCGGCCGCTGCGCGAGGTCGACCCGCCGGTCCTGGACGTCCTGAACCTGGGCGTGCACCAGCTGCTCGGCACCCGTATCCCGACCCACGCGGCGGTCTCCGCGAGCGTGGAACTGGCCCGGGTGGTGCTGGGCGAGGGGCGCGCCAAGTTCGTCAACGCCGTGCTGCGCAAGGTGTCCGCCGACGATCTCGACGGCTGGGTGGCGAAGGTGGCCCCCTCCTACGAGGACGACGCCGAGGACCACCTCGCGGTCGTCCACTCACACCCGCGCTGGGTCGTCTCGGCCCTCTGGGACGCGCTCGGCGGGGGCCGCGCCGGCATCGAGGACCTGCTCGAAGCGGACAACGAGCGGCCCGAGGTCACCCTCGTCGCCCGCCCCGGCCGCTCCACCACCGACGAACTCGTCGGTGAACTCGGTGAGGAGAACGCCCTGCCCGGCCGCTGGTCGCCCTACGCCGTGCGGATGACCGAGGGCGGCGAGCCCGGCGCCCTGACCGCCGTGCGCGAGGGCCGCGCCGGGGTCCAGGACGAAGGCAGCCAGCTCGTCGCGGCGGCTCTCGCCAACGCCCCGCTGGAGGGCGGCGACACCCGCTGGCTGGACGGCTGCGCGGGCCCAGGCGGGAAGGCCGCCCTGCTCGCCGCCCTCGCCGCCGGCCGCGGCGCCGCCCTGCTCGCCGCCGAGAAGCAGCCGCACCGCGCCCGCCTCGTGGAACGCGCGCTGGCAGGCAACCCCGGTCCGTACCAGGTGGTCACCGCCGACGGCACCCGCCCGCCGTGGCAGCCCGGCGCCTTCGACCGCGTCCTCATGGACGTGCCCTGCTCCGGTCTCGGTGCGCTGCGCCGCCGTCCCGAGGCCCGCTGGCGCCGCCGCAAGGAGGACCTGGAGGGCTTCGCGCCCCTCCAGCGCGGCCTGCTGCGCGAGGCGCTGAAGGCCGTACGCGTCGGCGGTGTCGTCGGGTACGCGACCTGCTCGCCGCACCTCGCGGAGACCCGGGTCGTGGTGGAGGACGTCCTCAAAGGACGCGGCGGGGCGCCCGTCGAGGCCGAGTGGGTCGACGCCCGCCCGCTGATGCCCGGGGTCCCCGCCCTGGGCGACGGACCCGACGTCCAGCTCTGGCCGCATCTGCACGGCACCGACGCCATGTACCTCGCCCTGCTCCGCCGTACCGGCTGATCGCAGGCTCCCGCACCGCGGCGAAACGCCGGGATCGCGCGAACCGTAATGATCCCGTGAGGCTTTGGAGCGCACCGAGGCGGGGAAGTGACGCAGAACATGGCAGGCTTGGCCCATGGCCCAGATCAACCCGAGTATTCTCTCCGCCGACTTCGCGCGCCTCGCCGAGGAGGCGAAGGCCGTCGAAGGCGCCGACTGGCTCCATGTCGATGTCATGGACAACCACTTCGTGCCCAATCTGACCCTCGGCGTTCCGATCGTGGAATCGCTCAGCAGGGCCACGGACACGCCGCTGGACTGCCATCTGATGATCGAGGACGCGGACCGCTGGGCGCCGAGTTACGTCGAGGCGGGGGCCGGGTCGGTCACGTTCCACGCCGAGGCCGCGGCGGCCCCCGTACGGCTGGCCCGGGAGATCCGCGCCAAGGGGGCCCGCGCGTCCATGGCGCTCAAGCCGGCGACGCCCATCGAGCCGTACGAGGACCTGCTCCCCGAGCTCGACATGCTGCTGATCATGACGGTGGAGCCGGGCTTCGGCGGCCAGGCGTTCCTGGACATCATGCTGCCGAAGATCCGCCGCACCCGTGAGCTGATCTCCAAGCACGGCCTCGACCTGTGGCTCCAGGTCGACGGCGGGGTCTCCGAATCCACCATCGAGCGGTGCGCCGAGGCGGGCGCCGACGTCTTCGTCGCGGGCTCCGCCGTGTACGGCGCCGAGGACCCGGCCGCCGCGGTGCGTGCCCTGCGCGCCAGGGCCGACGGGGCCATCGGCTCGGCCGGCTGGGCCTGCGCGCACTGAGGCCGCGACGGCACGGGCGCGTGCGAGCGGGGGTCGTCCGGGCCAAGGGCAGATGAACGGGGTCCGACGGGGCCGGTCAGGGGTCGCCGTATCTGACAGGATGAACGGCGTATCAAGAGCGTGAACAGCAGTGAGGAGAACGCGGTGTCTGCAATGTCGGCGGGCCGGTCCGCCCTGCGGATGGGGCCCGCGGAGCTGGTGCAGGCGGCGGCCATGGCCCGCCGCTTCTACCTCGAGGGCAAGTCCAAGATCCAGATCGCCGAGGAGTTCGGCGTCAGTCGTTTCAAGGTGGCCCGGGTCCTGGAGACCGCCCTGGAGCGTGACCTCGTACGGATCGAGATCCGGGTCCCGGCGGAGCTGGACGCCGAGCGTTCCGACGCGCTCCGCGCCCGCTACGGCCTGCGCCACGCGGTCGTCGTCGAGTCCCCGGCGGAGGAGCAGGACGACGCGGCGGACCCGGAGAACCTCGGCGAGGTCGCGGCCGACCTGCTCGGCGAACTGGTGACCGAGGGCGATGTGCTCGGGCTCGCCTGGGGCCGCTCCACCATCCACATGGCCGCCGCCCTCGACCGGCTGCCCCCGTGCACGGTCGTGCAGCTCACCGGGGTGTACGACGCGGGCACCGCCGAGCGCGGTTCGGTGGAGGCCGTGCGCCGGGCCGCCCAGGTCTCCGGCGGGGAGGCCCACCCGATCTACGCGCCGATGCTGCTGCCGGACCCGGCGACGGCCGCCGCGCTGCGCCACCAGACGGGGATCGCCCGCGCCTTCGAGTACTTCGACAAGGTGACGGTCGCCGCCGTCTCCATCGGCTCCTGGGAGCCGGGGATCTCGACCGTGCACGACATGCTCTCCGACGAGGAGCGCCGGCACTACGCCTCGCTCGGCGTCGCCGCGGAGATGTCGGCCCACCTGTTCGACGCGGAGGGCCGCCGGGTCGGCCGGGACCTCGGCGAGCGGTGCATCACCGTCGAGGCGGACCGGCTGCGCCGGATTCCCGAGGTGGTGGCGATCGCGGGCGGGCAGCGCAAGGCCGCCGCGATCGGCGCGGTGCTGCGGTCCGGCCTGGTCACCAGCCTGGTCACGGACACGGCCGCGGCCGACTACCTGCTGACGGAGTCGGTGGCCCCGCGTCGGCCGGCCCTGGAGCGCGCCGACCCGGACGGCGACTGACCGTCGGGTGTACGGGAGAGGGGCGAGCGGTCACCGACCGCTCG